>NZ_JAICZA010000018.1 GCF_025933915.1 Mycobacterium sp.
CGGCCTTGAGCAGACCCGCGATGCTGGCCGCCGAGGCGGGTTCGACGAAGACACCTTCGGACTCGGCCACCAGGTGGTAGGCGGCCAGAATCTCCTCATCGGTGGCCGCCAGGAAACGGCCATTGGATTGCTGCTGCGCGTCGACGGCGGCCGTCCACGACGCCGGCGCACCGATGCGGATCGCGGTCGCAATCGTTTCCGGGTTCTTGACCGGCGCCCCGTTCACCAGCGGGGCCGCACCGGCCGCCTGGGTTCCCAGCATTCGCGGCAGCCTGTCGATCAGGCCTTCGTGGTGATATTCGGTGTACCCCTTCCAGTACGCGGTGATGTTTCCCGCGTTACCGACGGGAAGGGCGTGCACGTCCGGCGCGGCACCCAGCGCGTCGACGATCTCGAAAGCGGCCGTCTTCTGGCCCTCGATGCGCACCGGGTTGACCGAGTTGACCAACGAGATCGTCGGAAAGTCAGCGGCCATCTTGCGGGCCAGTTCCAGGCAGTCGTCGAAGTTGCCGTCGATCTGGACGATCTTGGCGCCGTGCATAACCGCCTGTGCCAGCTTGCCCATCGCGATCTTGCCCTGCGGGATCAGCACCGCACACGTGATCCCGGCGCGGGCCGCATAGGCCGCCGCCGACGCCGACGTGTTTCCGGTCGAGGCGCACAAGACGGCTTGCTGGCCGCGCGCCACAGCATCGGTGACCGCCATCGTCATGCCGCGGTCCTTGAAGGAGCCGGTGGGATTGAGGCCCTCGACCTTGAGGTGAACTCTGCAGCCGGTCTTTTCCGAGAGACGGGCCGCCGCAATCAGCGGGGTGCCACCCTCGAGCAGGGTGACCGGGGTCCAGTCGTCGCCCACCGGCAACCGGTCCCGATATGCCTCGATGAGGCCGGGCCAGGGCTGATGGACGGCGGTGCGCGGCGCGCTCATAGGGTGGTCCCTTCCAGTCGCAGCACGCTTGTCACGCTCTGCACGGCATCCAGATCGGCCAGGGCGTCGACGGTTTCGGACAGCGCGGCGTCCGTGGCGCGGTGGGTCACCACGACGATCCGGGCCCCCACCCGTCGCCCGCCCTCGTCCGCGACACCTTCCTGCCGCACCTCGGCGATGCTGACCTCGCGCTTGGCGAATTCGGCTGCCACCGAAGACAACACGCCAGGCTTGTCGGCCACGTTCATGCTGACGTAATAGCGCGTAGAGATGAGACCCATGGGGGCGATGGGAAGTTGGGCGTATTTGGATTCCTTCGGGCCCCGGCTGCCCAGCACCCGGTTGCGCGCGGCCATCACCAGGTCGCCGGCCACCGCGGACGCGGTCGGCGCGCCGCCGGCGCCCTGACCGTAGAACATCAGCCGTCCGGAGGCCTTGGCCTCGACGACGACCGCATTGAATGCGCCGTTGACCGTGGCCAGCGGATGCGACAACGGCACCAGCGCCGGATAGACGCGGGCCGAAACCCGCTCCTGGCCATCGTCGCCCGTGATGCGCTCGCAGATGGACAGCAGCTTGATGGTGCAGCCCAGGGCCCGGGCGGACTCGAAGTCGGCCGGGGTGACCTTGGTGATGCCCTCGCGGTAGACGTCGTCGGCGGTCACCCGGGTATGGAAGGCGATGGATGCCAGAATCGCCGCCTTGGCCGCGGCGTCGTAGCCCTCGACGTCGGCAGTGGGGTCGGCCTCGGCGTAGCCCAGCGCGCTGGCTTCGGCCAGCGCGGTGTCGTAGTCGGCGCCGGTGCTGTCCATCGCGGACAAGATGTAATTGGTGGTGCCGTTGACGATGCCGGCGACCCGCAACACCGTGTCGCCCGCCAGTGACTGGGTGAGCGGCCGGATGACGGGAATGGCGCCCGCGACCGCCGCTTCGAAATACAAGTCGACATGGGCGCTTTCGGCCGCCTGCGCCAACTCGCCGGTAGAGATGGACAACAGCGCCTTGTTCGCCGTGACAACCGATTTGCCGTGCTCGAGGGCGCGCAGGATCGCCTTACGCGACGGCTCTACCGGCCCCATCAACTCCACGACGATGTCGACGTCGTCGCGTGCGGCGAGCCCTTCGATGTCGTCGGTGAGCAGCTCGACGGGAACGCCGCGGTCATCGGCGATGCGGCGCACTCCGACGCCGCGCAGCACCAGGGGTGCACCGACACGAGCCGCGAGGTCATCGGCGCTGTCCTCGATGATTCGGACAACTTCGCTACCGACGTTGCCCAACCCGAGTACCGCTACACCGACCGGCTTTTCGTCACGGGGCACAGTTCACCTCACTTCCAGACTCAGTAGATCGTCGACCGTCTCGCGGCGCAGGACCAGACGCGCGCGCCCATCACGCACCGCGACGACGGCGGGACGGCAGATCATGTTGTAACGACTCGACAATGAATAACAGTAGGCACCGGTGGCGGCCACCCCGATCAGGTCTCCGGGGCGCAGGTCGCCGGGCACCCAGGTATCGCGCACCACGATATCGCCACTCTCGCAATGCTTTCCGACGATACGCGCCTGCTCCGCCGGCGCATCGCTGATCCGCGAGACCAGCCGGGCATCGTAGTGGGCGTCGTAGAGCGCGGTGCGGATGTTGTCACTCATGCCGCCGTCGACGCTGACGTAACGCCGGTGAGCGGTGGCGCTCACGTCGACGTCCTTGACGGTGCCCACCTCGTAGAGGGTGATGGTGCCGGGCCCGGCGATGGCGCGTCCCGGCTCGACCACCAGACGCGGTGTCGGCAGTCCGACGGCTGCTGACTCGTTCTGCACGATCGCGCTCAGCTTGGCAGCCAGTTCACCCATCGGCGGCGGGTCGTCCGCGGCCAGATAGGAGATACCAAGTCCACCACCGAGATCCACGGTGGAGATCTGTGCGGTCTGCTCGACACCGAACTGCTCGACCGCCTCGTGCAGCAGGCCGAGGACACGGCGCGCGGCGAGTTCGAAACCGGCGACGTCGAAGATCTGCGAACCGATATGGCTGTGCAGACCGACCACCCGCAGGTGTTCGGTTTCGAATACCCGGCCGACGGCCGCCAGCGCCGCGCCGCTGGCCACGGACAGGCCGAATTTCTGGTCCTCGTGTGCGGTGGAGATGAACTCATGGGTGTGCGCTTCGACACCTACGGTGAGACGAACGAAGACGTCCTGGACGATGCCTGCCTCCCCCGCGATGGCATTCAGACGTTCGATTTCGGTCATCGAGTCCAAAACGATATGGCCTACACCGGCTTTGACCGCGGCGGTCAACTCCGCGACCGACTTGTTGTTGCCATGGAAGGTGATCCGCTCGGGTGGGAAGTCGGCGTGCAGTGCCACGGCCAGCTCGCCGCCGGTGCACACGTCGAGTGAGAGGCCTTCTTCGTCGATCCAGCACGCTATCTCGCTGCACAAAAACGCTTTGGCCGCATAGTGCACGTTCTTGCCGCCGCCGAAGGCCGACGCGATCTCGCGGCAGCGGGAGCGGAAGTCGGCCTCGTCGACGACGAACAGCGGGGTGCCGTACTCCTGGGCGAGGTCGGTCACACTGACTCCCGCGATACTGGTGACACCGGCTTCGTCGCGAGTCGTGTTGCGGGGCCACACGTTTGGCGCCAGCAGTAGCAGCTCCTCGGGGGATTGCGGCCGTGGCGGGCTTTCGGCGTGACGGGTCTCTTCGGCGTGCCGAGGACCAGCGGGATGAACGTTCACATTCGCTCCGGGGCAGTGACGCCTAGTATCGCCAAGCCGTTGGCGATCACCTGACGGGTCGCCTGGCACAGCGCCAGGCGCGCGGTGTGCAGATCGGTGGGTTGCTCGTCGCCCTGCGGCAGCACCCGGCAGGAGTCGTAGAACCGGTGGTAGTCGCCGGCGAGGTCTTCCAGATAGCGGCAGATCCGGTGCGGTTCACGCAGGGATGACGCCGTGGCGAGCACCCGGGGGAATTCGCCGAGGGTGCGCAGCAGCGTCCCCTCCTTGTCGTGGCTGAGCAGGCCGAGGTTCCCGGTGTCGGGGATCAGGCCGAGCTCGGCGGCGTTGCGGGCCAGCGCCGAGAGCCGGGCGTGCGCGTATTGCACATAGTAGACCGGGTTTTCGTTGGACGCGGAGGACCATAGCGCCAGATCGATGTCGATCGGGGTGTCCACCGAGGAACGGATCAGGCTGTAGCGCGCCGCGTCGACGCCGATCGCCTCGACGAGGTCGTCGAGCGTGAGCACGGTGCCGGCGCGCTTGCTCATCCGGACCGGCTGGCCGTCGCGGACCAGATTGACCATCTGGCCGATGAGCACTTCGACGGTGGCCGGGTCGTCGCCGAGGGCCGCGGCCACGGCCCTGAGGCGGGCGATATAACCGTGGTGGTCGGCGCCCAGCATGTAGATGCATAGGTCGAAGCCGCGTTGCCTCTTGTCCAGGTAGTAGGCGATGTCCCCGGCGATATAGGCCGGCTTGCCGTCACTTTTGATCACGACGCGATCCTTGTCGTCACCAAAGGCGCTGGTGCGCAACCACGTTGCGCCGTCCTCCTCGTAGATGTTGCCCGTCTCGCGCAGCCTGGCGAGGGCCTGGTCGACCCGACCGCTGGTGTGCATCGCGTCTTCGTGGGTGTAGACGTCGAAGTCGGTGCCGAATTCGTGCAACGACTCCTTGATGTGGGTGAACATCAGGTCGACGCCGATGGCGCGAAAGGTCTCGTGCATCTCGGACTCGGGCAGGCTCAGCGCGTCGGGCGCCTTCTGCAATATCTGGGCGGCGATGTCGTTGATGTAGCTGCCGGCGTAGCCGTCTGCCGGCGTGGGTTGCCCTTTGGCGGCGGCGATCAGTGAGCTGGCGAAGCGGTCGATCTGGGTGCCGTGGTCGTTGAAATAGTATTCGCGCACCACGTCGGCGCCCTGGGTGGACAGCAGCCGGCCCAGCGCGTCGCCGACCGCGGCCCAGCGGGTTCCGCCGATGTGGATCGGTCCGGTCGGGTTGGCCGAGACGAATTCCAGGTTGATGTTGTGGTCGGCCAGCGCGTCGGAGTGACCGAAGCGATCGCCGGCGTCGATGATGTTGTTGACGACGATCGCCTGTGCCGACGCCTCGAGGCGCATGTTGATGAAGCCCGGCCCGGCCACCTCTGCCGCCGCGATGCCGTCGGCCTGTGACAGCGCCTCGGCGAGCCATCCGGCCAGCTCGCGGGGGTTGGCGCCCACCTTTTTGCCCAGCTGCAGTGCCAGGTTGCTCGCGTAATCGCCGTGCTCGGGATTGCGGGGGCGCTCCACGGTGACCGTCTGCGGCAGCGCGGCAGCATCCAGCCCACGCTCGGCCAACACCGCGGCGGCGGTGGTCTTGAGCAGCTCAGCCAGGTCAGCGGGGGTCACGAGCGTCCATCCTATTGGCTGGGGTGCCCTCGCCTCGAATCCATTGCGGTGGCAGGGCGACCGCCCCGATGCGCTAGTCTGTGCGTGCTTGTTGGAAAGCCCCATGGCGCGACAGGAATGTCGGTGCGCCCCCGTAGCTCAGGGGATAGAGCGTCTGCCTCCGGAGCAGAAGGCCGCAGGTTCGAATCCTGCCGGGGGCACCAGCGTTACCGCAGGCCAGGCGTATCTTGCAGCTAATCCGACGACTTATCGGCCTTGTCGGACTCCTCGGAATCTTCGGGCCTGTCGGACTTCTCTGATTCGTCGGACTCCTCTGATTCGTCGGGCTCCTCTGATTCGTCGGACTCCTCGGCTTTGTCGGACTCCTCGGACTCCTCGGATTCGTCGGACTCCTTGGCCTTGTCGGAGTCCCGCTGCTCATCGAGTTTGTCCGCGTACTTCGTCAAAAGTCCGGCTATCTTGCGGGCCTCCTCAGCAGTCAACGAATCCTCGAAGACGCGCTCGTCGCTGTCAGAGACGCGCTCGACATAAACCGCGGCGTCCTTCATTCCGACGTCCCACCGGCCCCCCTCGTGACGAACCATGTGATGCCGCCTTTCGACTGTGATTCGATTTCACGCTGCCCGCGACGCGCTAGTGCGTTGTTTACCCACTTCTGCTGGGGCCCAGACGGTCACATTTGTCTGAACGAACCGCCGGCTCTTGCCGCGAGCGGGATCCGCCGACGGCCGCAGTGTTCGCCAAACATCGCCCCACGCGTCACAGACGACATTAAGCTGCCGGTCGTGGGCGTGAAGGTGTTCGCCAAGGGCGGTGGCCGGTGGCTGGCGATCGCGGCGTCGCTCGTCGTCTCGGCCGCCATGATCCACGCCCAGGGCACCAAGCCACGGTGCTGCGTCGAGCCACCGGCAGCCACCCCATCCACCACGGCCACTCGCTCACCTGGCCCGCCGCACACCGCCAGTCCCGCCGAGGTGGAGGCGCTGACCGCGCTGGCACCGCCCGCCCCTTCGGCTGGCCAGCAATTCCAGCTCGCATTGCCGCGCGGGGTCGCGTCCGAGGATCGGCTACAGGTCAAGACCATCTGGGCGGCGCGCGTCATCGGCGTGCTCTTTCCCCAGGTCAAGACCATCTATGGGTATCGGCAGGACCCGCTGCCGTGGCATCCCAACGGGTTGGCCATCGACGTGATGATCCCGAACTTCCACACCCCCGAAGGCATCGACCTCGGCAATCAGATCGCCGGATATGCGCTGGCGAATGCGAAGCGGTGGGGCATCAACCATGTGATCTGGCGGCAGAAGATCTACCCGGGCGTCGGCGGGGGCAATTGGATGGCGGACTTGGGCTCAGAAACAGCCGACCATTACGACCACGTGCATATCGCCACTGACGGCGGTGGCTATCCGACCGGGCACGAGATCTACTACATCGCCTCCATGACCACCGCGCCGCCGGACTGATTTCACGGCGTCTCCGTCATGTCGGCCCGGCGGCAAACGCCGCCACCGGCATTTCGACGGTTCCGCGGCATGGGCCGCTGCTGATGTCGGTGTGCCAGACACCGCGCAACGATCCGTCGCGCTGCGGGGTGTAAAAGGCCCACGACCTCGCGGGTGCCCACACCTTCGCAGCGCCCTCGCCTGTATAGCAATCCCATTGGAAGTCGAAGCGCTCCACCCATTTCGCCCCATCCCAGGTGTAGTGCGAAGGCTGGGGCAGCGTCGGGTTCTTGGGGGTGGGGCCGTCGGTCGCGGTGGCCACGCACTTGCCCGACGCGCATGCGGTGGTGAAGACGTAGTCGGCGCTGAAGGTGGGTTCGGCTTGCGTCGCGGCGATGCTGGTGCCGGATTTACTTACCGCATACCTCACCAGCGAGTATTTGCCGTTCCACGACGGTGACACCGCATGCGCGCAGACGGCGGGGGTTCCGGCGACCGAGGCAGTCACGGCAGCGAGCACCGCAACTACCCGAAACCTCGGCCGCATTGGTCAATGGTGGGTGTTCGATGACGCAGTGCGATCTCGGCCAGGACACGATCACGTGTGTCGCTCAGCGCAGCAGGAATAGGCCGTACGCGGCGACCGACTGCGCGTCGGCGATGACTCCCCGGCGAATCATCTGCTCGACCTCTTCGCGCGGGAACCACGCGCTGCGCATGTCTTGCTCCTCGTGCTCGCGGTCGGCTTCTCCCTCGACGATCCCCGTCGCCAAGAACACCCATCCGCGCTGACTGGTCATTCCCGGCGCCACGTCGAGCTCGCCGAGCGGCTCGAACGCCGTTGCGCGCAATCCGGTTTCCTCGCGCAGCTCACGCTTGGCCAATTCGGCCGGCTCGGGGTCGGCCATTCCCGGAGCGGTACCTTGGGGGAACTCCCACCGACGCTTCCCGATGGGGTAGCGAAACTGCTCGACCAACCGGAAGCGGTGCCCGTCATATGGCATCACGAGCGCATAGGTCGGCTTGTCGACGACGCTGTAGATGCCGGCACTGCCATCCGCGCGGCGGATGTCATCCTCGCGCAGGACCATCCACGGATTCCGATAGATCTCGCGGCTCGCGAGGCGTTCGATAAAAGTCACGCCGCCAGTATTGCCGCGAATACCGCACCTCAAGCCGCGGCGATGGCGAGGAGTAGCGTCCGAAGCCATGCCGTCCCCAGAAGCCATCACCGAGACCGTCAATCGCTATCTCGCGCTCGTCGCGACCGGCACCGCCGACGACATCGTGACCCTGTACGCCGCGGACGCCACCATCGAGGATCCGATCGGAGCCGACATTCGCCGCGGGCATGACGCCATCCGCGGGTTCTATGCGGGGTTCCAAGACGCCAAGAAGGACACCGAACTCGCCGAATTGCGGGTCTCTGGCGGCGAGGCCGCCTTCTTCTGGCACCTCACGCTGCACGCCGGTGATAGCCGTACCCGCATTTCGCCCATCTCGACGATGTCGTTCGATGCGGATGCCAAGATCACGTCGATGCGGGCATTCTGGTCACCTGCTGACGTTCAGATTTTGTAACATAACTCGCCAATTCCGTTGACGTACGGCTTGACTCATGTGCTGCCCAGCAGCACATCGAGGTCACGGAGCGGACCGGTCCACCGACCCTTGGGCGCCCGGTTCATCTGCGTGGCCGCGGTGTCGGGCACACCATCCGGCCAATTCCTGGCGGGCTGCGATGGTCACCGGATGCTCGTCACCGAGCACGCGGGTCTCTTCCTCGACCAGCGCTTCCCATGCGGCGACCCCGTCCGTGGCGCCGGCCCGGTCCGGGGCCCACAGCGTGAACATGTGCCGCGCCATGAGCAGATGAACATGGTCGTCGCCCAGCTTGTCGCGCAGTTCGCCGATCAGCGGCTCGAGTTCGGCGACGGCCGCCGGGATGTCACCCGCCCGGCCCCGCCAGATCGCCAGTATCAACCTCGTCCCGAGGGTGTCGGCGTGATCGTCACCGAGCACCCGGCGCCGCGCCGCGAGCACGTGTTGCCCCTCGGCCATGGCACCGACGAAATCACCTATCTCCCAACGCTTCTCAGCCACCTTTTCGCGAGCCACCAACGTGCTCTCGTGTTCGGCCCCTAAAATACGCTGTTCGTCGGAGACGAGCTGCGACCATTCGGACAGCGACGACAGCGGGGGTTGTTGTCGCCCCGCCAACAGGTGACGAGCGGTCAACGTGCTCAGGTGATCGCGACCGAGCACCTCCACGAGGTCCGCTACCAACCCTTCGAGGTCGGCGTAGGCGACGGCGTCATCGCCCGCGCGCAGCTGCAAGGTGGCCAGCGCGACCTTGAGCTCGAGGACGTTGGGATTGCGCTCACCGAGCGTTGCCCGGCACAGGGTCACCAGCTCGTTTGCCTGCAGCGCGGTCCCGGCGAAATCCCCGTTGTTCGCGCACTCCGCCATCAGCCCGGTCATTTCGGCCAGCGGGGCGGGCAACTCCTGCTGCGTCATATCGCTAATGAAATCGCCACTTCCCGGATGCGGCAATTCACCCTGTGCCGCCCGCCGGGCCGTTCCGAGCCGGGGCGAGCTACAGCCGCCCCGCCACGTCGGCTGCGCGGCGAAGCTGGTCGACATCCGAGCTCGTCGGGATGAGCTGAACCTCGTCAGTGCCGATCTCCTCGAACGTGCGCAACACGTCCAGCAGCTCGTCTTCGCTGCCGGCCCAGCCGGTCATCGGCGCCATCGCGTCGACGTATTCGGCCGGAATCCAGTTCATGTAGCGGCGTAGATGACGGTGCATCTGGGCGCGGGACCCCTCGGGTGACCCGAAGGCGAACCAAAACGACGTGATCAAGTGGGGTTTGGGCTTGCCAGCCTGCGCCCACGCGTCGCGCGTCACGTCGAAGAGCTCGTTCTGCTTGGCGACATCGAGGTCCAGGGTGGTGCCGGCCAGCCCGTCGGCCCACGCGGCGGCGCTGCGGATGGTCTTCGGCCCCATACTGCCCACGAACAGCGGCGGGCCGCCAAGCTGCACCGGCGCCGGCCCGACGGGCAGCACCGAGTCGGTGATCTTCTCCCCCGCCCACACGCGCTTCATCACAGCCACCCGTTCGGCCATGTCGCGCATCGTCTGCGTCCCCAGGTCGGCACTGACGGCGTGGTAATCCTCGTGCCGGCCGCCCACCCCGATGCCGACGGCCAGCCGGCCGCCGCTCAGCAGATCACCCGTCGCCAGACCCTTCGCGAGCATGACCGGGTCGTGTAGCTGCGGCACAATCACCGTGGTCAGCAGCCGCACCCGGGTGGTCCAGGCGGCCAGAGCGCCCAGCAACGTCAGGTTGTCGGGGTTGTCGAAGGCGATGCGCTCGCCCCAGCACAGTGACGAGAACGGGCCCTCGTCAATGGTGCGGGCCCAGGTCTCGAGCACCGTCGCATCCAGATCCGGTTCCATCACCGGCATGGTCATCGCTATCTGCACGACCGCGATTCTGGCATGTTTAACATGCAGCCCATCAGTGGAACCATGGAGCGAATGGACTTCACCAGCACTTCCATCGCACATGTCCGACTGACCGTGACCGATATCGAGCGATCACGGCAGTTCTACGAGAGCGTGTTCGGCTGGCCAGTGTTACTGGAGGTCCCCGAGAACGCCGACGAGTCCACCCGTGATCAGTTGGGCTTCCTGTTCGGCGGCGTCATCTACGACCTCGGCGGCACGCTACTCGGGCTGCGGCCCGTCGCCGCCGACCGCTTCGACGAGGATCGTGTCGGACTGGACCACATTGCGTTCCGGCTCTCTAGCACAGCCGAATTAGAGTCGGCGGCAGCGCATCTCGATGAACTCGGGGTTGCCCACGAGCCGGTCAAGGACATCGGGCCGTCATTCATCCTGGAGTTCCGCGACCCCGACAACATCGCGCTCGAGTTGACCGCGCCGAAGTAGCGCAAGGCCCTTCTGGCGTTGTCGGGCCGGGCTATCGGTGGTTGACTGGATAGAACTATGACCATCAGCTTCAACCACACCATCGTCGCGTCGCGCGACAAGCGAGAATCCGCGGAGTTTCTCGCCGAGCTGTTCGGGCTGCCCAGCCCAAAGCCGTTTGGCCACTTCATGGTTGTCGAACTCGAACATGGCGCCAATCTGGACTACGCGGACGCCCCCGAAGGTGCGGACATCCCGCGCCAGCACTACGCGTTCTTGGTCTCCGAGCAGGAGTTCGACGCCATCTACGACAAGATCCGATCACGCGGCCTACAGCACTGGGCGGATCCGGGCGCCAAGCGGCCCGGCGAGATCAACCACAATCACGGCGGGCGCGGGGTGTATTTTCCAGACCCCTCCGGCCATGCCCTGGAGATCCTCACCCGCCCCTACGGATCGGCCGGCTGAGCCGCTGAGCAGCTTGTCTAGTCGCCGGTGCGCGCCGTGCCGTGGCGCTGGCTTTCCTGTTTCCGATAATCATCGGCCAGTTGCGCGACATGCTTGGGCAGCCCGCCAGTAGCGACGTCGGCCAGGGTCGTCTCTTCCAGCACGGATCGCATGCTGGCGCGCAGCGCCCGCCAGACGTCGGTGAGCGCGGCCGTCGGTCCCGAATACGGCAAGTCGCCGAGTCCGATGTCACGGACGCTGGCCAGTGGACCATCGATACAGCGCAGCACGTCGGCGATGCTGATGTCGCTGCCGGAACGGGCCAATTCGTAGCCGCCCTCGCGACCGCGATGGCTGCGCACCAGCCGGTCGGTGCGCAGGTTGGTCAGGATGTCGACGAGAAATTGCGGCGGGATGCCCTGGGCGTGGGCCAAGTCGTCGGTCTTCACCAGCGTCCCGTCGGACACCGTGGCGAGCTGGATCATCGCCCGCACGGCGTACTCCGCCTTCGCTGACATGCGCACTCTCAGGATTGTGCCACCCATTGTGAGCATTTCGGCGCAGCCGGGCTGGACCGGCAGGCTAGCCGCGCGATTCGAGCAGGTCGATGACCCGCTGCGCCTGCTCCTCGACGGTGCCGTCGGGGGTGAGCCGCAGGTCGGGATCGACCGGCGGCTGATACGGACTGTCGATGCCGGTGAACTGCGTGATCTCACCGGCGCGCGCCTTCGCGTACAGACCCTTGGGGTCACGCTTTTCGCATTCGTCGATCGGGGTGTCACAGAACACCTCGATGAAGTCGAAGCCGGCCTCGACGTGCACTTTGCGCGCCAATTCGCGTTGCTCGGCCAGCGGGCTGATCGCCGGGACCAGCACGACGTTGCCGCAGTCGGCGAGTAGCGCCGCCACGTGCGCGAGCCGGCGCAGGTTCTCGGCGCGGTCCGCCATGCTGAAGCCCAAGTCGGCGTTCAAACCGTGCCGCAGGTTGTCACCGTCGAGAACGTAAGCCAGAGCGCCGCTTTCGAGCAGCTTTTGCTCGACCAGCATGGCCACCGACGACTTGCCGGAACCCGACAACCCGGTGAACCACACCGTCTTACCCCGGGGCCGAGCTTCGGCGATGGCTGATGGCCTGTGCCGCACGGTGTTTGGGCTTGCCGCCTGCGCCGACGCGTCGCGCAACACCATGCCGGCGGCCACGGTGCCGTTGGTGTGCGGGTCGATGAGGATGAACGAGCCGGTGCTGGGGTTCCTGGTGTACTCGTCGAGCAACAGAGGAACCTGCGTGCGCAGCGAAATGCGGCCAAGCTCGTTGAGCTTCAACGCCGTCGCGGTTTTGTCGCGGTGCAGGGTGTTGACGTCGAGCCGGTAATCGAGCGCAGTCACCTTCGCGTGCGTGGTGCGGGTGGTGTGCTTGATGAGGTAATCGCAACCGGGTTCGAGCGCCGCGCTGTCGGCCATCCAGCACACCGTCGCGTCGAACTCCTGCGCCACCCTGGGCTGGTTGTGGGTGCGTGCGATCAGATCGCCCCGCGAGATGTCGATCTCATCGGCGAGGGTCACGGATACGGCCATCGGCGGAAACGCCTCTTCCACTGGACCATTCGGCCCCTCGATCGCGGTGATGCGGGTGCGCTTGCCGACGGGCAGCACCACGACTTCATCGCCGGCACGCATGACGCCGCTGGCGACGGTGCCGGCGTAGCTGCGGTGGTCCTGATGTTCGTGGGTGTGCGGGCGGATGACGTACTGCACCGGGAACCGCACGTCGACCATGTTGCGGTCACCGGCGATGTACACCTCTTCGAGGTGTGACAACAACGCCGGCCCCTCATACCAAGGCGTCTGGTCCGACTTGGTCACCACGTTGTCGCCGTGCAGCGCGGAAATCGGGATGGTGGCCACGTCGTGCACGTCCAAACGTGCGGCGAAGGCGTGGAATTCGTCGCGGATCGCCTCGAATTTCTCTCTGTCCCAATCGATCAAGTCCATTTTGTTGACGGCGAGCACGATGTGCTGGATGCCCAGCAGGGACGCCAGGAAGGCGTGCCGGCGTGACTGTTCCAAGAGGCCGTGCCGCGCATCGACGAGCACGATCACCAGTTGGGCGGTCGACGCCCCGGTGACCATGTTGCGGGTGTACTGGATGTGGCCGGGGGTGTCGGCGATGATGAATTTCCGCTTGGGAGTGGCGAAGTAGCGGTAGGCGACGTCGATCGTGATGCCCTGCTCGCGTTCGGCCCGCAGGCCGTCGGTCACCAGAGCCAGGTCGGTGTAGTCGTGACCGCGGTCCTTGGACGTCTGCTCCACCGCCGCCCACTGGTCTTCCATGACGGCCTTGGAGTCATACAGCAGGCGACCGATCAGCGTGGACTTGCCGTCGTCGACGGAACCCGCGGTTGCCAGGCGCAATAGCGTGGTGGGCGGGGCCATCAGAAGTATCCCTGTCGTTTGCGGTCTTCCATACCGGCCTCCGAGATCCGGTCGTCGGCTCTGGTCGCCCCGCGTTCGGTGAGCCGGGACACCGCGGTCTCGGCGATGACCTCGTCGACGGTGGCGGCTTCGGATTCCACACATCCGGTGCACGTGACGTCCCCCACGGTGCGGAAACGCACCGATGCCTCGAACACCGGCTCGGCGGCGTTCGGCTGCATGTTCCGGTCGACCGCCAACAGCATGCCGTCACGACGAAAGACCTTGCGCCGGTGCGCGTAATAGATCGACGGCAGTGCGATGTTCTCGGCGCCGATGTAGGACCAGATGTCGAACTCGGTCCAGTTGGACAGCGGGAAGACCCGGATGTGTTCGCCCTTGTGATGCCGGCCGTTGTAGAGGTTCCACAGCTCGGGCCGCTGCGCCTTCGGATCCCATTGACCGAACTCGTCGCGGAAGCTGAACACACGCTCCTTGGCGCGGGCCTTTTCCTCGTCGCGGCGCGCTCCGCCGAACGCGGCGTCGAACTTGTTCTCCCGGATGGCGCGGAGCAGTGTCACGGTCTGAATCGGGTTGCGTCCCTGGCGCGGCTCGACCACCCGCCCGGCGTCGATGTCTTCCTGGACGGAGGCGATGACCAAGCGCACCCCGTACTCGTTGACCAGCTCATCGCGGGTCGCGATCACCTCGTCGAAGTTGTGCCCGGTGTCGACGTGCATGACCGGGAACGGCAACCGACCGGGGCGGAACGCCCGCAGCGCCAGGTGCAGCATGACGATCGAGTCCTTGCCGCCCGAGAACAGCAGCACCGGCCGCTCGAATTCAGCGGCCACCTCCCGGATGATGTGGATCGCCTCCGCCTCCAGCGAGCGCAGATGGCTCAATTCGTACTGTCCGGCGGCGGGGGCCGTCTTCAGATCGCTGGTCATAGCTTTCCCTTTATTTAAACCTGGCAGAACTGACCATATTTAGCACCTTAGCGATATATCAGACCAGCTAGCGGTGGCGCTGTCAACCTGGGGTGCGAAAGGGCGAGCTACCGGGCCACGTGAGGCCGCGCATGTAACGACGCGGCGAAAATCCTCGCGATATTTCGCCGTGGCGTTACGACCGCGGCGGCCAACCGCCGGACTACAGCGTGACCTCGTTGAGCTTGCCCGTGGCGACGTCAAAGAAGAATCCGCGCACGGAGACGTGCTTGGTGACGAACGGACTCCCCTCGATGCGGCGCAACGACTGCCGAACGTCCTCGGCGACGTCGGGGAACGACTCGGCCGCCCACGGCGGTTTGACCCCGGTCTCCTCCTGGATGCTGCGCTTGAAGTCGTCGTCGGTGAACGTGAGCATCCCGCAATCGGTGTGGTGGATCAGGATGATCTCCCGCGTTCCCAGCAGTCGTTGGCTGATGGCCAGCGAGCGGACGACGTCATCGGTGATGACTCCGCCGGCGTTGCGGATGACGTGGGCTTCCCCCTCATTGAGCCCGAGCAGGCGGTAGACGTCGAGCCGGGCGTCCATACAGGCGACGACCGCGACATGCTTGCTCGGCGGCATCGGTAGCGGCCCCTTGAAGGTGCTCGCATACTCGGCGTTGTTGGCCAGATAATCCTCGGTAACCGTCACGCAAGCCTCCTCGGGAGTGTCGCGGCCTCTCGGTGCCGCGGTGGATCGTAACAACCGATCACACGCGATTCACGCGTGAGAATCAACCAGATCCGAAGGTCGCCGAAAGCGCCGCACGCGCGACGCTCCGCCGCCGGCTCGATAACCTGTCCCAATGCGACGTGGGCTGCCCGGACAAGCATGAGTCGGGCATGACTCGGTTTCTGGCACGCCGGTTGCTCAACTACGTCGTGCTGCTGGCGCTCGCATCGTTTTTGACGTTTTGCCTGACGTCGGTGGCCTTCAGGCCGCTGGACAGCCTGTTGCAGCGCAACCCGCGACCGCCACAAGCGGTGATCGACGCCAAGGCCCACACGCTCGGTCTGGACGAGCCGATACCGATCCGCTACGCGCACTGGGCTTCGCACGCCGTCCGCGGTGACTTCGGCACGACCATCACCGGGCAGCCCGTCGGAGCGTCACTGGGGCGCCGCGTCGGAGTAACGCTGCGCCTGTTGATCATTGGTTCGCTGGTGGGCACCATCGCGGGTATCGCAGCCGGGGCGTGGGGCGCCATTCGGCAGTACCGACTCAGCGATCGGGTCGTCACCATGGTGGCTCTGCTGGTCCTCAGCACCCCGACGTTCGTCATCGCCAGCCTGTTGATCCTTGCCGCGCTGCGAGTGAACTGGGCGGTGGGCCTACACATTTTCGACTACACCGGGGAGACCTCACCGGCTGTGACCGGCGGTGTCGGCGCGCGGTTACTCGACCGGTTACGGCATTTGGTGTTGCCGTCGCTGACCCTGGCGCTGACCGCCGCGGCCGGATACAGCCGTTATCAGCGCAACGCGATGCTCGACGTCCTCGGTCAGGATTTCATCCGCACCGCGCGCGCCAAGGGGCTGACCCGGCGGCGTGCGCTGGTGAAGCACGGGTTGCGCACCGCGCTCATCCCGCTGGCCACCCTGTTTGCCTACGGGGTGGCCGGGCTGGTCACCGGAGCGGTCTTCGTGGAGAAGATCTTCGGCTGGCACGGCATGGGCGAATGGCTGGTGCAGGGCATCGCGACACAAGACACCAACATCATCGCGGCCATCACGTTGTTCTCCGGCGCGGTGGTGTTGCTGGCCGGCCTGCTCTCGGACGTGTTCTACGCAGCGCTTGATCCGCGGGTCCGGGTGTCATGACTTCTCAGGCGAACATCGATGGCGCCCGCGGGCTTTCAGGCCCCGACGTGGCGGACTTCACGTCGCGCCGCACGCTGGTGTTACGCAGATTTGCCCGCAATCGGTTCGCGGTAGCGTCGCTGACGTTGTTGGTGCTGTTGTTCGTCGGCTGCTACACGCTGCCCGCGGTGCTGCCCTATTCCTACGAGGACCTCGACTTCACCGCGTTGCTGCAGCCGCCGAACGCGCGTCACTGGCTGGGCACCAACGCGCTGGGCCAAGACCTGTTGGCGCAGATCCTGCGGGGGATGCAGAAGTCGATGCTGATCGGCGTCTGTGTCGCGGTCATCTCCACCGGCATCGCCGCCACCGTCGGATCGATCTCTGGCTATTTCGGTGGTTGGCGCGACCGCGTGCTGATGTGGGTGGTCGACCTGCTGTTGGTGGTGCCCAGCTTCATCCTGATCGCCATCGTGACGCCGCGAACCAAGAACTCGGCCAACATCTTGATGCTCGTTCTGCTGCTGGCCGGCTTCGGCTGGATGGTCAGTTCCCGCATGGTGCGCGGTATGACCATGAGTTTGCGTGAGCGCGAATTCATCCGCGCCGCACGGTATATGGGTGTGTCCAGCCGACGCATCATCGTCGGGCATGTGGTGCCCAACGTGGCATCCATCCTGATCATCGATGCGGCGCTCAATGTCGCCTCGGCCATCCTGGCCGAAACCGGTTTGAGCTTCCTGGGTTTCGGCATTCAGCCGCCGGATGTGTCGCTGGGAACCTTGATCGCCAATGGCACCCAATCCGCGACCACCTTTCCCTGGGTGTTCCTGTTTCCCGCCGGGGTGCTGGTGGCGATCTTGGTGTGCGCCAACATCACCGGCGATGGCCTGCGGGATGCGCTCGACCCCGGTAGTGCGCTGGTGCGAGGTGGCGGCCGATGAGCCCGCTGCTCGAGGTGACCGACTTGGCCGTGACCTTCGGGACCGGCGGCGACCCGGTGACCGCGGTGCGCGGCATCAGCTACCGCATCGAATCGGGGGAAGTCGTCGCCATGGTCGGCGAATCAGGTTCGGGCAAGTCCGTTTCGGCGATGGCGGTCGTGGGCCTGTTGCCCGAGTACGCGCAGGTGCGCGGCTCGGTCCGATTGCACGACACCGAGCTGCTGGGCCTGGGCGACGATGCGATGTCGCGGTTCCGTGGCAAGGCGGTCGGCATGGTGTTTCAGGATCCGATGTCGGCGCTGACGCCCGTGTACACCGTCGGCGACCAGATCGCCGAGGCGATCGAGATCCACCAGCCGCGGGTGGGCAGGAAAGCGGCACGCCGCCGCGCGGTGGAGCTGCTCGAGCTGGTCGGCATCGCGCAGCCCGAGCGACGCGCCCGCGCGTTTCCGCACGAGCTCTCCGGCGGCGAACGACAACGGGTGGTCATCGCGATCGCGATCGCCAACGACCCCGACCTGTTGATCTGCGACGAGCCCACCACCGCACTGGATGTCACCGTTCAGGCGCAGATCCTCGAAGTCCTCAAAACCGCGCGCGACGTCACCGGCGCCGGGGTGCTCATCATCACGCACGACCTCGGGGTGGTTGCCGAGTTCGCCGACCGGGCGCTGGTGATGTACGCCGGGCGGGTCGTCGAATCCGCCGAAGTGCAAGACCTTTACCGGGATCGCCGGATGCCGTACACCGTCGGGCTGTTGGGCTCGGTCCCGCGGCTCGACGCCGCGCAGGGCACCCGGTTGGTGCCGATCCCCGGTGCACCGCCGTCGTTGGCCGGCCTGGATCGCGGCTGCCCCTTCGCCCCGCGCTGCCCGCTGGTCGTCGACGAATGCCGGGTCGAGGAGCCGGAATTGCTGTCCGTCGACACCGATCATTGGGCGGCCTGCATCCGCACCGATCAGGTTGACGGGCGCAGCGCCGCGGACATCTACGGCGTCAGCACGAAAGCCCATTCGCCGGAATCCGGCGACGCGTCGGTCGTCGTCCGGGTTCGGGACCTGACCAAGACCTACCGACTGACCAAAGGCGTGCTGCGCCGCAGCGCCGGGGAGGTCCGCGCGGTCGACGGCGTCAGCTTCGAGTTGCGGCAGGGCCGCACCCTGGGCATCGTCGGGGAGTCCGGTTCGGGCAAATCGACCACGTTGCACGAGATCTTGGAACTCACCCGACCCGAATCGGGATCGATCGAGGTGCTCGGCACCGACGTCACCGCACTGAGCGCGGCCAGCCGACGATCGCTGCGACGCGACATCCAGGTCGTGTTCCAAGACCCCGTCGCCTCGCTCGACCCGCGGCTTCCGGTATTCGAGCTTCTCGCCGAACCCCTGCGCGCCAACGGGTTCGACAAGCCCCGCACCAACGCGCGCGTCGCCGAGTTGCTCGACATCGTGGGCCTGCGCCGCGCCGACGCGATCCGCTACCCCGCCGAATTCTCCGGCGGGCAAAAGCAGCGCATCGGCATCGCGCGTGCGCTGGCACTGCAGCCGAAGATCCTGGCACTCGACGAACCCGTCTCCGCGCTCGACGTGTCCATCCAAGCCGGGATCATCAACCTGCTCCTCGACCTGCAAGCGCTCTTCGGCTTGTCCTATCTGTTCGTCTCCCATGACCTTTCGGTGATCAAGCACCTCGCCCACCAGGTGGTCGTGATGCACGCCGGCTCGATCGTCGAGCAGGGTGACAGCCCGCAGGTCTTCGGCAATCCACAACACGAATACACCCGTCGGCTGCTGAACGCGGTGCCACAACCGGATCCGGGCAAACGTGTCTAGCCGGGCGGACAGGCCACGTCGTACCGCCCGGTTCGTGGCGGCGCTGCTCGCGATTGCACTGCTGCTGTCGGGCTGCTCACCGGCCATCGACGTGATTCCAGAAACCGGGCATAACGCGCAGGTCGGTACGACCAGCGACATCAACCCGCACGATCCGGCCGCACTGCAAGACGGCGGCGGCCTGCGACTCGCGCTCACCGACTTCCCACCGAACTTCAACATTTTGCACATCGACGGCAATTCGGCCGAGGTCGCCGCGATGATGAAGGCCACCCTGCCACGTGCCTTCATCATCGGCCCGGACGGCTCGACGACGGTCGACACCAACTACTTCACCAGCGTCGAACTCACCGGCACCGCACCGCAAGTGGTGACCTACACGATCAACCCCGAGGCCGTCTGGTCGGATGGCACACCGATCACCTGGGAGGACATCGCCAGCCAGATCCACGCGTTGAGCGGCGCCGACAAGAATTTCGAAATCGCCGGGCCCGGCGGTGCCGATCGCGTCGCCTCGGTGACCCGCGGCGTCGACGACCGGCAGGCCGTCATGACCTTCGCCAAGCCATACGCCGAGTGGCGCGGCATGTTCGCCGGTAACGGAATGCTGCTGCCCAAGAGCATGACGGCCACCCCGGAAGCGTTCAACAAGGGCCAGCTCGAGGGGCCGGGGCCGTCGGCCGGCCCGTTCATCGCGTCGTCGTTGGATCGCACAACCCAGCGGATTGTGTTGAGCCGCAACCCGAAATGGTGGGGCGCGCGGCCCCGCCTGGACAGCATCACCTACCTGGTACTCGACGATGCCGCGCGGCTGCCGGCGCTGCAAAACAACACGATCGACGCCACCGGGGTGGGCACGATCGATCAACTGACCATCGCCGCGCGCACCAAGGGAATCACGATCCGGCGCGCCCCCGCCCCGGCCTGGTCTCACATCACGTTCAACGGAGCCCCGGGAGCGATCCTGGCCGATAAGGCGCTGCGGGTCGCGGTGGCCAAGGGCATCGATCGGCAGACCATCGCCGAGGTGGTCCAATACGGCCTCACCACTGACCCGGTGGCATTGGCCAATCACATCTATGTCGCCGGGCAGAAGGGCTACCAGGACAACAGCTCGGTGGTTCCCTACGACCCGGCCGCGGCCAACCGCGAGCTTGACGCCTTGGGCTGGAAGCGGGTCGGCCAGTTTCGGGAGAAGGACGGCCGTCAGCTGATCATTCGTGATTTGTTCTATGACGCCCAAGGCAGCAGACAGTTCGCGCAGATCGCCCAGCACAGCCTCGCTCAAGTCGGCGTCAAGCTCGAACTTGTCGCCCGCGCGGGCAGCGGCTTCTTCACCAACTACATCAACGTCGGAGCCTTCGACGTCGCCCAGTTCGGTTGGCTCGGCGATGCTTTTCCGCTGTCAGCGCTGACCCAGATCTACAAATCCGATGGGGAAAGCAACTTCGGCAAGATCGGCGGCCCGCAGATCGACGCAGCCATCGAACGAACGCTGCAAGAACTCGACCCCGACAGGGCGCGGGCACTGGCCAACGACCTGGACAAGCTCATCTGGGCGGAGGGGTTCAGCCTTCCGCTCACCCAATCGCCCGGCGACATCGCGGTGCGCAGCACGCTGGCCAACTTCGGCGCGGCCGGTCTGGGCGACCTGAACTACACCGCCATCGGATTCACGCGGAGCTGAGCCGCCGCAGCAGCCGCGTCGGGATCGGCAGTGCCCCTTCGGCCGCGACCGCCGTTTCGATCAACTTCCACAGCAGACGCACCTCGGGGCGCGGCGGAAGCGCGTCCAGCGCCGAGGCCTGGGCGGCAAGCCCATCCAGATCGCCGCGCCGAACCGCGTCGGCCGCGGCGAGCGCGACGGGCTCACGAAAATCCAGTGCGCTGTGTGCCATGCTCGGCAAGCTCAAGAGCGCCGCATTGGGCAGCAGCGACGCGACGCGATCCGCCACTGCCGGCGGGGTGATGAGATCACGGCCCCCGGAAACGACCGCGGTGGGCCAGCCGAAATTCGGCATTTCGGCTGGCAGGTCATAGGGCTCGTCCTCGAAAGTTACCCGCTGCGTGCGTGCTTCGCTTTCGGCCACTGCGGGATCGAGGGGCAGGCCGTCGGGCTCGGCCGCGTAGTCCAGCTCGCGGAACGCGATGCGGCTCACCAGATCTTCCTCATACCGGAACGGCAGGTTGCTCAGGGTGGTGAACCGGGAGATCGTCCACCACAACAGTTTTCGGTGCTCCAGTAACAGATCGAGTTGCCGCTCGAGCAGGTCGGCCCCACCGTAACCGTAGATTGTCGCGACGACCTGTGTCGCCGCCGGCGTCATCACACCGGCATCGACGAGTTTTCGCATTTTCGGTGCCAACGCGGCTGTTTCGGGGCTGTCGCCCCGGAGCAGCAGCCGGCGGATCGCACGGCGCACGATCACGATGTCGTGCCGCGACAGCAGCGGCGAATCGAGGACCATCCCGTGTACCCGATCAGGATGGCGCACACCGACTCCGGCCGCGATATAGGTGCCGTAGGACGCGCCATAGATGACGGCCGAACTCGCGTGGGCGTCGTCGAGCACCGCCGCCACATCGTCGACAACCTGATTCACGGTCATCGCCTGTGGGGGCAGGTCGGCACCCGAATCGTCGTGGCGCGACATCCCCACCCCGCGGTGTTCGATCATGATGACGTCGAGACCGGCCGCCGCTGCGCGTCTCCGCAATCCCTTGTACATCTGCACCGACGCGACGCCCGGACCGCCGGGGATGATGACCAGCGGGTGGGTGGACTTGTGGCCCGTGCGCACGTAATACAGATCGAACTCGTCGGCGCTATGGGGCGAGATCGGCCGGCGTACGGCGCGCACGCCGGGCAATTCCGCCAGCTTCTCCTGCACCCGGCTGCGCTTCGCGTTCATCGTCATTGCTGTCGGACCGCCATGGTCCCATTCTGCAGGCACGGCACCACGGCAGCGCCGGGTCGTCGCGCCGGCCGTATCCGCCGAGGTCAGCCGCCCACGGCTAGGCGCTCAGATCGATGCGATGCGCGCCCTGGACGCCGTCGTACCGATCGGGACTGCAGGTGAGCACGATCACCTGTCCGTAAGTCCCGACGCTGTCGAACAACTGCCCCATCTTGGCCAACCGGTCGGGGTCGGTGAAACCCAGCGCGTCGTCGACGACCACCGGGACGGCGTCCTCCTTGGCGACCAGGGCGGCGCCGGCCAGCCGGGCCAGGATGCCGAGTTGCTCCTTGGCGCCGCCGGACAACGAGGCGTAGGGCACCGTGATCCCGTTGAGCGTGCGGCTGCGGATGCACAGGTCGCTGTCGATGTCGACCTCGAAACTGGGGCCGAACACGGGACGTCCGAGCCGCTGCAGCTCCGCGCGGTAGGGCTCGACGTAGCGCTGCCGGGTGGTGTCACGGTGGCGCGTCATAACAGAGCGCAGCAGTTGCGCGGCCCGCGCCCGCCCGCCGATTTGGCCGTGTTCGGTGGCGGCGTGCTCGCGTTCTGTTTCCGCGGCGTCCAGCTTGCCCTGGCGCCCCTCGCTGCCGAATACCGAGAGTTCGATGGTGATCTCGCGCAACGCGCGGGCGGCTTCTTCGTAGCGTTCGCGCAGCGACTCGGCTTCCTTTGTGGCCTCGGCCAATTCGGCGGTGGCTGCATCGGGAGACGCTGCCGCCAAGGCATCGGCGAGCTCGGTGGCCCGTTGTTCCGCGGCTTGCTCGGCGCGCAAAGCCGTGTCCGCCGAGGACGCCAGTTCCTCGTCGCTGGCCGAGGCGCGCTGCGCGGCCAGCCGGGCGGCGGCCGCCTGCAGCTCGGCGCGTTGAGCTTCCAACGTGTTCTGCAGGACGGTTGCCCTGGTCGATAAGTCGGCCAGCCCTGCGGCGGCGGTGGCGGCGGCCTGGCGGCGTGCCTCGTATTCGCTCGACGCGGCCACGCGACTCTGCTGGGCCGCGTCGAGTTCGGCGCGGGCAGCGCCGATGTCCGTGACACCAAGGTCCGGCTCGGCCGGGTGTTCGGCGCGTAGCTGCTCCAGGCGCGCGCGCAGCTCGTCGATCTGCTCGTCACCGCACAAACCGGCCAGGGTGGCGCTGAGCTGATCACGGGTGCTCTGCAACTCGCGGCGACGCTGGTCGGCCGATCGCGCGGCGGTGAGGTCGGCCACCTCACCGGTTGCCAGCGCCGCGGCCATCTCGTTTTGTGCCGCAGCGTGTTTCGCGTGAATATCCAGCGTGGTCGCGCCGGGGATGACCCGGGCGGTCAGGACACCGGGAACCTCGACCTCGGTGGTCCCGGCGGCGGTGATCGACCAGCTTTGCCCCGCCGCCAAGGAGATCCGTTCGCCACCCACCACAAGATGAACGTCTGCCGCAGCGGTGAATTCGATCGCCGCCGACGTCGATGCCAACTGGTCGCCGATGCGCTCGACCGCGGCGGCGGCGTCCTCGATTCGTCGCAGCAATTCCTCGGTGACGGCTATCGTGCTGAGCTCGGCGCAGATTCGCTCACGATCCCGCTCGATGGCATCGACCTTGGCCAGCCGAGTGCTCAACCGGTCGGCCTGCTCGCGGTCGGCGATCCGGTCGACGGCCTGCCGCGCGGCATCGACCCGGCACTGCAGGTCGGCAAGGACCTGGGTGGCCTGCTCGAGCGTGACGTCGCAGGCTTCGGCCTCGGCAAGCGCCGCCGAGTGCGCGGCCGCAGCCTTGAGGACCTGGGCTTCGGATTCGGCGACAGCGCCGGCGCGGGTGTCGATTTCGGCGAGCAGCTGCAAACGTCCGGTGTGGGCGGCGCCCGCCGCGGCGCTCGTGGCCGCCGCGGCGGCGGCGACCAACTGGGCTTCGCGCCGCTGCGCGCTGAGTTCTGCGATCCGCTCGGCGGCTTGCCGCGCGGCCGCAACGCGCGGGCCGGCAGCGATACGGCGCTGGGAGAAGTCGGCCACCTGCTCGGTCAAAACGGCGTGGCGAGACACCCGCTCGTCGACCTCGGCGACCGCGGCCGCACACTCGGCGACCGCCGCCTCGGCGTCGGCCAGCCGGGCGATCGCGGCGGACCACTCGCCCGTCGGACGTCCGGTCGGGGTGAAATACCGCCCGTACTCGGCGTCGATGCGGTCGATGAGCAACGGCTCGGTGCCGCACAACCCGCCGCTGTCACCGGCGGCGACATCAAGGGCACGCGACAGCGCGTCGCACCCGGACAAATCCACCGCGGCGGTCGACGCCGACTGCAGCACTCGCTGGGCATGCCACAGGTCGCTGTCCACCGTCTCGGCCAGCATCGCCCGGACCCGTTCGTGGGCTTCGTCGCCGGTCAGCTGTTCGCGGCACGGCGTGATGACCGTCAGCTCCGTTTCGCACTTCTTGTGAAACCGCTTGCGATAGACGAAACGATATGGGCCGCAACTGATTTCGGCGGATACCTCGGAGCCCACGTCGCTGTGGGTGGGTTTGACCTGTTTGACTTCCTTCTTCGTCGAGCGATCCCGCGATTCCAGGAGCAGATCCAAGGCTTCGATCATCGACGACTTGCCGATCTCGTTGGCGCCGCACACCACCACGACGCCGTGGTCGGGGAATTCGATTTCCCGGTGCGAGATGCCGCGGTAGTTCGTCAGGACCAACCGGTGCAGCTTCACGCCGCGCCCCGATCGGTGAGCCGCAGCAGTAGCGCCAGCGCCGCCTGCGCGTCCACGGCGGTGCGGGAGTTCTCCTCGCGCGCCGTCGCCACCAGCTCCTCGACCGCCGCGGCGGCGAATCCGCCGATACCGAGATCACTGAATTCGCCGTCGGCCGGGATCACCGCCAGGTCGGTGTGGCGTTCCCACAGGCCCAGCCAGGCGAACAATCGTGCGTATTTGTCCAGGCAGGCGTCCAGCGCCGCGCGGTCGGTGACCGTCAACGAACCGGTGAGCGCCAAGCGCACCACGGTCCGGTCCTTCTCGGTCATCAGGTCCAGGTTCACGTCGAGGTCGGCGATGTCGCGGCTGCTGTCGACCTGCCGGTGCATCGTGACGAAGCGCCAGCATCCGACGTGCCGTGCGGTCACGGAGACAGCGCGCCGCGGGTCGGCCTCGTCGACGTCGACGACCAGGACGTGGCCCGGGTCGGATTCCACGTCGTCGAAGTTGGTGACTTCCGGCGACCCGGAGTACCACACCCGGCCGCTGCCGCCGACCTGTGTCAGTGAGTGCTTATCCCCCAGCGCCACATAGTGCACCGCACCGCGGGACACCGCGTCGTCGAGCGTGGCGAGCCGGATCAGCGAGGGCTTGTCCCGATCGGGGTCCAGCGCGTCGACTCCGCCGTGCGCGACGAGGATTCGGGTGCTCGCGGCTGCGGGCAGGCCGTCCAGGACGTCGGCGACCAGGTCGGTGGTCGGCACCTTCGACCGCCACGGCGCGGCGACGATTTCCAGCCCGGGGCGAACCTGATGGATCCCGGGCCGGTCGAGCACCATCACGTTGTCGGGACGCTCGGCGGTGAACAGCGCGCTCGTGTACACCGATGAGGCGTCCAGGGGATCGTGGTTACCCGGAAGCAGATACACCGGAATTCCGATGCCGCGCATGGCTTCCAGGGACTGCCCCACGACCTTCGGCGGAAGCTGGTTGTGCTCGAAGACGTCGCCCGACACGACGACGAACTCGGCGCCCACTTCCGCCGCGAGCGCACCCAGACCGGCAACCGCGTCGCGGCGGGCCGCCGAATAGCGTGGCTGGGCGTCGCCGGCGAGGAAATGCCGGGTCATACCCAGTTGCCAGTCGGCGGTGTGCAGGAATCGCATGCCGCGACCCCCTTTCGAACTGCGTGTTTACCGGGGCATCGCGAGTTTAGGTCTGTGCACCGACAAGACGCGGGACCTCGATCGGCAGGTCTTGGTGTGAGAAATCCGGCCAGATCCTGGAGTTCTTGATCGGCGGATCGAGTCCGGACCGAAACCGACTCGAGGTCGCGGTCAAAAACCCTCGCGACCATGCCCCAGATGACTTGCACCAGTGTGAATCAAGACCAGAAGGCCTGCACAAGTCGCTGCAGTCAGTCTCGCATGCTGGTACTCGGGAACTGCCGCAATACCTGGAGATCGACCCGGTCGAGGTGCCATGGCAGCACGCTGCAGAAAGCGAAGTAGTAGATGGTTGCCACACAAGCTAACTTGGCGGGTTCACAGGCCTGCCGGGATTCGGAAACGCCGGGTTGGTGTAGGCCGGCGTCTGTGGCTCATCGCCGGGATTCGGATTCATGGTCGGTGGTGGCCCGGACTCTGGCTCAGCTGATGGAGGCGGGGGTGCCCGATGTTCGGGCGGCGGCGGCTTGGGCACCAAATAGTTCTTCCACGCGCCCGGTGGATTCGGTGCAGGGCCGATGGTGTTATCCGGCCAGCGCCATGAACAGCTACCGGAAGCACCCCCGAAATCGCCTGCGGGAATGGTCAACCCAAAACCCATGAAGCTTCCACCGATGGGGGCGTTGCCACCGGGACCGCCCATGTTCCATCCGCCGTATTCGCAGTGCCAGTGCGTGCTGTTCTCTTCGATAGGAAAATCGCAGTAGTACGTCGTGGCCCCCGCCTCGAAAGTACTTCCGCCAACACCCGGATAGTCGCACACGCCGGGACCCGGAAGGTTGCCGCCCGGCCCGGCCCAGGCTGCCGGCGAATTGAGGATTACCCAGAAGGCAACTCCCGGCGCCACAAGTAATCTAATTCCCGTGCGCAACGACTCTTTCACTGTAACGCCTTCTGGCTTCGGCAATGGCAGCGCGTGCCACGAGCGGGGGACCGCTATTCCAAGTTCTACAACGCCCGGGACAAACTCGCAGAGGAATTAGGATTCGTCCCCCTAGGCGTCCTGGCCGTCGGCGCCGAGACCGTGCTGCCAGTCGACCGATCGTCTCCATTCGCTAGGCCTACCGAATACAACCGAGTTCGGCCCGTTCGTCTGCCAACCAACACCGGCCACCACCCCGGAAACTGCTCGACGACCGGGATGACGACGACTTGCCGCACTGATTATTCTGATTGCTCGTGACTGGCCAGCGCACCTTGCTGTTGATGCGGCACGCGAAGTCGGATTACCCGCCCGGTGTCGCCGACCACGACCGGCCGTTGGCGCCGCGGGGCATCCGGCAGGCCGGACTCGCCGGCGATTGGTTGCGCACCAATGCGCCCGCCATCGACGGAGTGCTGTGCTCCACGGCGACACGCACCCGGGAGACGTTGCTCAACACCGGCATCGACGCGCCGGTGCGATACAGCGAGCGCCTCTACGCCAGCACCCCCGGCACGTTGATCGACGAAATCAACACGGTGGACGACGCCGTCGGCACGCTGCTAGTCATCGGGCACGAACCGACGATGTCAACCCTGGCGCTGGGGCTCAGCGGTGCCGGGGACGCGAATGTCGATGCCGCCGAACGAATTTCGGCCAAGTTCCCCACGTCGGCGATCGCGGTGCTCACCGTGCCGGGCACGTGGAAAAAGGTGGAACTCGGCGTGGCCACGCTCATCGGGTTCGAGGTGCCGCGATGAGCCTCGATCAGGAGTTGGTGGCCAGCGTCAGCTCCATCAGCTTGATAGCCTGCCCGCACGCATCGATACCCGGCGCCTGCGGGTTGATCCACCAGCCGACCACCCCGGCCGCGTCGCTGGCCACGCCGCACGCACCGTTGGCGTCGTCGGGACGCATCACAATCGAGTCGATCCCGGCGATCGGCCGCGACTCGATCTTGTATTTCAAGAACTCCGCGACCTTGCGCTCGTTGCTCAGACTGCCCTGCTCGAACCAGAACCGGGTGATGTCGATCAGGCCGGCCGGATTGGCCGCCTGCCACCGGCAGATCGCGCCGACGAACGTGCTCTGAATATCGAGTGGATCGGCACCCACGGTCTTGGCCAGGATGTCGCTGGTCAAGACCTCACATTCCTTGAGCAGGTTCGGATATTGCTGCTGGGAGTTGTTGTTGCGGGGCACGTTGCCGCCCGCCTTGACCGCGTTGCCCCCGATCGACCTGGAACAGCCCGTCAACACCAGCAGCGCGGCCATCACCACGGCTGCGGCTGCGCGGGCCGTCGTCCTGCTCTGCGATCCGGCGCGCATCGAGGCGATCATTTCGAGTTCGCAATCGACTGACGAGCCAGTTCTTTCGCGATGTCGCACGGCGGCGGGAACGGCTTCTGACTGAAACTGACCGACCACTCGATGAAGTCGTCCTGGAACTGAATGCCCACCTCGCACAGCGAGTCACCCAGGTTGGGCTCGTTCCCGACGGCGATGAAACCGCCGTGGCCGTTGATGTTGATGTCGTCGACGCTGGCACGTGAGAGCTCCTCGGTCTTGCGTTCGCGTCCGATCGGGCTACCGCGATACCAGGAGAAGGAGAAGTGCGGCCCGAGGATTCCGCCGCCGGCGAGCCACTGGCATCCGACGGAGTTCCGGGCGGTATTGATCAGTCCGCTCACCCTGGTGAGCTCGGCCACCGTCTGATCGCTGATGCCGCCGCATTGCGGGAACATCGGCCCGTGGTTGCCTTGCCCTTTCTGCGGCGTCGACGACGCCGTCGCTCCGGGTTTGTTGCCGCCGGAATCGGAGCAGGCCGCCACCGCGGGAATCAGGATCGTCAATGCTGACGCCACAAGGGCCAGCGCCCTCGCGTTACGCCGCACCGCTGCTCTGCTTCCGTTCCGCCCGCTGCTGGTCCACACGATGCACTGTAGCGGCAGCCCAGCGGGTCAACCACCGACGCGCCTGAGCAGGGATTTCCACGCCGCAAACCCGGGCGGTGCGGGCGTTGAGCGTCGGGCGGTTGGCGGGGACGCCCGGGCGGACGGTGTGCGACAGTTACCCAATGCTCCTGGCACTGCTGCGCCAGTACATCCAGCCGTACCGCCGGCTGGTCGCGGTGCTGATGGTGCTGCAGCTGATCAGCAACCTCGCGTCGCTGTACCTGCCGACCGTCAATGCCGCCATCATCGACGAGGGCGTCGCCAAGGGCGACACCACCACGATCGTCAGGCTCGGCATGGTGATGCTCGGGGCCACCGGATTGCAGGTGCTGTGCTCGATCGGGGCGACCTATTTCGGGTCCCGGACCGGGATGGGCTTTGGTCGCGACCTGCGCGCCGCGGTGTTCGAACACGTCGTCACTTTTTCCGAACGCGAAACCGCCCGATTCGGCGCGCCGACGTTGCTGACGCGCAGTACCAACGATGTGCGGCAACTCCAGTACCTGGTCCAGATAACGGGCACCGTGCTGGTGACGGCCCCGATAATGTGCCTCGGCGGAATCGCCATGGCCGTCCACCAGGAGGCCGCGCTGACGTGGCTGCTGCTGGTCAGCGTGCCGATCATGGCGGTGGCCAATTACTGGGTGATGTCGCACACGCTGCCCCTGTTCCGCAGAATGCAGGGCCTGATCGACGGCATCAACCGGGTGATGCGGGACCAGCTGGCCGGCGTCCGGGTTGTCCGGGCGTTCGCCCGGGAAGGCTTCGAGCGTGACCGCTTCGCGCGAGCCAACACCGCGCTGTCGAATACCGCACTGACCGCGGGCAACTGGCAAGCGTTGATGCTGCCGGTGACCACGCTGACCATCAACGTGTCCAGCGTGGCCCTGATCTGGTTCGGCGGACTGCGGATCGATCGCGGCCAAATGCAGGTCGGCTCGTTGACCGCGTTCTTGGCGTATTTCACCCAGATCCTGATGGCGGTGTTGATGGCGACGATGACGCTGGTGGTGTTGCCGCGAGCGTCGGTATGCGCCGAGCGGATCACCGAGGTGCTGCGCACCCGCCCCGCCGTCCGAAACCCGCCGAGCCCGAAATCCCCGCCGGGACGGATCACCGGGATAGTCCGCTTGGACGGCGCGACATTCACCTATCCGGGCGCCGATCGCCCGGTGCTGCAAGGTATTTCGTTGACCGCGCGGCCCGGAACCACCACCGCGATCGTCGGCAGCACCGGTTCGGGAAAATCGACGCTGGTCTCCCTGATCTGCCGGCTCTACGACGTGACCGGCGGCGCCGTCCTGGTCGACGGCATCGACGTCCGCGACTACCACACCGAGCGGCTGTGGTCGGCGATCGGTCTGGTCCCCCAGCGTGGCTACCTCTTTTCCGGAACGGTCGCCGACAACCTGGGTTACGGCGCCGCCCCGGGACAGGTCATCACCGACGAGGACATGTGGGAAGCGTTGCGGGTGGCCGACGCCGACGGATTCGTGCGCGCACACGATGACGGACTGCACATGCGGGTCGCCCAGGGCGGCATCAACTTTTCCGGCGGGCAACGGCAACGACTCGCCATCGCCCGGGCCGTCATCCGCCACCCTGCCATCTATCTGTTCGACGATTCGTTCGGCGCACTCGACGTGCACACCGACGCGCGGGTGCGCGCGGCCCTCGAGCAGATATCGAGCGTAGCCACCGTCATCGTTGTCACTCAACGGGTCTCGACTGCCGCGCAGGCCGACCAGGTGATCGTCATAGACGGCGGGAGATTGGTGGGCACCGGCACGCATGAGTCACTGCTCACCGACTGCCCCACCTACGCCGAGTTCGCCGACTCGCAAACAGTGGGCGCCGTGCGATCAGGTCAGGTCGGGGGCACCCAATGACCTTGTCGACCAACACCCCCGCCCGCGGCGCGGTCCCGGCCCCGGCCGGGCGGTCCCGCGATTTCTGGGGCTCGGCCGCCCGCCTGGTGAAACAGCTTGCACCGCAACGTCGGATGAGCATCGCGGTGATCACACTGGGCATCGCGGGCACGGTGATCGGGGTGATCGTTCCGCGGATCCTCGGCCACGCCACCGATCTGCTGTTCAACGGCGTCATCGGGCGCCGGCTGCCCGCCGGCATCAGCAAGGCACAGGCCGTCTCCGCCGCGCGCGACCGGGGTGACAACACCTTCGCCGACTTGCTGTCCGGGATGAATGTAGTGCCGGGCCACGGTGTGGACCTGGGCGGCGTGGCCCGGACGCTGACGGTGGCGCTGGCCCTCTATCTCCTTTCCTCGGTACTGATCTGGGTGCAAGCCCGGCTGCTCAACCTCACCGTGCAGCGCACCATGGTGGCGCTGCGTTCCGATGTCGAGCACAAGATCCACCGGTTGCCGTTGTCGTACTTCGACGGCCGCCAACGCGGCGAGCTGCTCAGCCGCGTCACCAACGACATCGACAACGTCCAATCGTCAGTGTCGATGACGATCAGCCAGCTGCTGACGTCGGTTCTGACCGTGGTGGCGGTGCTGGCGATGATGCTGTCCATCTCGCCGCTGCTGGTCGGCATCACCGTGCTGACGGTGCCACTGTCGCTGCTGGCGACGCGGGCGATCGCGCGACATTCCCAGCGCCTGTTCCGCGCCCAGTGGACGAGCCTCGGGCACCTCAACGCCCACGTCGAAGAGACCTACAGCGGGTTCACGGTGGTCAAGACGTTCGGCCATCAGGCCGCGGCCCGCGAGCGGTTCCGCAGCCTCAACGACGACGTCTACCAGGCCAGCTTCGGCGCCCAGTTCTTCTCCGGACTGGTGGCACCCGCGACGACGTTCATCGGCAACCTCGGCTACGTCGCCGTCGCCGTGGTGGGCGGTCTGCAGGTGGCCACCGGGCACATCACCCTGGGCGGCATCCAGGCCTTCATTCAATATGTCCGGCAGTTCAATTCGCCACTGAGCCAACTGGCCGGGATGTACAACACCCTGCAATCCGGGGTGGCCAGCGCCGAGCGCGTCTTCGCCCTGCTCGACGAGCCCGAAGAATCGCCGGATCCCGCACCCGCCGGGCCCCGGCCCACCGACACGACTCACCGACCGGGTGGGCGCGTCGAGTTCGCGCACGTCAGCTTTGCCTACCGCCCGGGCGCTCCGGTGATTGAAGACCTCTCGCTGGTGGCCGAACCGGGTAGCACGGTGGCGATCGTCGGACCGACCGGAGCCGGCAAGACCACGCTGGTGAACCTGCTGATGCGGTTCTATGACGTCGACGCCGGCCAGATCCTCATTGACGGTGTGGACATCGCCACGATGGACCGGCAGTCGCTGCGCTCGCGGATCGGCATGGTGTTACAGGACACCTGGCTCTTCGACGGGACGATCGCGGAGAATATCGCCTACGGACGCCCGGAGGCACGCGACCACGAGGTGGTTGCCGCCGCCGAGGCGGCCTACGTCGACCGGTTCGTGCGGTCGTTGCCGGACGGCTACCATACCCGGGTCAGCGGCGACGGCGCCAACATCAGCGCCGGCGAAAAACAACTCATCACCATCGCACGCGCATTTGTTGCCCGCCCGCAGCTGCTGATCCTGGACGAGGCGACCAGCTCGGTCGATACCCGCACCGAGGCCCTCATCCAGCACGCCATGTGTGAACTGCGCCGGGACCGGACGAGTTTCATTATCGCGCATCGTCTTTCGACGATCCGCGACGCCGACCGCATCCTGGTGGTCGAGGCCGGCCGGATCGTCGAACAGGGCGACCATGCCCAACTGCTGGCCCGGCGTGGCGCCTACTACGCGATGACCCGGGCCTGACAACCACGCGCGGCTGAAGTTGGCCATCGCGCCAGGTGACCGGCATGTTCGGCGGTACAATATAATTCGCGTTCGGAATTAGCGATCACGCTGGTCGCGAACGCATTTCGGACCATCCGGTGCCACAGTGTGTGACGTGGCGGGGCGATGACGGTGCCGACATGCCGGCGGGGCCCGGCCGGTTCATCGCCGAAGAAGCCGCCGGGGTGCATGGGCCGCCGGGCTGCACAATGGTGACCGCATCCGCATCTGCGACCACGAATTCACCTTTCAGCTCGCCGCTGACGACCAACACGAGGCCTAAAAGCCACGCGGTCCGTGGGCACCCACCTGACAGATAACTGTCGCCGTTATCGTGGTTATTGTGCGGCGGGACGGCTGCGCACTTACCGTCAGGATGGCTCAGTCACCGGCCCCGACCGCGCGTCCGCACGCAACGCTGTCATACGACCCGCGGGCCGGGAGGTCTGGTTGGAAGGACGAGGAATGAGCGACGAGCAGGCCTCACGGGTGGGGTCGATGTTCGGGCCCTACCACCTGAAACGGCTGCTGGGCCGCGGTGGGATGGGTGAGGTCTACGAGGCCGAACACACCGTCAAGGAGTGGACCGTGGCGGTCAAACTTCTTTCCAAAAGCTTCAGCAGCGACCCCGTTTTCCGCGAGCGGCTGAAACGTGAGGCCCGCATCGCCGGACGTATACAAGAACCCCACGTGGTACCCGTGCACGACTACGGTGAAATCGACGGCCAGATCTTTTGGGAAATGCGTTTGGTCGAGGGCGTGAACCTCGACAGCGTGCTCAAACGCTTCGGTCCGCTGGCCCCGCCGCGCGCGGTCGCCATCATCACACAGATCGCCTCCGCGCTCGACGCCGCCCACGCCGCCGGGGTTATGCACCGCGACGTCAAACCGCAAAACATCCTGGTCACGGCTGACGATTTCGCTTACCTCGTCGACTTCGGCATCGCGAGCGCCACCACCGACGAAAGACTCACCCCACTCGGCACCGCCGTCGGCACCTGGAAATACATGGCGCCCGAACGGTTTTCCGATGCCGAAGTCACCTACCGCGCCGACATCTACGCGTTGGCGTGTGTGCTGTTCGAGTGCCTGACCGGGTCCCCGCCCTATCGGGCAGACAGCGCCGGCGTGCTGATCTCCGCCCACCTGACGGACCCGATACCCGCGCCCAGCCAGCACCGCCCCGATATCCCCGACGCCTTCGATGCGGTAATCGCCCGGGGTATGGCCAAGAGGCCCGAGGACCGCTATGCGAGCGCGGGCGACCTCGCACTCGCCGCCAAGCAAGCGCTCAGCAGCCCCGACCGAGACCGCGCCGCCACCATCGTGCGTCGCAGTCAGGAGGCCGCACTGCCCACGGTCGGCGGCCCCGATCCCCGGCTGAACACCGCACCGGCGCCGCCCGCGCCGCCTCCCCCGCCGTACCAGCCCGCCTTCCACACCCCGCCGCCGACACCGCCCGGGGCGCCGTATTACCAAGGGGGCAACGCCAACTGGGGCGGCCCGCCGCCGCAGTTCGCCAACACGACGCCCTGGGGCCCACCCCCGCTCAAACCGCGCCGTCGTGTCTGGCCCGTCCTCGCGGCCGTGGCCGCCGTGCTGGTTCTCATCGTCGGCGGAGTGAGCATCTGGCTCCTCATTCGACCTGAGCCCGAACCGCCGACTGCCGCCCCGCTCGAGGCCGACCGTCTCAGCGGACTTCTGCTCGCTCCGTCCGACATCAACACCGTGATGGGCGCATCGACGATGCAGCCGGGCAAACCCATTACGTCAACCGACAATCCGTCGGTGACGGTGTCGACACCCGACTGCCAGGGCGCGCTCTACACGACCCAAGACCCGGTGTATACCGGCACCGGATATACCTCGGTCAGCGGACTGATCTCCTCAGAGCCCGGCGACAAACACGACCACTGGGTCAACCAGGCCGTCGTGCTGTTTCCGTCCCCCGACAAGGCCAAGAGCTTCCTGCAGAACTCCGCGGAGAAGTGGAAGGGCTGCGCCGGCAAGACGGTCACCGTCACGAACAACAGCAAGACATACCGGTGGACGTTCGCCCAGGTCCAAGGGGGTCCGCCGAAGATCACGCTGATGGATATTCAGGAAGGCGGCGACGGTTGGAAGTGCCAGCGGGCACTGAGCGTGGCCAACAACGTGATCGTCGATATCAACGCGTGCGGGTACCACGTCAGCGATCAAGGCGCTCAGATCGCGGACAAGATCGTCGCCAGGATCGACAACGAGTAGCCCGACGGCTGCGCGCCAAGACCGTAGGGCGTGTTACGACGGCAGATCGGGGCCCTGCGCGCGCAGGTCGTCAACCGCCGTCATCGCATCCCGCAATTTGGCCAGCCACTCCTCGGCATGCTCACCGACCAGCTTCACCGACCACGCGAGGGCGTCGGCGCGTGACCGGGCGACCCCGGCATCGACCAACGTGTCGAGCACCTGGCGTTCTGGTTGCTTCAGCCTAGTCATGACAGGTACTGCGATGTGGGTGAACAGAATTCGTTCCGTGCCCGTTGCGGAGCCGACCTCGACCCCCCAGGAAACCTTGCGGCCGTAGCGATCCTGAGCTTCGTCGGCGATATGCATTCGCTCGGACCGGGTTTCCTCGCGGAATCGTGACGCACGCCCGACCGCGCGGGCCTCGCTCTCCTCGCTTTCGGAGTTCGCCGCGTCCGCGAGCTTTCCGATGACGGTGATCTCCTCGCGGTCGACGGTCACCGTGGGATCACCGTCGAACCACTTTTCGGGAAGACGCCCGGCGAACCATTCCGCGGCGTCGCTGGCGTCGGGTTGCTGGGCCTGCTGCCAGCCTCCGGGGCGGCCGTATCGGCGGCCGTGTGTGTGATGAGCCTTCATGATTACATGATTACACCGTTACGGGGATAAAAGAACAGCGTTCACCGGCAGCGAAGAGATGGTCGGTCGCCGATCTCATCCCGGACCGGAAAACCCGTTGATCCGGGCTGTTCGACGGCGTATTTTGGGTAGCGAAGCAGGCCCGGGAAGCGACCAATTCGAAGCGCCGGAACACGGGGTAGGAATCCGGCCGCGTAGGACACGCGTAAGACGGAGTCAGACGCCCCCTCGAGTCGCACCGGGCCTGCCCATATCGACACCATCGGCGGCCGCCGTGAGCGGCGGTCAGTTCTCGCCGTCGCCCCGGCGGACGCGAAACAGTTTGACCTCGCCCTTGATGCCCTTGAGGCGGCGGGCACCGGCGAACGATCCCGAAAACTCACCGCACTCCCCGATGACGTCCCACACCGAATCCGCGACCAGGACCGTGCCCGCGCGCGCCACGCCGGTGACGCGGCTCGCCACGTTGACCGGACTGCCGAACCAATCGCCCGCCCGGCTTACCGCCATGCCGGAGGCCACCCCCGCCCGCAACCGGGGAAAGTCGTTGTCGGAATCGACCGAGTCGACGAGTTTCACGACGACATCGAGCAACGGCTGCGGCTCGGGGCAGACGAACATCACCGCATCGCCGATGGTCTTGATGAAACGCACCGGAGGAACAGCCATGTCACGGGCGAGGATGGCCAGCCGGTTGGCCAAATGGCCCAGCTCTTCGGGCGTGACCACCTCGCCTAAGCGAGTGAAGCCGACCAGGTCAGCGAAGGCAACGCTGATTTGGCGCGCGCCCGGGAGCGGCTTGCCGGCGGCGCGCTCCGCGGCATTGACCGCTTCGGTCTCCATCATGTGGCGCAGCTGCATGAACAACATGTTCTGGATCATCGGGCCGAGCATGGGTGCGATTTTGCTCACCAAAGCCTTTGAGGCTTGGGCGATTTCGAGCTCACTGGCGCCCGGGTGGATGATCGCCGAAAGGGCGGAGTACCGCATGACTTCGGCGGTCCGCGACAGACCTTCGGCAAGCACCCGAACCACGAGAACCACGTGGTCGGGATCCAGTCCCAGCTCAACGAACCGCTGGCTGAAGGCGGCGGCTTCACCGTCGGCGCGCATGTGAACGACCGCGTCGGGGTCGTCGACCCGGACCAGACCGATGGCGCGCTGCACGCGCTGCAGCAGCCCCAGGTCGATGCCGTGGGTCTCGCTGATCTCCCGGGTGGACACGTACGTGCCGTCGTCGCCGATGAGGTGGCGGGTGGCCAGCAACAGAGGCGGATTGGTCGCCCGGATCTCCTCGGCGGTGACGCCCTGGTCGAACAGCCACTTCACGAGTTCGGCCCGTTCGGTGCGCGCGGTTCCCTCGAGCCCTTCGAGCAGGTCGTCGATGGTGTGGTCGTCCCCGGGATGCACGTCGCCAACGTACAACGCCGGTGCGTCATGATGTGAGGTGATGAGCACACCGTTGCTGCGGGGATTCCCGCCGGTCGTCGACGAGCGCGCCAGGACGCTGATCCTGGGCTCGTTTCCCAGTGTGCAATCACTGGCGGCGGACCAGTACTACGCCAATCCGCGCAACGCGTTCTGGTCGATCACCGGTGAGCTTTTCGGCTTCGACGCGGCCGCGCCCTACGACAGGCGTCTGGCGGAACTGCAATCCCACGGGGTCGCCCTGTGGGATGTGCTTCACGCTTGTCGCCGCGGCGGCAGCGCCGACTCGGCCATCGATCCAAAGAGCCTGGCGGTCAACGATTTCGGCGGCCTGTTCGCCGATTACCCCACCATCACGGTGGTGTACTTCAACGGCGCCAAGGCCGCCGAGCTGTACCGGAGGCTGGTGTCAGCACCCGACGAGATCCGCTATCACCGGCTACCGTCGACCAGCCCGGCCCACGCGATGCGGCCGGGTGCCAAGCTCGCGGCTTGGGCGCCGATCGCGAGCGCCGCGCAGCGCTACTAAACGGTTATGACACCGGCGGCCGGCGCAGCGCCCACGGTCGGGCGGCTTCGATCTGCGCAGACACCGACAACAGCGTCGCTTCGTCATACGGCCGGCCGACAAGTTGGACCGACATCGGCATGCCGTCTCCGTCGAAGTCCCACGGGACCACCGCGGCGGGCTGTCCTGTCAAATTCCAGATCTGTTGGTAGGGAACGTACTGCCCCACCCTCAGCAGCGTCGACACGGCGCCGCGCCGTTGATAGGCGCCGATGCGGGATGGGCCCGTTGCGGTTCCGGGCGTGACGACAACGTCGACGTCGTCGAAGATCGCCTGGATCCGCGAGATCACGGCCCCCTCGGCCGCGCGGATCGCCTCCATCCGACGGTCCGAGAAGTAAGACCCCAAGCGGGCCATGTTGCGGGTACGCGCTTCCAGACGTTCCGGGTGTGCCAGGGCGTCCGCGTCGTCGCAGATGCCGCGCAAGTACCGAGGCAGGTAGTTGGCGAGCATCGCCGAGGCCGGATATTCCGGATCGGCGGTGATGACGTCGTGGCCGAGATCGCGAAGTAACGCACCGGCCTGGTCGACCGCCGTCAACTCCGGCTTGCCGACGCGGACCGGTAGGGGCGTCGGGACCTTGGTGCTCAACGCAATTCGCAGCCGACCGGGGTTGCGCGTCGCCGCGCTCACGAACTCCCCTTCGGGCCCAGGCACCGTCGAGGTCGCATCCAGGAACAAGGCAGCGTCGATCACCGTCCGGGCGATCGGGCCGTTGACGCTCAACCCGTACCAGGCATTGTCATGCGGTTCCAACGACACCCGATCGCGTTGCGGCTTCAGGCCGAACACGCCGCACCAGGTCGCCGGGATGCGAATCGAGCCGCCCCCGTCGGATCCCAACGCCAGCGGAGCCAGCCCGGCCGCGACCGCGGCGGCACTGCCCCCGCTGCTGCCGCCTGGCGTGCGTCTGGGATCCCACGGATTACGGGTAGCTCCGAAGGTCAGCGACTCGGTGTAGGGCAGCATCATCAGCTCGGGCACATTGGTTTTGCCGATGATGACGGCGCCCGCGGCGCGCAGGCGGCGCACCACCTCCGCGTCGGAGGTCACCGCGGGCCCGTGTCCGCCGCTGCCGAACGTCGTGACCTCCCCGGCGACGTCGACGTCGTCTTTGATCGCGATCGGCACGCCGAGCAATGGCAACCGTTCGCCCGCGTCCAGGCGGTCCTGCGCCACGGCGGCCTCGTAGCGAGCGTCGTCGGCGAGCACCACGCGGTAGCAACGCAGCTGGCTGTCCAGGTGCGCAATCCGCTCCAGGTATACCTCGAGCAACTCCGGTGCGCTCAGTTCACCGTTGGCCAGCATGCGCGCTTGTGCCGCCGCGCCGGCGAAGGCGAGATCGTTCACTGCGGCAGCGTATCGCCCTAAATCGGCCGGGCCGCCGCTGGTCTCGGGTGGTTGCGGCGGAACAACCAAGTACCGTGGGCCACATGTCCTGCGTGTTCTGTGCGGTCGTCGCCGGCGAAGCTCCAGCCATCCGGATCTACGAAGACGACGACTACCTGGCGATCCTCGACATCCGCCCGTTCACCCGCGGCCACACGCTGGTGGTGCCCAAACGGCACAGCATCGATCTCACCGACACCGCGCCGGAGACGCTGGCCGGAATGGTCACCCTGGGCCAACGCATCGCCCGGGCGGCGCGCACGACGGAATTGGCCGACGCAACCAACATCGCCATCAACGACGGCAGCGCCGCCTTCCAGACCGTATTCCATATCCACCTGCACGTCTTGCCGCGCCGCAACGGCGACAAGTTGTCGGTGGCCAAAGGAATGCTGCTGCGCCGCGACCCCGATCGGGACGCCACCGGCCAGATTCTGCGCAACGCGCTGACCCGGATCGACGCAAGTCGGCCAGATTAAATTCGTTGCGGGCCGTCCCCTGGTGAAGCAAGCCGGGGCTCGTCGACTGCGCGTTTACGACAGCTAGACCCACCCGATCACGGCCGGTGTCGCACCAACCTGGCAAAAGCCACACTTCGCGCACATCTGCAGCGGTTTAATGCCCTGTAACTCGTGGTGAAGCGTTCGTTTCTTCACCACACAGCAGGGGAGCGGCTAGAGCGGTTATGAGACGGCGGGCGGTGAATCCGTGGCGGCGGGCTGGGGTGCCCGCGCCCGCTGGGTGGCGGCTCGCCGGCGTATACGGCGCAGCCACCGTGTTGATCCTGCTGTCGTCGTCCTGGGGATGGCGCGGCCCGTACGGCACGCATCCGGCCAATGGCTTCGTCATCGCGGTATGCCTGGCCATCACGGCGGCATACGCCGGGCGCGCGGCCCGCTTCAAGGCCCCACGGCAGCGATACGGCTGGCTGGCGCTGGTAACGGCCCTGCTCGGCTGGGCGGCCGGTGAAATCATTTGGGCGGTCTACGACGTGCGCCCGGAATTCGACCACGCCACTCACCCTGCGGCCGCCGAGTTCGTGCTGCTGTTGTGGCCGGTCGGCGCCATGACATCGTTGGTGCTGCTGTCCCAGTTGTCTCGCAACAGTCCCCGGCGTCTGCTTCTCGACGGTCTCATCGTGGCGACGTCGCTGTTCGTCATCGCCTGGGTGTTCGTGGTCGAAGCGCAGCTGCAGGAGCATTCCGGTGCGCGGCTGGTGACGCTGGCGGAGGTCTTCGCCGACATCGTCCAGGTGACGACGGCGATCCTGATGCTGTCCCGGGCCCGTCCCGGCGACCGGCCGAGCCGCAGCCTGCTGGCCGGTGGCGTCGCCACCATCTGCATCGCCGACATGATGCTGGTCTTCTATACCGGTATCGCCAGCTATCACACGGGCGGTGTCGGTGACCTGGTGCGAGTGACGGGGCTGGCGATATTGGCGCTGGCAGCACTGGCCGCCGTGCACGAGCGTTCCGGGCCGGCATCGCCGGATGAGATCGAGTTCCGGACGCGGCTGTGGCTGCCCTACCTGCCGCTGCTCCTGGCCGCCGCGGTGGGCTGGGCGCACGCGGCGGGCAATTCGCTGCACGACCCGATGATCGGCGCGCTGGGCATACTGGTGGCCGCCGTCCTGGCCCGGCAGTTCGTCGTGCTGATCGAGAACCAGGATCTGCTCTCGGAAGTCGCGCGGGAGGCTTTTCGTGACCACCTGACCGGTCTGGCCAATCGAGCGCTTTTCCTGCAGCGGCTGGAACAGGCCGTCGCGCGCCGGCATCCCGACGGCATGCCCATCGCGGTGTTGTCCCTGGATCTCGACAACTTCAAATCGGTCAACGACGCCCTGGGCCACCCGGCCGGCGACGAACTCCTTGTCCGGGTGGCCGGGCGGCTCACCGCGGCGTTAGGGGAAAGTGGCACCATCGCCCGGCTTGGCGGCGACGAATTCGCGGCGCTCATCGAGGCTTCCGTCAAGGAATCGCAGGCGGCCGCGCATCGGATCCTCGACGCATTCGCCGGGGCCATTCTGATCGACGGCATTCCGATCACGGTCCAGCCGAGCATCGGATTCACGGTGTGCACCGGCGCATCGACGTGCACAGTCGATCAGCTGCTGCGGCATGCCGACCTAGCCATGTACGCCGCCAAACGTGAAGGCGGGCAATGCATCCGCAGCTTCATGCCCGACCTGCCCTTGCCGTATGCGTTTCCGCCGTCTCCCGGATCGAGGGGATCCGCCGTCGCGTCGCGCGTCGCCGACAGCGTCAGCGCCGAGGTCACGCCGCGGGCGTCGCCGCCGGTTTCCGACGTCGCGACAGGAACATCGAACCAGCCCTCCGGCGATGTCGCCGACGCCGTCCGTCGGCCACCGCGAGGCCTTCGGGCCGCCTTCGCAGTGCTGGCGATCGGGGTGATCGCCTTCGCCGTTTCCAGCGGCGTACATCCAGCCGCCGGACATGGCATGTTCTCGGCCACGACGCTGTATTCGGCGCTGAACGTGTTGGCGGCCGGTCTGATTGGCCTTCGTGCGTACCGCGTACCGGCTGACCGGTTGGCATGGTCGCTGATCGCCGCCGGCATGGTGTTCTCGGCCGCGGGTGACATCGTCTACGCCCTGTGGGTGCCCAACGGTCGATCCCCGTCGGTGGCCGACCCGGTGTACTTGGTCTACTACCCCTTCGTCTATGCCGGGCTGCTGCTACTCATGCGGGCACGGTTCAAGCGGCTGCCGATCCCGATTCAGCTCGATTCGGTGGTGTGCGCCCTGACGTTGGCGGCGGTGGCCGCGGCCTTGACGGAGGGTCCCATCCGGGCGGCGACATCACGCGCACCGGCGACCGTATGGATGGGTCTGGCCTATCCGTGGATTGATCTGGTGCTCCTGGCCCTGGCTGCCGGTATGTTACCAATACTCGGTTGGCGCAATGAGGTTCGCTGGGCGCTGCTGATGGCCGGATTGGTCTTGTTTGCGGTGGCGGATGGGGCGTACCTGTTCCAGACGACCGCCGGCTCATATCGGGCCGGCTCCCTGCTGGATGCCTGCTGGCCCGCGTCGTCGCTACTCATCGCGATGGCGAGTTGGTCCCCTTCGTCGCCCACGGCGCCCCCACCCAGACGCCGATTCAGCCCCTATGTCACTCCGGTGGCGACCTCCCTGGTAGCGCTGGGAGTGATTGTCCTGGCGCATGATTCGCGAGCCGCCGCGACGCTGGCAGCACTGAGCCTGGTCATGGCGGCCGGTCGGTTCTCGCTGACCTTCCGGGATGCGAGCCTGCTGCAAACGAGCGACAAGCACGCCATGAGCGATGAGCTGACCGCGCTGCCGAACCGCTACTCACTGGCGAGCGCCCTGACTGCATTACCCGCTTCCGCGGCGCCGGGACCCACGTCGGTGCCGAGCCGAGGGCACGCGCGGCGGGCATTGTTGTTGTTGAGCCTGAGTGATTTTCACGAGATCACCGATTCCATCGGCCGCCAATTCGGCGATGAGCTGATGTGTCATATCGCAAACCGATTGTCCGGCAGTGTCCGTCGCGACGACCTGCTCGCGCGGGTGGGTGATGACCAGTTCGCCGTGCTGCTCGCGGACGGGGCCAATCTCACCGCCGCCAGCGCTCAGGCGGGACGGCTGCTGGAAGCTCTGAGTGAGCCGATCGCCTTGGATCCGATCACCGTGCAAGTCGAAGGCCGCATCGCCATCGCGCTGTGTCCCGACCACTGCGACCATCCGCAAGAGCTGCTGAGCCGCGCCGAGACCGCCATGGCACACGCCAAATCCGCCCAAAGCAAGATCGCGGTCTACGACTCGTCGTTTGAGGTATATCGGAACAACGACCCCAACCTGATCGAAGAGCTGCGGACGGCATTGTTCGACACCGACGAGCTGAGATTGCACTACCAACCCAAGATCGACGGGCGCGACGGCAGCGTTCACAGTGTCGAGGCGGTGCTGCGCTGGCAGCATCCCACCCGCGGAACACTGCTGCCGGAGGAGTTCTTGCCCCTCGCCGAACGCGCCGGACTGATGCGCAAGATCTCCAACCGCACACTGAGCATGGCTCTCCAACAGGTGCGGTGCTGGCGTGAGCAGGGCATCACGCTCACTGTCGCGGTGAACCTGTCGACGACCAACCTGCTCGACATCGAGCTCGTCGGTACCGTCGAGCGGCTGCTGGCAAACTACGACCTACCCGCAGACGCGCTCATCCTCGAGATCACCGAGAGCGCGCTGGTGGACTCCGTACGATCCCGCAACACCGTCGCCGCATTGCAGCGCCTGGGAATTCGCATATCGATCGACGACTACGGTACCGGCTGGTCGTCATTGGCTCGCCTGCAAGAGGTTTCGGTCGACGAGCTGAAGTTGGACCGGATTTTCGTAACGCGCTTGGCTCACGACGCACGATCGGTCGCCATCGTGCGGTCCACGGTGGCGCTGGCACACAACCTGGGCGCCGACCTCGTCGCCGAGGGCGTCGAAGACGAGGCGACCCTGAACGCCCTGCGACGCTATGGCTGCATGATCACCCAGGGTTTCGTGCACAGCCCACCCTTGCCGGCCGAAGACTTGCGGGCCTGGATCGCCGCCCACGCGCCAGATCCCCACTCCAGCCCGTCCAACCCGAGGGCGTGACGGGGAGTCAGAACAGCTCTTTGGCCAGCAGCTCCAGCGTCGCGACGCGCGCCGGCGCGGCGTTGGGGTCCGTGCCGCGGCGGGCCGACGCCACCGGGTTCACCATCACCTCGTCGACGCCGAACCGTTCGGCAAGCGCCCGGATCTGCTCGGCGGCCTCCGCCGGCGCACCCAGGACGGCGTGTTGCAGACCGCTCTGGACTATCCGCTCCTGCTGTCCCGTCAACTCGGCAACCGCAGCCTCCTCGACCAGCGGCACCGGCCCCAGCGGCTGCCCGGTCCGCAGCCTGGCCATCATCTGCAGGTTGGGCAGGATCAACGCCGTTGCCTCCGCCCGGGTTTCGGCCACCGTCGCGTTGACCGTCAAAAACGTCAGCGGCTCCGCGGCCACGGCGCTGGGCGTGAATCGGGAGCGATAGAGCTCGAGCGCCTCTTCGGTTCCCTTGCCGGAGAAGTGATGTGCGAACACGTACGGCAACCCCTTGGCGGCGGCCAAATGCGCCGAATACATCGACGACCCCAGTAGCCATAGGCGCGGTTCGGTCGCGGCGGCCGGGGTGGCCTTGAGGGTGTAGTCGCCCGAGCGCAACGGAACCCGCACGCCGCCCGCGCTCATCAGCGCGGCCACGTCGTCGAGGTACTCGGGGAAATTCTCCACGTCTCGACCGTCATTCCCACCGCGCAGGGCATATGAGGTCACCGGGTCGGAGCCCGGTGCCCTGCCGATGCCGAGGTCGATGCGGCCCGGGGCGGCGGCTTCCAGCAGCGCGAACTGCTCGGCCACCGCCAGCGGCGCGTGGTTGGGCAGCATCACCCCACCCGAGCCGAGCCGTAGCTGCGAGGTCTGCGCGGCCAGATAGGCGATCACCACCGGCGGGCTGGTGGCACCGACCGAGGGCATGTTGTGGTGCTCGGCGACCCAGTAGCGAGTAAAACCCAGCCGATCCGCGGCCTGCGCCAGCTGCACGGTTGCCGCCAGCGCGTCGCCGGTCGTCTGGTCGGTGCGTACCGGGATGAGATCAAGGACGGAAAGACGCACGATGGCGTCAACGCGCGCGGACCCGCAAACGTTCCCGACCCGGGGCGACGCGGCTCAGTAGTCCTTCGGGACGATCGAGGCGACGATGCGATCGAACACCTCTTGCGGTATCGGTGCACCGCCCGGAATGTTGTCCACGACCAGCCATTGGTTGCGCTGGACGTAGTCGCCGAACTCGCGCTGGTAGTTGGCGAATCCCCGTTCGTGATCGGCGGTTCCGTCGTGGGAAGCAGACTTGAGCTCGCCGGCCAGGATGTAGGCGCCCAGCAGCGCGACGCTGGTTCCCTGACCCGACAGGGGCGAGCAGCAATACCCGGCGTCACCGACCAGCGCCACCCTGCCGCGCGACCAGCGGTCCATCGTGATCTGAGACATTTCGTCGAAGTAGAAGTCCGGTGCGGTCCGCATGTAGTCCAGCAGTTGCGGGCGAACCCATCCGTCGCCGGTCATGCGCCGCTCCAGCTCGGCGAACTGGGCCTCGATGTCGCGGTAGTCGATCCGCAGATCCGTCTCCACGAAACCCAACATGGCCCGGGCCTCGGCGTTGTTACGCGCGCTGTAGACCCCCGCCATGGTGGAGTCCCCGTAATGCCACATCTGCCAGTAGTCCAGGCCCAAGAAATTGGGCACGGTGAAGATTGCGGCATGCGTGCCCAGCCGCTCGATGAAATTCTCTTCCGGCCCGAACGCCAATCGCCGCACGTTGGAGTGCAATCCGTCGGCGCCGATGACGAGATCGAATTCGCTGGGCGCGGCACGCTCGAAGGTGACGCGGACGACCGCACCATCGTCATCCAACGCGGTGATGGTGTCGTCGAAGATGTAGTCTGCCGTCCATTGGCTTGCGCCGTAGAGCAATTCGACCAAGTCATCGCGCAGCAACTCGATGTCGGGGCTATCGATAGGCCCGCCGGTGGGTGTCGATTCGGTGTCGCGGGACACTTCATTACCGTCACGGTCGACGACCGAGGAGCCGCGGATTTGCGTCTTGCGCTTCTGGGCGGCACCCAGCAGCCCCATCCGGTCCAGCACGGTCAGCGCCGGACCCCGCACGTCGATCGCCTGACCGCCCGGTCGCGGCCCGCGATGGCGCTCCACCACGGTCACCGAATGACCATGCCGCCCAAGCCAAAACGCGGCCGCCGTACCCGCCACACTGGCGCCGGATACCAGAACCTCGCTCACTTGATCCCTGCCAGTTCCTTTGCTTTGCGGAAGACGTCGTCGAGCATTGCTGGTGTCAACCTACCGGTGAACATGTTTTGCTGGCTCGGGTGGTAACAGCCGAGCAACCGCACGCCGGGTGCCAGGTCGGCCACGACGCCGTGGCCGAACCGGGGCTTGCGCGCCGCTGCTGGGCCGGCGGCGCCAGGGAGTCGCAGCGCGATTTGCCAGCCGAATCCGCCCAGGGCCACGACCGCACGCACGTGGCCGGACACCAGCCGCCATTCGGCCTGCAGCCAGGGCCAGCAGGTGTCCCGCTCGGCCGGTGTCGGGGCGTTGGCCGGAGGCGCACACCGCACCGGCGCGACGATGCGAATCTGCTTGGTCCGCAACCCATCCGCAGCGTCGACGCTGGTCGGTTGGTTCACCAGACCGGCCCGGAACAGCGCCGCGTACAACTGGTCGCCCGAGCGGTCGCCGGTGAACATCCGCCCCGTGCGGTTGGCGCCGTGCGCCGCGGGTGCCAGCCCGACGATCAACAGCCGGGGCCGCGCCGATCCCCAGCTCGGTACCGGCCTGCCCCAATAGGGTTGGTCGGCGAAGGCCCGGCGTTTGACGACGGCTACCTCCTCGCGCCAGTCGACCAACCGCGGGCAGGCCCGGCACACGCTCACCAGGGCATCGAGTTCGGGTATCGAGGTGGCGCGGTCCGCGAACGCGATGACCTGAGCGGCGTCGGCCGCCACCGCGGTCCGCGGTGTGGCCGGATCACCCGGCCATCCGGTACCGGCGCCAACCGGAGAGTCGAACGGCTGGCCGGTGCGTGGGTGGTCGAGCACATGAACATCCTGCATTCAGGCGCCACGTCATGCGGACCCGGGCACCGTCCGGGGCCGTGACACGGGCTTACTATCGGGCCGTGAGCTCTGACGCCCTGGCCAGCCTGATCGCCGACCTGCCCGAAGGGATGGTCATCACCGACGCCGGCGTGACCGAGGGCTATCGCCAGGACCGCGCTTTCGACCCGTCGGCCGGCAAACCGCTGGCCGTGGTGCGGCCGCGGCGCACCGAAGAGGTGCAGACGGTGCTGCGCTGGGCCGCCGCGCACCGAGTGCCCGTCGTGACCCGGGGCGCGGGCAGCGGCCTGTCCGGCGGGGCGACCGCCCTGGACAACGGCATCGTGCTGTCCACGGAGAAGATGCGCGACGTCGCCGTCGACCCCGTCACCCGCACCGCGGTTTGCCAGCCCGGCCTGTTCAACGCCGAGGTGAAGAAGGCCGCCGCCGAACACGGCCTGTGGTATCCGCCGGATCCGTCTTCGTTTGAAATCTGCAGCATCGGCGGCAATATCGCCACCAACGCCGGCGGGCTGTGCTGCGTGAAGTACGGCGTCACCACCGACTATGTGCTGGGCATGCAGGTGGTGCTGGCCGACGGCACCGCAGTCCGGCTGGGTGGCCCACGCCTCAAGGACGTGGCGGGCCTTTCGCTGACCAAGCTCTTTGTCGGCAGCGAGGGCACGCTGGGCGTCGTCACGGAGGTCACGCTGCGGCTGGTACCCAAGCAGAACGCGTCCAGCATCGTGGTGGCCGGCTTCTCGTCGGTACAGGACGCGGTCGACGCGGTGCTCGCGGTCACCGCGCGGCTTCGCCCCTCGATGCTGGAGTTCATGGATTCGGTGGCGATCAACGCCGTCGAGGACACCCTGCGCATGGACCTGGACCGTCAAGCGGCGGCCATGCTGGTGGCCGGGTCCGATGAGCGCGGCCGGGCGGGAAGCGAAGACGCCGAAATCATGGCCAAGGTGTTCGCGGAAAGCGGTGCGACGGAAGTGTTCTCGACCGACGATCCCGACGAGGGCGAAGCGTTCGTCGCCGCGCGGCGGTTTTGCATCCCGGCCGTCGAAGCCAAGGGTTCGTTAATGCTCGAAGATGTCGGGGTGCCGCTTCCCGCGCTGGGCCGGCTGGTCACCGGGATC
>NZ_JAICZA010000189.1 GCF_025933915.1 Mycobacterium sp.
CGACCGGTACAACCGGATCGGTCAGGGCGTCGTCGCTATCGGCGTGTCGAAGGTGGCGCTCGACCGGTACTTCGAGGGCGTGCTGGACGTGGTGCGCGACGACCTCTCGCACAAGGTGGAGGGCATCAGCACCCCCGGCTCGAAGGAGGAGCGGCTAGAAGCGCTCGGCGCCTACGCGCAGATGGCGTGGCTGCGTGTGTGGGCGCCCGTGTGGGAGAACCAGACCAGCGGCCCCGAAGATCGGGTGCAGGAGCTGCCGCTCAGCGAGCAGTGGCGTGACTTCCCGTACGCCAAGCACGACGACAAGCTCGACGGCCTGGACGTGGCGATCCGCACCGCCCGCGAGTTCGCCATGATCGAGGACACCGAGGTCACGCTCGCCGTCGCTGGCGACTAGCCCGCCCCACCGGGTAGCCTCCGGCGCATGGACGACGACGCCGAGGTGGTCCTCACCGCCACCACCGTGCAGCTGGCGAAGGACACGACGCAGACCGACGACGCGTCCGACACCTTCGACACCCCGGACAACTGCCTGCGGCCACCGGAGGACCTGCGGTCACTGGCCCGGCTGACCGAGCATTCGCCGACCCGCGGCTCGATCCTGGACGCGATGGCCCGCAACACGGTCGGGCTCGGCTACACGCTGGTGCCGCGCCACGGCCGCGAGAACGCCACCACCGACCGGACGACCGCCGTCGCTGAGGGTGTCGCCGCGCTCGAAGCGTGCGCCCGCAAGGACCGCAAGCTGGACCGCCCGTCGTTCACCGAGCTGCTGATGGCGGTCAAGCGCGACGAGGAGGAGTGCGGCCAGGGCTACATCGAGGTCAGCCGCGACCGACGCAACGGCCAGATCGACGGGCTGTACCACGCGCCCGGCGCGATGGTCCGCCGCCTCGCCGACCGCACCGGCTACATGCTGCTCGGCAAGGACATGGACCCCAACCGCGGCGTCCGGTTCTACAACTTCGGCGAGAAGGTGCAGACCCGCCGCGACGGCACCCCGAAAGCGTCGGTGCTGCCCGGCAAGCGGTGGGCGGTCAACGAGCTGCTGCCGTTCAAGCTCTACACCAGCGAGTCGCGGGACTACGGGCTGCCGCGCGACATTGCGCTCGCCACCGACTACGCCGGGGACCGGATGGCCGCCGAGTCCAACGTGTCCTTCTTCGACTCGTCGGGTACACCGCCGACGATCCTGTTCGTCGCCGGTGAGGCCAAGAAGGAGGGGGCCGGCAAGGTCACGTTCCGGGTGCCGCAGGAGACCACCCAGCGGATCACCGACACGCTCAAGTCCGACTCGGGCCGCAAGCATCGGGTGGCGATCATCCCGGTGCCGCCCGGCACCGACGTCAACAGCGTCCAGCTGGGCGAAGTGTCCGACCGCGACATGGGGTTCACCGGCTACCGGGAGGACAACCGGCAGCGTGCCCTGGCCGCGTTCCGCATGCAGCCCATCTTCATCGGCGTGTCCGACTCGGGCCGCTACGACGCTGAGGTGCAACGGTCGATCACGTTGGAGCAGGTGTTCGGCCCCGAGCAGACCCGCTACGAGCACCGGTTGAACGCCACCATCCTCGCCGGCCTGGGGATCACCGACCTGGGCGTCAGCTTCAAGCAGCTGGCGATCGAGGGCAACGCCGTCAAGCGCGAGAGCGCCGAGCGTGCCGCCGAGGTCGGCGCGATCACGTTCGGCGAGTTCCGTGACGCGCACGGCCTGCCGCGGTTGAAGGAGGGCACCGAGCAGGTGCCGGTCGGTTGGAACGACCAGCTGATCCCGGTCCCGGCACCGGTCGGCACCCCGACACCACGCGTCAACGGCGCCCAGGACCAGCGTGGCTTGCGGCCCGGCATCGGCGGCCGGACGTCGCGCGACAAGGCCAGCGGCCAGCCGCGGCAGATCATGCAGCAGCAGGTCGGCCAGTTGCAGGAGGCGGTCGCCGGTGTGCTGCGCGGCGGCGCCACCGCCGCATCGCAGCGTGCACGCAACGGAGCCGCCTGAGCGTGCCCGTCAGCCGCAAGCTGCGCTCCACGCTCAAGTACGGCGCCGGGGACCGTCGTGCGCTCGCTGACGCGCTGCTGGCCGCCAAGCGCGACACGTACCTGGCGACGCTGACCGATCTCGCCGAGAGCTACGGCTACGAACTGACCGAGGACGGCATCCAGCTGTCGGCCGAGGTCGAACGCGCGTTGCGCGACGAGGCCGTCCAGAACGCCACCCGGATCGTCGCCACGTTCAACCGGGAGGTCGATCAGTTCCTCGACCGCAACGTGGACACGCCGACCGAGCAGCTGCTCGCCGACTTCGACGCGTGGGCGGAGGACCGGCTCAGCCACAAGGCCCCGCAGATCGCGGTCACGGAGGCGTACGGCCCGCACGCCGACGCCACGCTCGCCTTCTACGTCGAGAACGGCATGGAGCCCGACTTCGAGTTCGGGCCGCACAGCGAGGACGAGCATTCCGCCGAGTGCCCGGTCTGCCAGGCGCTTGAGGCCACCAACCCGCATCCGCTCAGCCGGGTGCTTGAGGTCGGTAAGCCGCACATCGCGTGCGCACAGTCCTGGGCGGCGCTCGTCGACCCGGAGCAGCTGCCGGACGAGCTGCACCTGGGTGGCGTCACCGGCGGCCTGCTGGGCTCCGACCCGCTGGTCAACCGGGAGGGCGGCCAGGATGAGGCCGTCCAGTTCGTCACCGGCGCCAGCGGTGATCCCGCGCCGGCCGGGTAGCATCGGCCCCATGCCCGCCACGCATGTGCTCTCGGACGTCGACCCGTTCGCCATCTGCATCTGCAAGAAGGGGGCGAACAACCAGCGGATCTTCCTGCGCAAGAGCCACGACGGCGAGCATGACGGGGTGACGGTGCTGCCGCACCGTGACGGGCTGCTCAAGGAGGACGGCGACTGGTCGGCGTTCTACTGCGTCGTCGCGGAGCCGGGCGCCGAGGAGAACGGCGGCCAGGGTGCCAGCGAGATCACCGACGTCTGGAAGGACGCCGACGAGATCCGCAAGGCCGCGCACCGGTTCGCCAAGAACCAGGGCTACGTCAACGCGATGCACGGCGGGCTGGCCGAGCAGGGCTGCACCGTCGTGGAGAACGCCGTCGCCCTGTCCGACTTCAAGGTCGGCCGGCACACGATCAAGAAGGGCTCCTGGTACATCGCCGTCGAGCCGTCCGACGCGTTTCGTGCCGCCGTGGACGCCGGTGAGATCACCGGGGTCAGCATCGAGGGGTCCGGTGTCCGCGAGGCGCTGAGCAAGGCCGCCACGATGGCGCATGAGCCGACGATCGGCTCGAAGGGCAAGGGCCTGTTCGGCATGAAGGGCAAGCAGCTGCCCGCCTACATTCAGCACGTCTACAACGACATGGTGCAGTCCGGCTCCAAGGTCGGCGGCAGCACCTACCGCAAGGCGGTCGGCATCGTCCAGAACTGGGCCGCCGGCCACGACGGCAAGGGCAACAAGGTGAGCGCCGCCACGCAGGCCAAAGCCGCCGCCGCGATCGCCGAGTGGGAGAAGCTGAAGGCCGAGGCGAAGGCCACGGTCAACAAGGACGGCTCGGACAGCTGGCTGGCCTCGATGGGGCTGGCGCTCGGCATCAACAAGATGGGGGACGACGACGTGGACGACATGGCGGCCGCAGCGCTGCTCAAGGCCAGCAACCAGCCCAGGACGTTCGACGGCATCCTCGCCCAGCGGGAGCTCGACCAGCAGCTGCCGGACGCCCAGGACGCGCTGCGCTCCGTCATATGGGACGCGTTCTACCCGATGCCGGACGTGACGGCCGCGCAGTCCCGCGCCGCGCTGTCCGACAGCCTCGACCAGTTCAAGGACTGGCTGCTGACCACCTTCGACGGCGCAGTCAAGCCGGACACCGCCGCCGCCGACGACACCACGGTGAAGGACACCGTGATGAAGGAGCAGCTGGGCATGGACCCGGCTTCTCGCCCGGATGCCGGTAGCCTCGGCGTCACCAACCCCGCTCAGGAGGACACGATGGACACCGAGACCAAGGAGCGCCTGGACGCCCTGGCGAAGTCGCAGGAGGAAAGCGCTGGCGCGATCGCCACGCTCTCCGACCTCGTTGGCAAGCTCGTCGAGCACGCGACGAAGCCCAAGGAGGAGGACGTCACGCCCGACTCGCTCAAGAAGTCCCTCGACGAGTACATCGCCAAGAGCGACGAGCAGCTGACCGCGATCGAGAAGGGCATCGAGGCGCTGGCGTCCAGCGGCTCCGCGCAGCCCGACGACGGCCGCGAGCCGGTCAAGAAGTCCGACAACCCCCTGGCCGGCATCCTCGCCTGAGGGCGAGCCGCCGAGACCGCCGAAGGAGACCCTGACGATGAACCGTCGCGCCGCAATCGCCAAGGCCACCGTGGACACCACGGTGGCGGCCGGTGGCCTGCTCTCGCCCGAGCAGTCCGCCGCGTTCCACCGCACGATCAAGGACAAGGGCTCGCTGCTGTCGCGCATGCGCCAGGAGGTCAAGACCGCCCCGTCCGGCGAGATCAACAAGCTGACCACCGGTGCTCGCCTGATCCGCGCGGCGACGGAGAACGCCGACGACGGCTACCGGGCCGGGGCGTCGTTCCCCACGGTGCCGTACCAGTCGGTGAAGATCCGGCTGCCGTGGGAGGTCACCGAGGACGTGTTCCACGAGAACATCGAGGGCCAGCAGCTGGAGGCCGACCTCACCGACGAGTTCACCACGCAGTTCAGCCTCGACCTCGAGGATCTGGCGATCAACGGGGACACGGCGGCCGGCGCGGGCGCCGACCAGGCGTTCCTTCAGATCGACAACGGGCTGCTCAAGCTGATCGCCACGGCGAACGTCGCGGGGCGCAACATCGACGGGTCCACGATCAACGCGGGCGCGATCGACAAGGCGCACTACTTCGAGGCGATGTACGCCATGCCGAACAAGTACCGCAACCAGGGCGCCGCCGTCTGGATCATGTCGCCGAACCGGGCGATCTCCTGGTGGGAGTCGCTGACGGACCGCACCACCGCGTCCGGCGACTCGCTGCTGGCCGGTCTGGCCGGTCAGGGCGCCCCGGGCGACGGCGCGGCGAAGGGCCCGCTCGGCGTGCCGATCCTGACCGTGCCGGCGATGCCCGACGACACCATCCTGCTGGCGAACCCGCGGAACTTCGTCCGGATCGTCACCTGGGACGTGCGCAAGCGCAAGGTGACCGGCGAGACCGACAGCGAGCTGGCCCTCAAGGACAAGCGGCTGTACGTGTTCTTCGTCAAGCAGGACACGATCGTCGAGGAGTACGACGCCGTGGTCCGGGTCCACTCCCTCGCCGCGATCGCCTGATCGGCGCCACCCCTGAGATCGAGAGGAACCTGACGACCATGACGGACTTCATCAACACCAACGCCCACGCGATCCGCGTGCGCGACGAGGACGGCCAGCTGCGCCGCGTTCCGGCCGGTGGCGTCGTGAGCGGCGACGGCGGCTTCGCGGACGCCCTGAACGCCACGAACGGCGTCCGGTCGGCCAGCAGCGACGAGGTGGCTCAGAGCCGCGCCAGCGAGCCGGTCTCCGGCGACGCGCGGCCGGACGCCGAGCACGTCACGAACGCGCTCGCCGCCCTGCGCTACAAGACGGTCACCGAGCCCAACCAGCGGGTCGTCGGCGACACCGTGGCGCCGCACGGGCCGGACAACGGGGTCATCACGACCAAGCAGGCCGTCCGGGCGAACCCGAAGGACGCCAACGACCTGATCGCGTACGGCGAGCCCGGCATCGACCAGGTGGCCCGCGAGATCGAGGCCGCGCCGTCGATGCATCCCGGTCTCGACCAGGCGCAGAAGGCGCAGATCGAGCAGCTGTCGGCCGAGGCCGGCGACGTCGAGGACGGCTCGGCGGACGACGACGAGTCCGAGGGGTCCGGCGACGGCTCCGACGACGGCGAGTCGGAGGGCGACACCAAGCCGCGCTCGCGCTCGCGCCGCTCCAAGGCCTGAGGGGCACACGGTGGGGTACCCCACCGCAGCTGAACTGGTCGCGGCATCGGCCGTCCCCGAACTCACGGGGGCGGCCGAGCCCGATCAGGAGGCGCTTCGCACCGCGGCGATCGTCGCGGTCGAGACCTACTGCGGGCAGAGCTTCGACACCGAGGTCGCCACGTACACGGTCGACGGGTCCGGTGACGGCGTGCTGTACCTGCCGCGCCGCCTGGCCACGCTGACCGCCCTGTCGGTCAACGATGAGCCGTGGGCGGTCGGTGACGTGGTGGTCAGCGACGACCGAACCCGGCTGCTGTTCTCCCTGACCGGTGGCTCCGCGTACTCGCGGATGATGCTGGCAGTGCAGGGCATCGACCAGGAGCGCGTCTGGCCGTCCAGGAGGGGCGCGATCGCGCTGACCGGTACCTGGGGGTGGGATGAGGTTCCGGATGCCGTCAGCGCCGCGCTGCGCATCGACATGGAGGACACGGCTCGCGCCGACGTCAACGACCTGTCGTCCACGGTGGCGGCGAGCCGCAAGCTCGGGCTGACCGGTATCCGTCAGGGCAACCTGTCGCTGAGCATCGGTGAGGTCGGTGGCCTGTCGCCCCGCGCGATCCGGCTGCTGTCCAACGACCTGATCTGGCGCGGCCCGATCGGCGGGCTGGCGTGAGCACCCCGCTGCCGTTCCGGCAGACCGGGCAGCTGATCGACCAGGCCGGGAACGTGATCGAGAGCGACGTCGCCTGCTCGATCTGGCCCGCGCAGTCCTCCGCGTCGTCGGGCACCGGCGTGAACTTCACGCACATCGGCGAGTCACGCCTCGCCTACTTCTCGATGCTGCGCGAGCCGAACGTCAGCCTGCTGGTCGACGGCGAGCGCTACCGGATCGTGGAGGCCGTCGCGCACGCGCTGCTGCCGCACGTCGCGCTGAGGCTGCGGCGCACCACCCCGACGGGAAGCTGACGTGCCGCGCCGCAACGACCTGCTGCTCCGCGCCACCTTCGAGGGGGAGGGGCCGGTGGCCGCCGCGTTCACGCGCACCGAACGCGCCGCGCAGGACGCCACCATCCGCGAGGTCCGCCGGCTCGGCCGGGTGCTTGAGGACACCTACCGTGAGCATGCGCCGGAGGACTCCGGTCGGGTGCGCGGCTCGATCCGTGCCGCGCCGTTCTTCAACGATCCCAGCCAGCCGCGGACCAGCATCTACGCGTACGCCCGGGACCCGAAGAACGGCTACGACTACCTGCCGGTCACCCGGTTCGGGCACCGTGTGCTGGCGATCGTGCCGAAGGTCAAGCGGGCGCTGACCGTGCACGCCGACGGCCGCGACCTGGCCGGTGACGGCCCGTACTTCCTGGCGCCGGTCGTGTCCGGCTACCACCCGTTCACCGACTGGGTGGACGATGCCGAGCAGCAGGCGGTCGCGGAGACCGCGGACAGCACGCGCCGCCTCGGCCGTGAGATCGTGTTGGCATGACCACCACCGAGATCACTCAGGCCGTCGTCGCGTGGGCCCGCGCGAGCAGCGCCACCCTCGCCGGCGGCTACGACTACGTGCCCGCCGAGAAAACGCAGGCGCTGCCGGACGTGGTGGTCGAGGTGCAGACCAGCGCCGTCGCCCCCGCCGATCCGCGGCTGCCGATGGCGGGCATGCAGCAGACGATGGTCAAGGTGCACACGGTCGGCCTGTCGGTC
>NZ_JAICZA010000111.1 GCF_025933915.1 Mycobacterium sp.
ATCCGGCGGCGGATTGATCACCCCGCGTAGCGATCCCGCAGTTTGGTCAGCGTCGCCTCGATGCCCGACGCATTCGCCTTGGCGAAACCCATCCGCTCGGAGTACTTCAGTTTGTTCTTGATCGCACCGGCATCGCGGTAGTCGAACGTCTCGGTGACCCGCGTCAGGGTGGGTGACACCGCCTCGAATTCCCACCGCCAGCGGTGACCCACCGGGTGGCGCCATTCGACCACTTCGTTCGGCGTCAGTGCGGTGATCGTGCTGGTGATGCGATAGGGCACGCCGAACATCTTCATGTGCGTCGAAAACTTCGAGCCCTCAAGGAGTTGCGGCGGCATGGCGATGTTGTCGCGCACCGTGCCCGACCCGTCGAGTTCGTGGTGCCGCCGCGGATCGGCGACGATGGCATAAAGCTCGGCCGCCGGCGCGGCCACCTCGACTCTGCGACTCACCTGGCGGGGTCCCCGGTCGACAACGGTGACGGTCATTGCGAATCTCCTTTCCGCTACCCGGCAGCGTAATCCCGTTCAGTTCCGAGGCTCGGGAATGCTCGGGTCCCACACCGGCGACGGCTCGAAACGCGCCGGCCAGAAACCGGATTTGGTCAACCGCGCGACCTCTTCGCGCAACACGATTCCGATCTTCGCCGCGAATTCGCGGGGCAGCTCCAGCGCCGAGGTGGCGGCCACGCCGAGCCGGTGGTTGATCTGGGGCTCGCAGATCGAGGTGCACCGCAGGCGTCCCGCCTCCACGTCGGCGCCGCACGCCGCCAAGGGCAGCACCGCGTACCCGAGCCCCGACTCGACCAGGCGCTTGCACACCTCCACCGAATCGGTCGAAAAGCGGGCCGTGATGGCAACTTTGAGGCGAAGTGCGGTGTTCTCCAACGTGTTTCGAACACCGGTCTGTGCGCTGGGCATAACCAGCGGCAGCTTGGCCAGCTCGGTGAAGCGGATCGGGTTGGCGGGCGAGAGATCCGACGCGGGCCCTCCGACCAGCAGGAGATCCTCGATCACCAGGTGCCGGTAGAAGAGCCGGTCGTCGGAGACCGGGTTGATCACCGCGAGGTCGACCGCGCCTTTGAGCAGGCGCTGCACCAGGTCGTCGGTTTCGGCCACGGCGACGTGGAAATGGACATTCGGGAACGCGGCGCCCAGGCTTGCCACCAGTGGCGCGGCCAGGACGCCGGCGGCGGTGGGCACCATGCCGAACAGCAGCCCCCGCTCGATCCGCGCCAACGGCGATCCCGCATACCGGACCGCGAGCTCCAGCTGACGCAGCGGCGCGGCCGTCGAAGAGCGCAACCGCTCACCCTCCTCGGTGAGATGCACGCCCCGCCGGGTCCGCTCGAACAGCGTGATGCCGAGGTCCTCCTCCAACAGCCGGATCTGGCGACTCAGCGCCGGCTGGGCAATGCCCAGCACCGCGGCCGCGCGGGTGATCGAGCCCTCCTCCGCGATCCGCAGAAAATATTTGAGCCGGTGGGTATCCATCGCCTCCACATCTACCAGCCATACAAATGCGGCATGACTGGTTTCCCGAATTGGTATTACCTGCTGGCAGTGATGCCGCCATATCGTCGGCGAGGTGGGGTCGGCGATGCCGTCCCGGTCTGGCTGAAGAAAGGTCGACGATGACGGTTCAGGACGAACAGGACTGGGTGCAGCTGCTCGGGTTGGATCGCTTACCGGAGCACATCGTCGGCAAGCGAGTGACAGAGCTGATGGACCTGTCCGGCAAGAAGGCCTTCGTCACCGGTGCCGGCGGCGACGGCCTGGGGCAGGCGATCGCCAACAGGCTGGCCGGCTGCGGCGCCGAGGTGGCGCTCATCGGCCGCACCTTCGAGAAGGTCGAACGCCGCGCGAAGGAAGTCGAGCAGCGCTGGGGGGTGCGGGCTATTCCCGTCAAAGCCGACATGTCCGACTGGGGCCAGGTGCACGGCGCGGTGCAACAAGCCCACCGTGAACTCGGTGGGCTCGACATCATGGTGAACAACCCGGTGATGGTCGCCGCCGGGCCTTTCGAGAAGCAGACGAAAGACGACATCGACTACACGGTGCTGGGCAGTCTGACGATGATGATGTACGGGGCGCACGCCGCCCTTGGCCACATGCTGGACCAGGGCTCCGGCAAGATCATCAACATCGGGTCGGTCGGCGGCCGCATCCAGCAGCGCGGGCTGGTCGTGTACAACGCGTGCAAGGCCGGGGTCATCGGGTTCACCCGAAACCTCGCGCACGAGGTCGCGCTTCGCGGCGTCAACGTGTTGGGCGTGGCGCCGGGCATCATGATCAAACCGGAGATGCGCCAGTACCTGCTCGACCCTCAGGACGACAGACAACGCGCCGGCCGCGGCGCCATCCAGGAAGCGATCACCCACCAGGTTCAGCTGGGGCGCGCCTCGTTGCCCGAGGAAGCCGCCAACATGGTTGCGTTCCTGGCTTCCGAGGCGGCCGACTACCTGTGCGGGCAGACCATTGACGTCGCCGGCGGGCAATGCATGGGTTGAGTGCTGCCACAATGCCTTTCACCAAGGACACAGGGAGATGGCCGTGCAGACAACCGATGAGGTGATGGATCAGGCCGCGGCGCAAACCGGCCTCACCGACTTCGGTGACGATTCCTTCACCGAGGGCCTGGACGTCCTGTTGTCCGCGTTGCGCAACGAAGCGCACCTGAACGGGCGCGGTGAAGCCTTTCTGCGGCAACGCATCGTCGGGTACCTGACGCAGCGACTCCAGGTCGAGGACTGGTTTCGGCGGCACCCGCAGATCGGCGACGTGCCCATCCGTGAGCCGCTGGTCGGTCTGGGATTGCCCAGGACCGGATCCACCGCCCTGTCGATGCTGCTGGCCCAGGATCCCGAGGTGCGATACCTGCGCCGGTGGGAGTCGACGCAACCCTGTCCGCCGCCCTCGACCGTGCGGGGCGTGGACCCGCGCGTGCCGCCCGACAAGGGCGAGATGGTCGGCACCCGCTACCACGTTCCCGGCGACACGCATGGTCCTATGGAGTGCCACGAGCTGATGGCGCTCGATTTCAAATCGCACATCTTCCAGTCGTTCGCCGAAATCCCCTCGTACTCAACGTGGCTGGTGCAGCAGGCAGACCTCACCCCGACGTTTCGCTACCAGCGCCGCGTGATGCAACTACTGCAGTGGGGCGAGCCGGAACGGCCGTGGCGGTTGAAATGCCCGTCGCACGTGTTGTGGCTCGACGCCCTGGACGCGGTATTCCCCGACGCGCGGTTCGTGATGACCCATCGCGACCCCACCGACGTCCTGTTGTCGGTGGCCGATCTGTACGCGGACATCATCGGGTCGTTCAACACCCAGATCGACCGCCGCTACATCGGTCGGCTCAACGTCGAGCATTGGTCGCTGGGCATGGAGCGGGCACTGGATTTTCGCGCCGACGGCGCGGACGATCGGTTCTACGACATCGACTTTCGCGCCATGCAGGCCGACCCGGTCGGTGAGGTGACCGGCCTGTACGCCTGGCTGGGGGTCGCGGTGTCCGACGAGTTCGGAGCCCGGATGCACAGTTGGTGGGAGCACGCCGCCTCCGAGCGTGAGCCGAGTTCGCACGCCGACCCGGTGGAGTTCGGTATCGACCTCGACGTGGTTCGGCCGCGGTTCGCCCGCTATGTGGACAGCGCGGGGCGGTGGACGCGGCATCCAAATGTAAGGAGCGAGAAGAACAATGGCTGTTGACCTCACCGGCGGCATCGACCCGTCGCGCGAGTACGTGCTGGCGCAGCGCCCCGAGGATCCGGAGATGCGCGACTCGGTGAGCTTCTGGGTCGTCGACGACCGCGGCGAGATCGGCCTGCCGCGCATCGGAATCGAGGCGGTGGGTGCCAATTGGGACTCCCACGACATTCAAGTCAACGCCGCGTTTCCCGACGGGCGGGTCTACCGGCTGCGCACCAACGGGCCGTCGCTGCCCTCCCGCGGGGCCGACGGGCGGCCGACCGTGCTCGGCGCCGGCGGCCTGGCATTCCAGTGCATCGAACCCTTCGATACCTGGACGATGTCCTACGACGGACCGGCGGTACAGACCTCGTCGACCGACCTGGTCGACGGCAAGAAGGACGGTCCCTCGGTCGACATCGGCTTCCATGTCGAAGCGAAGATGGCCGTGCCCCCGTGGGTCCAGGGCGCATTGCAGCGCGACGCCGACACCCAGCTCAAAACCACCGCCGTCGGCGAGATCATGGGCGGTCCGCGATATGAGCAATTGTTCACCGCCACAGGGGAATTCCGGGTGGCGAATGAGCGCCACACGTTCACCGGGAGCGGCCTGCGGATCCGTCGTACCGGGGTGCGCAAACTCGCCGGCTTCTGGGGACATTGCTGGCAGTCGGCCGTGTTCGGCAGCGGCCGGGCCTTCGGTTACATCGCCTACCCGCCGCGTCCGGACGGCCAGCCCACCTTCAACGAGGGATTCATCTTCACCGGCGACGGCGGCCTCGTCCCGGCCCGGGCGATCCGGGCGCCGTGGCTGATGCGCCTGCGACCGCTCGGCGAGGACGTCTCGCTGGCGTTGGAGACAGCCGACGGCCTTGTCGAAATCGACGGCGAGACAGTGTTTTCCACCCATGACATCCACCACGACGACGACATGTACTCCATGCACGCCCTCAAACAGGAGATGGCCGAGTTCCCCGCCGTCCAGCAGGCCGGTGTGCGTTACCGATGGGACGGGGAAGAGACATACGGCATGCTGGAACGCTCCAACCCGCTCGACAAGATCGCGCGCGACTGAAAGGAACCCACACCACACATGAACCAGTCACTCTCGGGAAAGGTCGCGCTGATCACCGGTGCAGCGCGCGGGCAGGGCCGGGCGCACGCCGAGCGCCTTTCGGCCGAGGGCGCCGACATCATTGCGGTCGATCTCGCCGGGCCGCTGCCGCCGAGCGTCCCCTACGACTCGCCGACGCCCGACGATCTGGCCGAAACCGCGCGACTGGTGGGCGCCAACGGCCAGAGGATCATCACCGCCGAGGCCGACATCCGCGACCTGGACGCGCTGTCGGCCGCCGTGGAGGGCGCCGTGGGCGAACTGGGCCGGCTCGACGTGATCGTCGCCAACGCCGGGATCTGCAGCCCCGCACCCTGGGATCAGATCACCGCGCAGGCATTCCGAGACACCATCGACACCAACGTGATTGGTACCTGGAACACCGTGATGGCCGGGGCACGGCACATCATCGACGGCGGCCGCGGCGGCTCGATCATCCTGATCGGTTCGGCGGCCGGCATCAAGATGCAGTCGTTCATGATCCATTACACCGCAAGCAAACACGCCGTGGTCGGGATGGCGCGGGCGTTCGCCGCCGAACTCGGCCGCTACAACATTCGCGTCAACAGCCTCAACCCCGGGGCGGTCGCCACCCCGATGGGCACCGGCCGGATGCGGGAAGCACTGCAAGCGGCCGCCGACGACTACCCGCACCTGCGGGGCATGCACAAACCGCTACTGCCCGAGGGTATTGCGCAGCCGGAGGACATCGCCGACGCCGTGGCCTGGCTGGCCTCGAATCAGTCCCGATTGGTTACCGCAACCCAGGTTTCGGTCGACATCGGCGTCGGGTACGTCTGATGCGCGGCCTGCTCGACAAGGTATTCCTGGTGGCCGGGGGTGCCACCGGGATCGGCGCGGCCACCGCCCAACGCCTTGCCGCCGAAGGCGCGCGCATCGCCATCGGCGACACCAACATCGCCGGCGCCACCGCCACCGCCGAGCGGATCGAGACGGCCGGCGGCCGTGCCATCGCCATCGAATTCGACCTGGCCGACGAACGGTCCGTGCAGCACCTCGTGGACGCGACCATCGCCGAGTTCGGCGCCGTTCACGGCCTGCACAACGTGGGCGCCGACCTGTCCGAGGACAACCTGGGACGCGATACCACGATTCTCGATACCGAGCTGGACGTCTGGCAGCGCACGCTCGACGTCAACCTGATGGGGTATGTCCGCACGATCCGCGCGGTCCTGCCGCACCTTCTCGCGCGGGGCGGGGGCAGCATCGTGAACACCTCGTCCGGCGCCGCCCTGGGCAGCGACCCATCACACGTCGCCTATGGCGCCTCCAAGGCCGCGGTGAACCACCTGACCCGGCACGTGGCCGTCAATTGGGGCAAACACAACATCCGCAGCAACGGCGTCATGCCCGGCCTGGTGATGGGCGAAACCCAGGAGCGGCAGAACGACGTCGCGCTCCAGCAGGCCTTCCTGACGTTCGGCAAGACCAGCCGGCTGGGCAAGCCGGACGACCTCGCGGCGATCACCGCGTTCCTGCTGTCCGACGAGGCCGAGTGGATCACCGGTCAGGTCTGGTACATCGGCGGCGGATCGCACCTGCGGCAATAGCCCGAACCGCCGGGCAGGCACAATGGTGGGGTCAAGACCTGCGGCGGGGTATCGAGAAGGAGCGGCATGCCCACCAGCGAATATCGGGTGACCGGGATGACATGCGCGCACTGCGAGGCCGCCGTCCGCAGCGAGGTGGCCGGGATCCCCGGCGTCGACGGCGTGACGGTCAGCGCCGACACCGGCCTGCTCGTCGTCACGAGTTCGGCGCCTATCGACGCGGACGCCGTCCTCGGCGCGGTCGACGAGGCCGGGTTCCAGGCCGTCCCGGTCGCATGAGCACGCCCCCGCGGCACATCGACGAGGGCATCCTCCCCGACGACAACGATTCAGCCGTTACACTCTCTATCGAGCTCGAGATCACCGGGATGACCTGCGCCTCCTGCGCGGCCCGGATCGAAAAGAAGCTCAACAAGCTCGACGGTGTCGCCGCCACGGTCAACTATGCGACCGAGAAGGCCGCCGTCACCGCCCCCGCCGGGTACGACCCGCAGCTCCTGATCGCCGAGATCGAAAAGGCCGGCTACGCGGCCGCCCTACCGCGGCACTCGCCGGAGCGCGACGCCGAGCTGACGTCGCTGCGCAGGCGTCTGATCACCGCGACCGTGCTGGCCGGACCGGTGATCGCCATGGCCATGATTCCCGCGCTGCAGTTTCACCACTGGCACTGGGTATCGCTGGCCCTGACGGCTCCGGTCGTCATGTGGTGCGGGCTGCCCTTCCACGCGGCCGCCTGGACCAATGTCAAACACGGCGCCGCCACCATGGACACCCTGGTCTCGATCGGGACATTGGCCGCGTTCCTGTGGTCCCTGTACGCCCTCGTTTTCGGGACGGCCGGGCAACCGGGCATGCAGCACGACTTCGAGCTGACCATCGGGCGCGACGACACCCCCTGCCACGTCTACTTCGAAGTGGCTGCGGGCGTGACCCTGTTCGTCCTGGCCGGCCGGTACTTCGAAAAGCGGGCCAAGGGGACCGCCGGCGCCGCGCTGCGCGCACTGCTGGCGCTGGGCGCCAAGGAGGTCGCGGTGCTGCGTGCCGGCACCGAGGCCCACATCCCGATCGAGCGGCTGGCGGTCGGTGACGAGTTCGTCGTGCGTCCCGGTGAAAGGATCGCGACCGACGGGATCGTGGTCGCGGGTTCGTCGGCCGTGGACGCCTCCATGCTGACCGGCGAGTCCATTCCCGTCGAGGTCGGCGAGGGCGACGCCGTCACCGGCGGCACCGTCAACGCCGGCGGCCGGCTTGTCGTCCGCGCCACCGGGATTGGCGACGACACCCAGCTGGCGCAGATGGCCCAGCTCGTCGAACGGGCCCAATCCGGCAAGGCCCAGGTGCAGCGCCTCGCGGACCGCGTCTCCGGTGTGTTCGTTCCCGTCGTCATGGTGCTTGCGGTCGCGACGCTGGCCGGCTGGCTCGCGGCGGGCTTCTCGCTCACCACCGCGCTGACGGCGGCGGTCGCGGTGCTCATCATCGCCTGCCCGTGCGCGATGGGGCTCGCGACTCCGACCGCCCTTCTGGTCGGCACCGGCCGCGCGGCTCAGCTTGGCGTCCTCATCCAGGGGCCCGAGGTGCTCGAATCCACCCGGAAGATCGATACGATCGTGCTCGACAAGACCGGCACCGTCACCACCGGCCGGATGGCCCTGGTCGACGTGATCGGCGTGGCCGGGACCGACCGCGCAACGCTGCTCCGATACGCGGGTGCCCTGGAAGCCGCCTCCGAACATCCCATCGCGCAGGCAATCGCCCGGAGCGCCACGGCGCACCACGGGTCGCTTCCCGCGTCCACCGACTTCACCGGGATCAACGGCATGGGCGTGCACGGCACGGTCGACGGCCATGCCGTCGTCGTCGGGCGCCCGGGCCTGCTAGCCGAGCGCGGGGTACACCTCGACGCCGTGCTGTCGGCGGCCAAAGCCGGCGCCGAGCGCGCGGGCAAGACCGCCATCGCCGTCGGCTGGGACGGCCTGGCCCGGGGCATCCTGGTGGTCGCCGACACCGTCAAACCGTCCAGCGCCGAAGCCGTGCGGCAATTCCGCCGGCTGGGCCTGTCCCCGGTGCTGCTCACCGGCGACAACCACACCGTCGCCACCCGCATCGCCGACGAGCTCGGCATCGCCCAGGTGATCTCCGACGCGACGCCCACCGACAAGGTCGCCGCCGTCAAGCGTCTGCAGGACGAGGGCAAGGTGGTCGCCATGGTCGGCGATGGCGTCAACGACGCCGCCGCACTGGCCTCCGCCGATCTGGGCCTGGCCATGGGCGCCGGCACCGACGTCGCGATCGAAGCAGCCGACCTCACCGTGATCCGCGACGACCTGCGAGCGGCCGTGGACGCGATTCGGCTCGCCCGGTGCACGCTTGCGACCATCAAGGCCAACTTGGCGTGGGCCTTCGGCTACAACCTCGCCGCGATCCCCCTCGCGGCGCTCGGCATGCTCAACCCGATGCTGGCCGGCGCCGCCATGGCACTCTCCAGCGTTCTCGTCGTCGGGAACAGCCTGCGGCTGCGCTCGGTCGCCAGCGTCATCACCGACGCATGACCCGGGCCCGACGATGGGCCGGCGGGCCGCGGTCGTGTGGGATAGTGGGTCCGGCCGCCGTCTCACGAGACCCCGACCGGCCCCCTGACAATCACGCCAATCACGCCAATCACCGCGCGCAGCGATCGATCTAGCAAAGGTCACGACCGTTGGAGCAGTTCCTGGGACAGTTGTCCTTGCTGCACGGCTGGTTTCCGCCGGCCGTGCAGGGCTTGGCGGTACTCGTGCTGATCGTCGCGATCCAATGGCGCGCGCGAAGCTGGCTCAAGCGAGTGCTGCCGGTGGCGTTGATCGCGGCGGTCGCGGTGACCGCGCTATCGCGTTGGTACATCACCTCTCTCGGGGTGGCGGGGGATCCGGCACCGACGACGCTGTGGTTGTGGATCGCGCTGAGCGGCCTGGCGGTCGCGGTGTTTCTGGTGGGCTGGCGCGGCGTGCGCTGGTGGCGTCGCGGCGTGGCGGTGCTGTCGATACCGCTGTGCGTCCTGTGCGCGGGCATGGCACTCAACGGCTGGGTGGGCTACTTCCCCACTGCGCTGGCCGCGTGGAACCAGCTCACATCGGTGCCATTGCCCGACCAGGTCGACCGGCTACGGGTCACCGAAATGCAGATCGCCGGGACCAGGCCGACCAAGGGCGTGGTGGTGCCGGTGGACATCGACGACAACGCCTCCCACTTCGCCCACCGCCGAGAATTGGTCTACCTGCCGCCCGCATGGTTCAACAGCAATCCCCCGCCCCGGCTGCCGGCCGTCATGATGATCAGCTCGGCCTTCAACACCCCGGCCGACTGGCTGGGCCCCGGCGGCGCCTTCACCGCCATCGACAGCTTCGCGGCGGCCCACCACGGGTTCTCCCCGGTGCTGGTGTTCGTCGATCCGACCGGTTCATTCGACAACGACACCGAATGCGTCAACGGTCCCCGCGGCAACGCCGCCGATCACCTGGCCAAGGACGTCATCCCGTTCATGGTGTCGAACTTCGGCGTCAGCGGGCATCGCACCAACTGGGGCGTCGCGGGATGGTCGATGGGCGGTACCTGCGCCGTCGACCTGGCCGTCATGCATCCGGAGCTGTTCAGCGCATTCGTGGACATCGCGGGTGACCGCGGGCCCAATGGCGGCTCCACGGATCAAACCGTCGCCCGGCTGTTCGGCGGCAATCACGACGCCTGGGCCGCCTTCGACCCGGTCACCGTGATGACGAAGCACGGTCACTACGACGACCTGTCTGGATGGTTCGACGTGCCGGGATCCGAGGGTGCACACAACGTCGCACCGGAAGGCAATCCCGCCCTTATCGCGTCCAGCAGCGATCCGGCGGCCAACCCCGAAGGGCAGGACGTCGCGGCGAACACGCTGTGTGCCGTCGGCACCGCCAACGGCATCGCCTGCGCGGTGGTCACCCAGCCGGGCAAGCACGACTGGCCGTTTGCCGCCCAGGCGTTTGCCACCGCCCTGCCGTGGCTGGCCTCCACGCTCGGAACCCCCGACGCCGAACCCGTGCAGCTGCCGCAACGAAGCGCCGGAAAACCGCACTGATTCCCGCTGGTCGGCTCGCGTTTACCGGCCGCAGCAGCAGTAGTCGAAAATTCACAGCTGACCCTCCCGTAACGCAGCCGACTTAAGTGCCCTCCGAATGGTACGGTTCGCTGCTGTGGCCTCGATGTTTTGCACTGACGGCGGTTCCCGCGGGGACCCGCTTGCCACGCAACGCGCCACCGTCCATTTCCGAATATTCGGGCCGAATCCGCCATTGATCTGCCCGCGCCTGCCTGTGATCGACGCCGTCCCGTCTCAGCCATGAACCGCCGTCAGTTCCTTGGATCGCTCGCCGCGTCGGTGGTCGCCGGCGTCGGAGCGGCCCGACTCATCATCGACCCGCAGCCGCGTACCTTCGCCCAGACGCCGGGGGCCGGAGTCCCGACTTCCGGCCCTACCGCCCCGCAGGCGCTCCTGCCGCCGCCACCGCTCAGTGCCCGCATTCCGCTGCCCGGCGGGGGTGCGCTGATGAGGCTCCCCGGCGAAGGCGACCTGCTCGCGCTGACCGTCGACGACGGTGTGAACAGCGACGTGGTGCGCGCCTACACGCAGTTCGCCAAGGACACGGGCGTGCGGCTGACGTATTTCGTCAACGGGGTCTACGACTCGTGGACCGACAACGTTGAGCTGCTTCGGCCGTTGGTCGACAGCGGGCAGATCCAACTCGGAAACCACACCTGGTCACACCCGGACCTGACCACACTGTCCAAAGAGCAAGTCGCCGAACAGCTTACCCGTAACGACGCGTTCCTGAAGAAGACGTACGGGATCGGCGCGAAGCCCTATTGGCGGCCGCCGTATGCCAAGCGCAACGCGGCCGTGGACGCCGTCGCCGCCGACCTCGGTTACAAGGTCCCCACCCTGTGGTCGGGCTCGCTGTCGGATTCGACGTTGATCACCGAGGAGTACATCGTGCAGATGGCCGATCAGTACTTCACGCCGCAAGCGATCGTCATCGGGCACCTCAATCATCTGCCGGTGACGCACGTCTATCCGCAGCTCGTCGATATCATCCGAGACCGGAACCTTCGCACCGTCACGCTCAACGACGTGTTCCTCAAGACGCCCTGACGGCCAACTCCGCCACTGCCGCTCTCCCAGGACGTGCTGCCATCGCTTCTCCAAAGCGACTGCGTTGGAACGCATTACCCGCAGGGCGCGCCGGCCGCGCGTCGACCGGGTCGGGGGACCGGGCGACGTAACCACGCCGCCCCAGGGCCGCGATCGCCTGGGCCGCCGCCATCCGACTCACCCGCAGCGGCAATTCTTTTCCCGGAATCATCGTTAGCGAGCGCCCAATCTCTAAAAAATTAGAGATTGCTCTTCCGCTGGCGGGCGGTCGATTGTTACCGTTCCGTAATGCATCGGGCCGGGGGAGTTTTAACAGTGCTGCTGATAATTGCTTCGGCACTGGTGGGAGCCGGGATCGCACGCGCCGACGGCGGCGACGAGCCGCAGTACGCGGACTTTTACACCCCGCCGGATCCGCTGCCACCCGGCCGGCCCGGCGACCTGATCCGGACCGAGCCGTCACGGCTGGTGCTGGAACCGTCGGGCCAGCTGGGCGCGATCATGGCGACCGGTACGCGAATCATGTACCGCAGCACCGACACCCGGGGTAACCCGATCGCGGTCACCGGCACCTACTTCGAGCCCTACAACGACTGGCCGGGCGCCGGGCCACGGCCGTTGATCAGTTACGCACCCGGCACGCAGGGCCAGGGCAATCAGTGCGCCCCGTCGCGAATGTTCAACCAGGGCATCCACTATTCGGGTGGCTGGGACATCATGTTCAACTACGAGGAACTGTTCGTCGCCACCATGGTCGCCCGTGGTTTCGCCATCGTGATGACCGACTACGAGGGCCTGGGCACCGCGTCGATGCACACGTATGTGGGGCGGGTGGCCGAGGGGCAGGCCGTGCTCGACGCCGCCCGCGCGGCCATGCGACTGCCCGGCACATCGTTGGATCCGCATGGGCCCGTGGCGTTTTGGGGCTATTCGCAGGGCGGCGGCGCGTCCGCGTCGGCGGCCGAGCTCGCCTCGCAATACGCCCCCGACCTCCATATCGTCGGCACCTACGCCGGGGCGCCCCCGGCCGACCTCAAGGAGCTTCTGCCCTACGCGGACGGCAGCGTCCTGGTCGGCGTCGTCGGGTACGCGCTCAACAGCGTGATGGCCGCCTACCCGGAGTTCGCCGACACCATTCGCTCCAAGATGACCCCGCGCGGGCTGGCGATGCTCGAATCCGTGTCGCGCCAGTGCGTCGGCCAGACCCTGCTGGACTTCATGTTTCGCCACATACAGCCCTACTTCACCGAGGACATCGACCAATTGGTGAATGAGGAGCCGTTCAACAGCCTGTTCGAGGCGCAGCGGATCGGGCGCTACAAACCCAACGCGCCGGTCCTGATCAACAGCAACCACTACGACCCCCTGGTGCCGTGGACCGCGGCCAACCAGCTCGGACGCGACTGGTGCGCCCAGGACGCCGACGTGGAATTCCGCTCCAACGAAGAGCCGCCCTTCCTCAACAAGCTCATCATCAACCACGCACTGCCGATGCTGGTCGACGGTGAGCCGGCGATGCAGTGGATCACGGCCCGCTTCAACGGAGAGCCCACCGCACCGAACTGCGGTCAGTTCTAGATCGCGGCCGAGATTGGCGCCGATAAACTGGGGTGCATCGCTGCACGCAGAAAGCACAACGCGCCCGAGCGGCGCCGCCAGCTCACCGACGCCGCGATCGAACTGCTGGGCAGCAACGGGGTGCACGGTGTCAGCCACCCGAAGGTCGACGACCACGCCGGCGTGCCGGCTGGCACCACGTCGTTCTACTTCAGGACCCGCAAGGCGCTGGTGCACGCCATGGCCACCCGGCTGGCCGAACTCGACGTCGCCGATTTTTCGATGATGGCCGAACTGGCCGAGGACCATGCCACGCAGTTCACCGGCACCGCCGGTTTGGCCCGCATCGTCATGTACGTGAACAGCGAACCGTGGCTGACCCGCGCCAAGGCGCGCTACGAGCTCGCACTGCTCGCCGGCCGGGACCCGGAACTGGCCACGGCTCTCAGTGAGTCCGCGGACCGGCTCTACGCTCTGGCCCGCGACGTCGTCACCCAATGGCATCCCGATGGCAGCGCACCCGATCCGGCCTTGGTCGACGACCAGGCGACCGCCACCCTGGCGTTCATCAACGGCATCATGCTGACCTTCGTCGCGGGCACGCCGGCCATCGACAACGCCGAGCACCTCGACCGCCTCATCCAGGGCGTCATCGCGGGCGTCGCCGCAGTTCGCGGAGACTGACCGCCTCGCGTTTGATGCGAGCGTGCGCAGAATGCCGGCTGTACCGGCGTGTCGGTGTGCAAACACGCACGCTCGGCAGACGAAGGCCGTCAGCGTGCGGCGAACATCCCGTCGATGAGGCGGTGCAGCACCTGACGGGTCTCTCGGCGGGTGCGGTCGGGGTCGTCGGCGGTGGCGATGACCATGGCCGCCTCGTCGAGCGCGCCGATCAGCACATGCGCCAGCGGCCGCACCGGTTGCTCGACCAACTCGCCGGCCCGGACCGCCTCGGTGAGCATCTGCTCGGTCATGCCCAGGCTGTAGCGCTGGGCGACATCGCGAAATCCCGCCCAGCCCAGCACGCTCGGCGCATCCAACAGGACCAGTTGCCGCACTTCGGGATCGGCGGACACCTCGAGCCATGCGTCGACCGCGGCCCGGATCGCGGCCGTCGGCGTCGCCGCCCCCGATTCGGCCACCACCACGGCCATCCGTGCCATCACATCCTGCTCGACGACCTCGACGACCTCACGGAAAAGCGTTGCCTTGTCGGCGAATTGGTGATACATCGCGCCCCGGGTGACCCCGGCGGCCGAGGCGATCTCGGGCGTTCCCACCTCCGCGTATCCCCGCAGGCCCCAGAGTTTGCGGGCAGCCGCGATCAGCGCGTCGCGGGTCGCCGCGGAGCGCTCCTCCTGGGTGCGTCTCTTGCTTTCCATACAACCTGTTGGTAACTTACGAACAGACAGCCTGTTTGTAAGTGTATCTCTGAAGTAGGAGTCCTGATATGTCGACGATCGACATTAGTGCCGGAACCATTCATTACGAAGCGACCGGACCCGAAAATGGCAGGCCCGTCGTGTTCGTGCACGGGTACATGATGGGCGGCCAACTGTGGCGCCAGGTCAGTGACCGCCTCGCCGGCCGCGGCCTGCGCTGCATCGCCCCGACCTGGCCGCTGGGCGCGCATCCGGAGCCGCTGCGTCGCGGCGCCGATCGGACCATCACCGGGGTGGCCGGGATGGTGGCCGAGGTGCTCGCCGCGCTCGACCTGCAGGACGTGGTGCTGGTCGGCAACGACACCGGCGGCGTCGTCACCCAGCTGGTGGCCGTGCACCATCGCGAGCGGCTGGGCGCGCTGGTCCTCACGAGTTGCGATGCGTTCGAACACTTTCCGCCACCCATCCTCAAACCCGTGATCCTGGCGGCCAAATCCAAGACGACGTTCAGGGCCGTCGCCCAGGCCATGCGGGCACCGGTAGTGCGCAAGCGCGCGTTCGACGGCCTGGCGCATACCAACATCGACGACCTGACCGAGCTCTGGGTGCGCCCGGCACTCTCGCTGCCGGCGATCGCCGAAGACCTGCGCCAGTTCACGCTGTCGATGCGCACCGAGGTGACGACGACGGTGGCGACCCGGCTCTACGACTTCGACAAGCCGACGCTCGTCGCGTGGTCAGCCGACGACGTGTTCTTCGCACAGGAAGACGGGGTGCGGCTGGCGGCGACCATTCCCGACGCCCGCCTCGAGGTGATCGAGGGAGCGCGCACCTTCTCCATGGTCGATCAGCCCGACCGGCTCGCCGATCTGCTCTCGACGATCGCGGTGCGCACGTAACCGGTTCGGCGCTCGCGAGCGTAACGCCGCGGCGGAAAATCGAGCGGAATCTCACCGTGGCGTTACGCTCGCGGGCATGGAAAACGTCCTGCAAGGCCGGCGGATCCTGGTCACCGGCGGCGCCACCGGTATCGGCGCCGCCGCCGTCGCAGTCCTGACCGAGGCCGGCGCCGAGGTCGCCGCGACCTATCACCAGACGCCGCCGCCGCAAGGCCTCGCCGCCAGCTGGCTGCAGTGCGATGTGCGCGACGCCGACGCCGTCTCGGCGATGGTCACCGGCGCGGCGCAACGCCTGGGCGGGCTCGACGTCCTGGTGAACGCAGCGGGGCTCTGGCAGGCGGGGATCCCCGGCTACATCGGCGCCGACGAGATCTCGTTTCTGTTGGACACCAATGTCAAGGCGACCATCCTCACCAATCA
>NZ_JAICZA010000178.1 GCF_025933915.1 Mycobacterium sp.
GCGGCGCTTCGCCTCGACACCGACCCCCGCACCGCAAGCGCGGATCAGTCGCTCGAAATGGCCAGGGGATCAACAAAAGTCGCCGTCCCTCCGGAGTGGTTCGGTGTCATCAGGCCCTCGCAACTCCTGGCGTCTTCCGCCAGCCGGGCCACGCCCGCCGTGGACGCGGACCTCCGGGCGGCGATCGAGCTCGTCGGCGCGCCGGAGCCCGACGACGAGGACGACCATCCATCCGAAGAAAGCAAGATCGTCAAGCTGTTCGAGAATCCGATGTTTAGTTCACGGCTTCTCATGGACTTTCTCCGAAAGCTGTTGGGCGATGCGCCATCGCGCGGCGACGGCGCTTCGGGCGGGGAGTTTCAGGTCCGTTCGATCCGGCCGGCACGAGCGGTCGGCCCGACCGCTCGTCCACTTCCGACCCGAATCAACTTCGTCGATGGCAGGCCTGGCGCGGCATTGGGCATTGGCGGTGCCCTGCATCCGGAGTGGGACGTCTTCAACAATCGCTACCGGGCGGACTGGTGCCGAGTGATCGATTTTCCACTTACCGAGCCCACCCGCATCTCGGCGGCGCACGTGTCACCCGACGATGAGCTACGGCGACGGCTGGCACGTGTCGGTCTCGGCCCCAAGCTGTTACGGGCCCGCGCCGACGGTGACGACCTGGACATCGAGGCGCTCGTCGACCTCTGCGTCGACTTGCGCTCCGGCTGTTCACCGACGGAGGCCATCTACACCCAGCGCCGCGATCTCGTTCGGAACCTCGGCGTCCTCATTCTGCTCGACGCTTCCGGATCGGCCACCGACGCCGACCCACAGGGAAACACGGTCCTCGACCACCAGCGACGCGCGGCGGCAACCGTGGCGATGACCCTGGAGGAACTCGGCGACCGCGTGGCGATCTATGCGTTTCGATCCCACGGACGGCACGCCGTGCACCTGCCGGCGATCAAAACATTCGGACAGCGCTTCGGTGCCCCGCAACGCGCGCGGCTCAATCAGCTTGAGCCGTCCGGTTATACGCGCCTCGGAGCGGCGATCCGCGGCGCGGGCGAGATTCTCAACACCGAAGCCGGCGCGCCGAATCGGCTGCTTCTTGTCCTGTCAGACGGGTGTCCCTATGACGACGGCTACGACGGACGTTACGCGGAAGCCGATGCGAACAAGGCGCTCGAGGAACTCCGTTGCGACGGCGTCGCCTGTCTGTGCCTTTCCCTCGGGAGCGCCACCCCGGCGGAATCCCTCGAGCGCGTCTTCGGCTCCGCCAGCTACGTCAGCGCGGCGACCCTGGCCGAAGTGAGCCCGCGGATGGATGAGATGTTCGTGACGGCGCTACGCGAGCGCGCCGCGCCGCGACCGACGTGAGGGTTCGCGATACCTACCACCGCACCTACTGTAAGGTCCACGGTAAGACAGTGCATGCCCGCTTCGGGGAAGGGTGAGCCGTGCCAAGCACGATTGATACGCGCAACCAGCCGCGGCCCGATATCGATCTGACGGATGGTGCGTTCTACGCGGGCGACTCGCGACCGATCTATCGGTGGATGCGCGAGAACGAGCCGGTGTTTCGGGATCGCAACGGGCTGGCCGCTGCCGCGACGTATCAGGCGGTGATCGACGCCGAGCGGGCGCCCGAGTTGTTCTCCAACGCGGGTGGAATCCGGCCGGACCAGGACGCGCCGCCCATGATGATCGCGATGGATGACCCCGCTCACCTGTTGCGGCGCAAACTCGTCAACGCGGGCTTCACCCGCAAACGCGTCAAGGACAGGGAGTCCTCGATCGGCGCGCTGTGCGATGCGTTGATCGACAACGTCTGTGAGCGGGGCGAGTGCGACTTCGTCTGGGACCTTGCCGCCCCGCTGCCGATGGCCGTCATCGGCGACATGCTCGGGGTGCTCCCCGAAGAGCGCCAGATGTTCCTGCGCTGGTCCGACGACATGGTCACCCTGCTCAGCAGCACGACCGCGCAAGAGGACTTTCAGGTCTCGATTGACGCCTTCGCCGCCTACACCGAGTACATGATGAGCATGATTGCGGCGCGCAAGGCCGAGCCGACCGATGACTTGGTCAGCGTGCTGGTGCGGGCGGAGGTCGATGGCGAGAAGCTGGCCGACCACGAGATCGTGACCGAGGTGTTGTTGTTGCTCATCGGCGGTGACGAGACCACCCGGCACACACTGTCGGGCGGCACCGCCCAGATCCTTCGCCACCGGCAACAGCACCAGCAACTGGTCAACGACGCGGCGCTGCTCCCCAATGCGATCGAAGAGATGCTGAGGTGGACCGCGCCGGTCAAGAACATGGCCCGCACCATGACCGCCGACCTCGAGTTCCACGGCACGCAGCTCGAGCAGGGCGAGAAGATCATCTTGCTTTTCGAATCGGCGAACTTCGACGAGGCGGTGTTCGGCGATCCCGAGCGCTTCCGAATTGACCGCTACCCCAACAACCACGTGGCATTCGGCTTCGGAACCCACTTCTGCCTGGGGAATCAGTTGGCACGCCTGGAGTTGTCGATGATGCTCGAACGGTTGCTGAAGCGCCTCCCCGACATGGAGCTGGTGTCCGAGGATCCGTTGCCGCTGCGGCCCGCCAACTTCGTCAGCGGCCTGGAGAGCATGCCGGTCAAGTTCACGCCGTCGGCGCCGTCAGGCGGCTGACCTCGCGTGGCGTGCTGCGTGAAAGTTATTGTCGGCCAGCGCCATCCGCGTCGGTCGCATAATCCAAGTAGACGCTGGTGCCGTTGGGTCGGGCATGGATGGTGCAGTGATCGGCGAGGCTGTGCATCAGCGCGATGCCGCGCGAGGCGCGGGGGTCGTTGGTCTGCCTCGATGACGGCTTGCGCCAACTTCCGCGGTCACTGACGCACACCCGGAGTGACTCGGCACCGGGATCGTAGCTGGCCTGCAGTTTCATCCCACCGGCCTGGCGACAGGAACGGTAGGCGTGCTCGACGCAGTTGGCCAGGGCCTCGTTGACTCCGAGCACGACGTCCTCACGAATTTCTTGCGGCGCGCGCACCTCCTGCCGCAGCCAGTGTTGTAGGGCACGGCGCCACTTCGCCGCCGTTTCGGGGCGGGCCGTGCCGGCGAGCGTCAAGCGCACCGGCGCGTCGGTCTCCGGCAGTAGTGGACTCATGAAAGCCACATACCCAGTTGCGGCCGGAGCGATAACCTCCTGCGGATATCGCTTCGGCCACAGGCATGTTTCCGTCGTGGATCGCCAGGTCAGAGGGTCGAAAGTGGCGCCGCGGGCGCTAACGGCGTGGTGCCAGTACCGGAGTCACGAGCTCACCGGTGTCGAGATAGCTGTCGAGGTTGCGGATCGCCAGCAGCGCCATCGCCCTGCGGGTCCGGGCCGTGGCGCTTCCGATATGCGGGAGAAGCACCACGTTGTCGAGGTCACACAATTCGGCCGGCACCTGCGGCTCATCGGCGAAGACGTCCAGGCCCGCGCCCGCCAGCCCTCCCCCGGCCAGCAGTTCCACCAGCGCGTCCTGGTCGACGACGCTGCCGCGGGCGATGTTGATCAGGTATCCCTCGGGGCCTAATGCCCGCAGCACCGCGCGGTCGACCAGCTTGCGGGTGTTGTGGTCGCCCGTGGTGGCGACGACCAGCACATCGACCGACTCGGCGAGCTCCACGGGCGACGGGGCATAGCGGTACGGCGATCCCTCGATGCGGCGCCGGTTGTGATAGGCGATGGCGCAGTCGAATCCGAGCAGCCTGGTGGCGATCGCCGAACCGATGCGGCCCAGGCCCAGGATGCCGACCTGAAGGCCACTGACATCCCTGACACCCCTGGCGTACGGAAACCGGCCCTCGCGTGCCCACCGGCCCGCGCGCACGTAGCGATCGGCGGCGCCGAAACGGCGCAACGTCATCAGCATCAGGCCCAGCGCCGTGTCGGCGACCGTGTCCGACAACACATCGGGGGTGTTACTCACACCGATACCGCGGCGCTCTGCCGCCTCCAGATCGATCAGATCCACCCCGGCGCCGTTGTTGACGATGACCTCCAGGTTGGGCAGCGCCGCGATGGTGTCGGCGTCGACCCCGGGCGGCCCCCAGGTCACCAGCACCCGCACTTCGCCGGCGTGCTCGGCCAGGAATCGGGCTCGCCCCGGGCCGTCGGGAAGCTTCGGAATGTCGTAGCGCGCGGTCAGCTCGTCTTCGAGCGCCGGCTCCAACTCGCCGATCCGCAGCACGCCGCTGACCTTCTCCGCCGTCACGCCCCCATCATGCTTGAAGCCCGTACCCCAACCGCTCGACGGGCCGCGCGGGAAGCAACCATGCCACCGCGCGGTTGGACCCGGAATGCGCATTGGAGTCGTCTTCCCACAAACCGAGCTTGGCTCGGACCCCGCTGTCCTACGTGCCTACGCTCAGCGCGTCGAAGAACTCGGATTCACCCACATCCTCGCCTATGACCACGTCGTCGGCGCCGACACGACGGTGCACCAAGGCTTTCAGGGCCCTTACGACATCGACTCGACGTTTCACGAGCCGTTCGTCATGCTCGGCTACCTCGCCGCGGTCACCACCCTCGAACTCGTCACCGGCGTCATCATTCTGCCGCAGCGACAGTCGGTGTTGGTGGCCAAGCAGGCCGCCGAGGTCGACCTGCTCACCGGCGGACGCTTCCGGCTCGGTGTCGGATTGGGCTGGAACGCCGTCGAATACGAAGCGCTCGGGGAGACGTTCACCAATCGCGGCAGGCGCTCCGAGGAGCAGGTCGAACTCATGCGCAAGCTCTGGACGCAGCGATCGGTCACCTTCGACGGCAAGTACCACACCGTGACCGGGGCGGGGCTGGCGCCATTGCCCACCCAGCGGCCGATCCCGGTGTGGTTCGGTGCCGCCTCTGATCGTGCCTACGAACGCGCCGGTCGCCTCGGCGACGGCTGGTTTCCGATGATGGCGCCTGGCCCCGGCCTGGACTACGCGCTCGAGCAGGTCAACCGCGCGGCCGAGTTGGCGGGCCGCGACCCGGAGAGCCTCGGAATGGAGGGCCGGGTCAGCTGGACCGGCGATCGTGACACGCTCGCCGCCGACATCGCCGCATGGAAAGCCGCTGGGGCCAGCCACCTGTCGTTGAACACCATGAAGGCCGGCTTGGCGCATGTCGACGACCACCTTGGCGCACTAGAGCGGGCGGCCGCCGACCTGAGGTAGTGCCCCCAGCGGTGCGGCGTCATGCACTTTCTCCGCGGTCAGCTGAGCGACCAGGCTCAGGTGTGCATTGCGGCGGTGGGGTTTCGGCGGATTGCCCTCGTGTCCAATGGATTCCACCTCGACCCTGTCACGGAGACGGACCTCGCCACCCGTGGCGCAGTGCCGTCGTTGCCAGTCGCTGATGGCCTGGTGCGCCGCATGATCGAGATAGTTCGTGAGCAGGTGGATGGTCACCGACGTGCGTTCGGGGACGGTCGCCAACACACCGGTCAGCCGCGGCAAAGCCAGGAACGTGCACGCCCCCTCGACGATGACGTGCCATCCATCGTCCACGGGCTTGGCCTCGATCCTGGCTCGCACCACCCGCCATCCGGTCATTACGACGGCCAAGGCGAGTCCGATCATGACACCGTGCAGCAGATTGAGGAAGACGACGCTGACGACGGTCACCAGGTAGACGACGAGATCGCCATTGCGCAAAGCGGTTTCGATGTGTGCCGGTTTCAACAGCTCAATCCCCACGACGATGAGTAGGCCGGCAAGCGCAGCTGTCGGGATCTTTTCGACCAATCCGGCGAAGGGCACGGCGAAAAGCAGGATCCAGACACCGTGCATGATCGTCGAGGCACGGGTTCTCGCGCCGGCATTCACGTTGGCTGCGCTGCGCACGATGACGCCCGCGATGGGCAGCCCGCCGAGCGCGCCCGACGCGATGTTCGCGGCGCCTTGTCCGATCAGTTCGCGGTTGAAGTCAGTTCGCGGTCCGTTGTGCATTCGGTCGATCGACACCGCGGTCAGTAGGCTCTGGACGCTGGTGATCAGGGTGACCGTGATCACCGCGATCACGACGGCTCCCCAATTTCCCTGTGGCAGCGACGGTAACCGCAGCGCGTCGAGCACAGAGCCGTTCAGGACGATCCGGGATACGTGGAACGGGAACGCCACCGAGATGGCCGTGACCACCACAATGGCGACTAGTGGTCCGGGGATGCGGGCCAACCGCGCCGGAACCCAGCGCCACGCAACGAGAATCGCGATCACCAGCAAACCCAACGCCATTCCGGGCCGATGAGCGCCGGCGATCTGCGCGGGCAAGCCCGTGACGTTGCTCCATGCCGAACTTTGCGACGCCCCGCCCAGCAATACGTGCACTTGCTGCAAGGCGATCGTGATCCCGATACCGGCGAGCATGGCGTGCACCACGACCGGTGAGATCGCCAGGGCGGCGCGCGCGATACGGCTGAATCCCAATGCGACTTGCAGAATCCCTGCGATGACGGTGATGAAACATGCTATGGCCCAGCCAAACTGGTGGATGACATCGGCGACAACGACGGTGAGTCCGGCGGCGGGTCCACTGACCTGCAGCGGTGAGCCACCGAGCCATCCACCGACGATTCCACCGACGATCGCCGCGATCAAACCGGCGAGAACCGGTGCATCCGAAGCTATTGCGATCCCGAGCGACAATGGGAGCGCCACCAGAAAAACCACCAATGACGCCGGCAGGTCGTATTGGACGGCGCCGCGAAGCTGATCCATGCGGGACGATGTGCCCTGCTTCACACCTCGTCGACCTGGCGGTTCAGCGTGCTGCAAGGGTCCTCCCCTTAATTCGTCGATGACGGTGGGCTTTTGGATGAAGCGGTTTGACCCAGGCGATGACAAATGCGGTGAACATCGTTGTTCAGTTGGGCGCGCCTGGCCTCTGCGTACGAAAGTAGGGGGGGTGGCCAACGGCGGTCAACCGGACGGGCGGGGCCCATATCGAATGCAAATGTTTTCGCGGCGCCCCTCAGCGGTGACGGAGATCACTAATTGCACAACGAGGACCGCATCTTTCGTGCGTCTTGGTTTGGCGGACCTTCGTTGCGGGTGGTCGCCGGCCCCACATATCAAGTTCATTGACATGTATCAGGCCGGTTGATATAAACAGTGTTATGACCCAGCCAACGCAAGAGATGTTCGAAGCCGCCTACCGGGGCGAGGCCCCCGAGATGGGCGAGGGCAACCGGCCGCCCTGGAGCATCGGTGAGCCGCAACCGGAGATCGCGGCCCTCATCGAGGCCGGCAGGTTTCACGGTGACGTGCTCGATGCCGGTTGCGGCGAAGCGGCGGTGTCGCTGACGCTGGCCGAACGCGGTTTCACCACGGTGGGCCTGGACCAGTCGCCCACCGCCATCGAGTTGGCGCGCGAGAAGGCCGCCAAGCGCGGTCTGACCAGCGCCTCTTTCGACGTCGCGGACATCAGCGCCTTCACCGGATACGACGGCCGCTTCGGGACCATCGTCGACAGCACCCTTTTCCACTCGATGCCCGTGGAGCTGCGCGACGGCTATCAGCAATCGATCGTGCGGGCAGCCGCGTCCGGGGCCTCGTACTTTGTGCTCGTCTTTGATCGCGCCGCGATGCCGGCCGATGGCCCGGTCAACGCGGTCACCGAAGACGAGCTGCGCGATGTGGTCTCGAAGTACTGGGTGATCGACGAGATCCGGCCGGCGCGTATCCACGCCAACGTGCCCGAGAATTTTCTGGCGGGCTTTGAGGTCTTCGCCGGCGCCGACATTCGCGACGAGGGCAACGGCCGCAAGTCCCTAGGAGCCTGGTTACTGTCCGCGCATCTCGATTAGCGGCGCGATAGACCGCGACCTACTGGCCGTCCCAGCTCTCGGGCAGCATCGGCAGACGGGCGCCGTCACCGGACTCGTTGCCGGCCAACGTGATCAGGCCCGCCGCCCGCACGTCAGGCTTGGGCAGGGTCCCGGTGAACCCCTCTATCGAGCCACCAGATTCCGATACCAGGGTCCGGTCGGGCAGGGTAGCCGTGACCACACCGGAACCATCGTCGGCGTCAATGAATTCGTACCGGTATCCCGGGTCGACGGCCGAGCGCGGACGGCCGCGTAGCCGTCCCTGCGCCTGCTCCGACACCATCCCGCGCGCTGCAGCCGCGGCGCTCTGCGCGGCCGGCAGTGCCGTTCTGGTCCGGGTCTGCGCCTTCGAATCCATGCCCAGACCGAGGCCGCCCACCATGTAGCCGAAGCCCTCGGCGCCGGTCACCGGGGCCGGGGGCGTGGGCGGCGCCGAGGGTGGCGCAACGCTGGTGGCTGCGGTAGTCGGGGTCGACACCACCGAGGTGGCCGGCGCCA
>NZ_JAICZA010000054.1 GCF_025933915.1 Mycobacterium sp.
GACCCGCAGGGCCCGTGCGAGGCGACGGGCGGTAGATGTGATCGACGTGGTCGTCGCGGTCATCACCGTCACACTGCGCCGCGCCGACGAGATGGGCGATGCGATCACCGCCCGGGGCGGCACCGGTCAGATCTCGGCGGCACCGTCGCGGCCGAAACTCAATGATTGGATAGCACTTTCGATCGTGTCGGCGGTCTGCGGGGCCGCGGTGGCGATAGAGCTGGCGTTGTTCGCCGGCCGCTGATCCGGATGCGCTCAGAACCGCACCAGTGCCGGCACGTCCGCCAGCGTGCAGTCCGGGATACCTTCTGCCGCACGCAGCAGGAAGTTGAGCTTCTCGATGCGCTCACCCGACCGCGGTGCGCCGTTCTTCTGGAACGGTGCTCCCAGTCCCACCGCCAGGTCCATCACCACATCGTCGATCACACCACCCGACCGGCCCGACGGGATCGCCAGAATAGCGTGCCGCGTGGCGTATTCGAAGCAGTCCAGCGCCTCGGCAATGGTCCCGACCTGGTTGGGCTTCAAGATGAAACCGTCTACGGCGGACGTCTCGACGGCCCGCTGCAAACGATCACGATTGGTGACGATCAAATCGTCGCCCAGTATGAGCGAACGGCTCACGGTCCGCACCGCTTTGGAGAACCCGGCCCAGTCATCGCCGTCGAGCAGGTCCTCGATGAACAACATCGGAAACTCCTGCGACAGGCCCCGGGCATAGTCGATCAACGCCTCCGCGTTCACCCGCGCGCCATTGAATGCGTAGGTCGCAGAGCCGTTGTCGTACACCTCGCTCGACGCACAGTCGAGTGCGAACGCGACAACGTCGGCGCACCCCGCGCGCTCGACGGCCTCGGCCAGCACCTCCATGACGACATGCGGGTCACTGGACGGTGCGATGTATCCGTACGACGACGCCAGCAGGGGCGCGCGGCCGAGCCGCGCAGCCAGCACCTCGCCCAGCGCCTCGAACAAGGTCACACCCGTTTCGACCGCCGATTGGATGGAGTCCGCCCGATACGGCACGACGAGGAACTCGCTGAACGTCTGGCAGACATCGCCGTAGTGACCACCGTTGATCATGTTGAAGCTGGGCACCGGGACCGTGGTCGCGGGTTTGAGCCCGAGCAGGGCACCGACGTAGGTGTAGGTGGGCATGCCCGCCGCCGCGGCCGCCGCGCGGAGCAGCGCGACCGACGTGGAGTAGATCGCATTGCCACCAAGTCGGTGTTTGTCCGACGTGCCGTCGAGTTCAATCATGATCCTGTCGAGGGACCGCGGATCGTCGAGCTCCGCGCCGACCAGGACGGGGGAGATTTCGTCGGTCACCGCGGCGATGGCGCGATGCACGCTGAGCCCGTTGTACTGGCTTTCGTCTCCGTCACGCAAGACGAAGGCCTCATGCGAGCCGACCGAGGTGCCGGTCGGTGAGGCGCCGCGACCGATATAGCCTGTGTCAGTGGTGATTTCAACCTCGACCAGCGGCCGAGCCTTACAGTCCAGCAGTTGGCGGGCGATGACGGATGCGATCTTCATCATCAACCTCCCGGACCCAGTATCTCAGCGTAAGACCGCGCCACTGAGAGGTCACCGAAAAGTTGCGAAATGCAATTCCTAGTGCGTGAACATCGCTCCGGGCAGAAGGTTGATTCGCAGACGCGATAGCACATGCGCCAGCGTTTCCGAGTCTCACCTCATGGTTGTGCTGACTGCGGGATTACCCGTGCTCCTCCTGGACACCGAACGTGTTGACGGCCAAGGCCAGCAGCAGGTAACCGCCGATGGTGAAGGTCAGATCCATGCATTGCTGGTCGGTGAACAGCCGGCGCAGTTGATCCCAGGATGCTTGGCTGATGGTGCTGTCACTGGTCAGGTCGTCGACCGCCCGGATCACCGCCTGATCCGTCCGGTCGGCGCAGCGGCCGGACCGAATGTCGTCGATGTCGGCTTCGGACAGGCCGGCTCGCAGGGCGATGGGGATGTGGTGCGACCACAGGTAACCGCAATCGCTGCGGTGCACCACGCGAAGCAGCGCGACTTCGCGGATCCGCGGCGACAGTGTCGACCGGGTGAGCAGGTACGCGTTGAACGGCAGGTAGGCCGCGGTCAGATCGGGGTGACGCACCATGGTCGACAAAACATTGCCTGCGCCAACGGGGTTCGCCCGCTCGGTGGGGATCAGGGATGCTAACGCCGCGCGGGCGCGTTCGTCCCACTCGTCGCCGGGCAGCGGCGTGAGGCGCTGGGGATGTTGGTCGGCGGTGGTCATTCGATCGGTTCGTCGCCGAGCACGGTGGTGCGCAGCATCTCGCGTTGTGAATCCGGGTCGTAGGGGGCGGCGCGGTGCAGCACCCCCCGGTTGTCCCAGATCACGGTGTCCCCGACCGACCAGCTGTGGCTGTAGACCTTCTCCGGCACGGTCGCGCGCTCCAGGAGCTCCTCCAAAAGGGCGCGGCCCTTGTCGAGGTCCATGCCGACGACGTAGTCCGCGGAGGCGCCCAACACCAGTGATTTGCGGCCGCTGCGGTGTGTCCACACCAGAGGATGTTCATGTGTGCGCCGAGATCGCCAGCGCTGCACCTGTTCCGGCGAGGGATCGGGGTACACGCGGCGCTGGGAGGCTTCCAGCGAGTGCACCACGCGCAAGGTGCCGAACCGCTGCTTCTCCGCATCGGTCAGAGCGTCATACGCGGCGTAAGAGTTGGCGAACTCGGTTTCCCCGCCCCATTCGGCGACCTGCACCGCCGACAACACCGTGGCCTTCTGGGGGCATTCGTCGCCCAGCGGTGTGCAGCCGTCGATGTGCCAGTCGAAGGTGGCCTTCAGGTAGGCGGCCGAGGCATTCTTGGACTTATCCAGGGTGATCGGGTAAATACCGGGCACCGGGTGGTGGCCGTCGGAGGAGTGATCGACCTCGCCGAGCCGGCGGCAGAAGCCGACCTGGGCCGCAGGGTCGAGTCGCAGGCCGCGGAAGACCAGAACGCCGTTGTCTTCCAACGCATCCAAGACCGCCGCACCGACCGAGTCGTCACCGGCCAGCGCCGTTGGCTCCAGGCCCGCGACCTCGGCGCCGACGGACTCGGTGAGTTTCGTGATGGTGAGCAGACCCATGGTCGCTCCTTTCCGGGGGGATGAATCAGGGCACCGGCCAGCCGGTCCGGGTCATGACGGCGTCGGCGGCGTCGACCGGGGCCGGTTGATGCATGATCTCCACCGCCATGGCGACCATGATCAGCGAATAGATCATCTGCAACAGATTGAGCGCGTCGTCAGGCAAGCTGTCGAGCGGAAATTTATCGCAGTAGTCGATCGCCTCTTCGAGGCGCGGGAAGAACGCGTCGTAGAAGTCGCGCAGCTCCGGCATCGACGCGCTGACCCTTGCATTCCAGCGTTCGGTTTCGGTTGCCAGGCACCAGGTTTGGGCGTAGTCCTCCAGCTCGGCGAATGCGCTGGGCAACCGGGTTTGCATGGTCACACTCCCACCGGATCCTGTTCGCGGCGATAGGCTTCGACCCAGTCCACGACGACCTTGTGCAGATGGCGCACCAAAATCTCTTGGTCGCCCAGGGGAAAGTCGTCGACGATCCCGTATTCCAGTGCCGCCTGTGTTCCGCCGAGCATCCCGGCGTCTTGCAGCGCAAACTCTTTCAGCACCACCGAGGCGACTTCGTGTTCGACGCGTTCCCGCACGGTGCCCGCCGGGTGGAAGTAGGTGTAGGCCTCGAATCGGTGCGTGTTGTGCGAGGTGGGCCAGTACCGGTAGAGCAGATACCACCCGCCGTAGATCAGAATCTCGATGTTCGGGAAAATCTGGAAATTGCTGATACCCCAGGGCTCGATCCCTCCCGGGTTGAGCCCGGCCGGCAGTTCGCCGATGTCGGGGGTCCGCCAGGGTCCCACGAGCCCGCTGCGGGTGGCCCGCTCGATCGGATACATATATTCCGGTGGCAACAGCCAGCGGCGGCGCCCGGCGGTCGAGACCAACCGGTGCGGGCCGTCGAGTTGGAAGTGCCCACAGGTGAATCCGGCGTTGGGATCGCGGACCTCCGAAGGCACCTGTTGTGAGTGCAGCGAGGGCACGTGGTAATACTCCTGGAAGGCGTCGGCGAAGATCTTCCAGTTGCTGTTGTTGTGGGCCACCCAGTCGTAGCGTTCGGTCAGCTTCGCGAACGGATAGTCGTCGAGTCCGGTGATCATCGGGCCGAGGAACTCGCGCAGGGTCTGGCGCGGTTCGGCGTCGAAGTTGATGAAAATGAAGCCGTTCCACACGTCGCAGTGCACCGGACGCAACCCGTATTCGGCCCGATCGAGGTCGAAGAACTCCGATTCCTGCTGGACGAATGTCAACGCACCCTGCAGGTCGTAGCGCCAGCCGTGGTACTTGCAGGTGAACTGCCGGCACGTGCCGCGGGTCTCCTCACCGGGAAAGTCGTTCCACACCAACTTGTTTCCGCGGTGTCGGCACACGTTGTAGAAGGCGCGGATCTGCTCGTCTCTGCCTTTGACCACGATCACCGAAGCGCCGACGACCTCGATCTCCTTGGTGAGATAGCTGCCGACTCGAGGCAGCTCCTCCACCCGGGCGACGTTGAGCCAGGCCCGTTTGAAGATCGCCTCACGCTCGAGTTCGTAGAACTCCCGAGACGTCGAGTCTCTGAAAGAGACGGGACCGGTTCCCAATTCGGGGTAGTGCTCGGTCCAGGAGCCCTCCGGGGGCCGCCCTGCTCTGGTCATCGCATCCTCACTATCACATCACCGCTCCACCGTTGACACCTAAGACCTGACCGGTGATGTATCGGGCTTCTTCCGAACATAAAAACCCCACCGCTGCGGCGATATCGGCCCCGGTACCCAGGTAGCCCAACGGGATATTGCTGGCGATCTGCTCGTTGGAGGGCAGGTAGCCCGCCGCCTGGCCCCGATGTTGCATGGGGGTCTCGATGCCCGAGGGCGGAATGTTGTTGACCGTGATTCCGTGCGGCGCGTATTCGCGGGCCAGCGACTTGGTCAACGTGATCACCGCGCCTTTCGACGCCGCATAGTGGGCGGCGAATGGGGATCCACGCTGTGCGCTCGACGACGAGATCATCACGATCCTGCCCCAGTTCGCCTCCACCATGTCCGGGAGCGCGACCTGGCAGCAATGAAAGGTGCCCGTGAGGTTGACGTCCATGATCCGCGACCAGGATTCGGCGGTGATATCCAAGAAGGCCGAAAAGTCGAACATGCCGGCGCTGGTCACCAGGACCGTCACCGGGCCCAGCTCGCTTCGCACCTTCGCGAAGGCCTGCTCGACGGCAGGCCGGTCGGTGACGTCGGCGCCCACCGCGAGCGCGGTCACACCCTCGGCGCGCAGGTCGTCGGTGACACGTTGCGCCGCATGCTCGTTGGCATCGAGGACCGCTACTTTCAGACCGCGGCGGCCCAATTCATGGCATGTCGCTTCGCCCATGCCCGAAGCGCCGCCGGTCACCACCGCCACCCTGGTCATCGAATCCGCTCCACCGTGGACCGCCTTATCGCTCACTCGTAGACCACCCGCACCGTGGGGGTGGTGGGCAGGGCCTGACACGTCAGCACCCAGCCGTCCTCGACCTCGTCCGGATCGAGCGCATCGTTGTTGATCATCCGGGCGCCACCCTCGGTCAGGCGGGCCATACACGTTCCGCAGGAACCGATCTCACACGAAGACGGCGCCCGCAAGCCTGCCATACGGGCCGTCTGCAGCAAGGTATTGCCCGCGTAGTACGGCGCCGTGGTCGTCGATCCGTCCAACACGATGGTGACCTCATCGGTGACCACGTCGGTATCGGGTGGCGCCGCCGCGGCGACGTCGTTCACGTCGAAGTGCTCAATGTGCAGGCGGCCGGTCGGCACGCCCGCCGCGGACAGGGCGCTTCGCACGGTGTCCATGAACTCGTTCGGACCGCAGATGTAGAAGTCGGCGTCGTCGGCGTTGTCGACGAACGCGGCGATGTCCGCCGGGGTGGCGAAGCCGTTTTGGTCGTCGAGATGGCGGTGCCGGGCGAAGCGGTCAGCGTGTCGCCTTTCCAGCGACTCCAGCGCCTCGTCGAAAATCACCGCGTCGCGGTTTCGGTTGGCGTAGAACAGCCGTGCGCTGCGCGTGCCGGACGCTAGCGCGGTACGCAACAGCGAAAACACCGGTGTGATGCCGCTTCCGCCGGCGAACGCGACCAGATGCCGATCGCTGTCGTTCAAGACGAAGCGGCCCTCGGGCGGCAAGGCGTACAGCTGGTCGCCGGGGGCGGCGGTGTCGTTTAGCCAGTTCGACACCACGCCGTTGCGGTCGCGTTTGACCGTGATTTGCAGATCTTCGTCCACCGCGGGTGAAGACGACATCGAGTAACAGCGCCGGTACTCGTGTCCGTCGACGCAGACCAGCAGCGTCAGGAATTGCCCGGCTTGGTAGCCGAACTGTCCCGCGCTGCCCCGCGGGACATCGAGAACGATTGACACGGCGTCGCGGGTTTCGGGCACCACGCGTTTGATCCGAAGCGGCACAAAGCCATCCGGCAAATCAGCCATGTCGACAGCGCCCGCGGCATCGCCGGTCACCGCCGCCGGACCGACATTCGTTGCCATACGGTTTTCACCCATCCCCGCCAGAGTATCAACTACTTGCGATTGGTCTCAAGTACTAGACACAGCCTGTGGCACGGCGTCGCGCCGGAGGCGGTGTCAGCCGTCGACGTGATCGGCGAACAGTTCATGCCCGGTCCCCTTTTCGACGACGCGGCCCAGCAATTCGCGCAGCGTCTGTTGCTCGTGCTCGGTCAGCACGCCGAACACTTCCTGGTGTGCGGCGATCGCGTCGCTGACGACCGTCTCGGCGACCTTGCGGCCTTCGCCGGTCAGGTAGGCCCGCAGGATGCGGGCGTGCCGGGGGTCTTGCTTTCTCTCCACGAGGCCGCGGCGTTCCAGGGCGGTGAGCGCGAGTTGAACGCCTTGCGGGCTGATCAGCAGGCGTCGGGCCAATTCGGCGCCCGACAGGCCGGGTTCGTTGGTCAATTGGCGCAGCACACCGATCTGGGCGGTGCTCACACCGTGTTGCCGCATGGCCTCGTTGATGGTGGTCAGCGAATAGTAGAAGGCCTGCTTGAGTAGCCACAGGATGTTGTCGGTGAGTTCCATGACCGCCTCCGTCAGGCCGCGGGCGTCTTGTAGATCTGCCCATTCTTCATGACAAAGCGGACGTCGAGGGTCGCGGCGATGTCGTCGAAGGGATCTCCCGGCACGGCGATGATGTCCGCGAGGTAGCCCGGCGCCAGCCTGCCCAACTCGTCGTCGGCGTCGATCAGCTCGGCGGCGACCACCGTGGCAGCCCGGATTGCCTGGGCGGGAGTCATGCCCCGCTCCACCAGGGCGCCCAGTTCTTTGGCGTTTTGGCCATGCGGGATGGCCGGCGCATCGGTACCGCAGGCGATCCGGACTCCTGCTTCAATCGCCTTGGGCAGCATGGCTTTTGCGCGTGGGAACACCTCGAGCGCTTTCTTGCGCAGCTCCGGTGCGATGCGGTCGATGGCCATGGCGTCGGTCAAATACGTCGTCGAGACCAGGAAGGTGCCGTGGTCGACCATCATCTGAATCGTCTCGTCGCTGGCCAAAAAGCCGTGTTCGATGCAGTCGATCCCGGCGCGAATGCAGGCTTGTATTGCGGTGTCGCCGACGGCGTGTGCCGCCACCCGGACCCCGGCCCGGTGGGCTTCGTCCGCGATCGCGGCGAACTCGGCATCGGAGTACTGCTGCGCGCCGGGTGCGGTGCTGTGCGACATCACCCCGCCCGAGGCGGAGACCTTGATCAGCTTGGCGCCGTGCCGGATCTGGTAACGCACGCAGGCGATCACGTCGGGCACACCGTTGGCGATGCCCTCGGCCACCGACAGCGGCATGACGCCGGGAGCCAAGCGCTGGAACACCGTCGGGTCCAGATGACCGCCGTACGGAGTGACCGCATGGCCGGCGGGATAGATGCGGGGTCCGATGTGCCAACCCTGGTCGATGGCGCGCTGCAGCGCTACGTCGAGCAGATATCCCCCGGTCTTGACCATCAGCCCGAGATTGCGCACCGTGGTGAACCCGGCTTCCAGGGTGGTCCGCGCGTTGACCGCGCCGCGCAGCGTGCGGTACGCCGGGTCGTCCTGCACGCCATGCATGGGCGACGGCAAACCCTCCGGTCCGCCGGGCCCACCGATGAGCAGGTTGAGTTCCATGTCCATCAAACCCGGCAGCAGGGTGACGTCGCCGAGATCGACGATGGCGGCCGAGTCCGGCAGTGGCCCTTCGGGATTGACCGCGGTGATACGCTCGTCGCCGACTACCACCACGGCCGGCGCGTGGATCTGGCCGGTCACGACGTCGGCCCATCGCGCCGCCCGCAGGACGGTCATATCGGTCACGGAACCGGCTCGGATACACAGTCCAGGGTGGAAGCACCCGAATCGGGGACGCGGGGCTGCTTCCAGCACTCCACCGGGAACGACACCATGATCATGGAATAGAGCAGGTGCATCAGGTTCGCGACGTCGTCGGGCAGGTCGTCGAGAGAAAACTTGTCGCAGAACGTCAGCGCTTCTTCGGCCCGCGGGGTGATCGCGTCGTAGAAGGCCTTCATTTCGACCATGGAACTGGCCAGCCTCTTGGCGTACCGTTCCGGTTCGCTGGGCAGGCACCAGTCGGTGAACGGTTCGAGGTCGGCGAACTCGGCGGGCAGCATCGTGGGCATCGTGGTCACACTCCCGCAGTGGACGTCCGGCGATAGTCATCGATCCAGGCCGCGGTCTCCTTGTGCAGGTGCCGGATCAGGATCTCCTGGTCGCAGAGTAAGAACTCGCCGATCACCTGGGATTCGATCATGCTCTGGGTCGCCTCCAGCGTGTTGGCGTCCTGCAGCCCGTATTCCTTGAACGACACCGCCGCCAGTTCCTGGGCCACCCGCTCGCGCGGGGAGCGCGGCGCCGGGAAGTACAGCGTGCCCTCGAAGATGTGACTGTTGTACGACGTCGGCCAGTAGTGGTAGGTCAGATACCAGCCCTGGCCCCAGAACAAGATAACGAAGTTGGGGAACAGCTGGAACGAATCCAGGCCCCACGGGTCACATTTCGCGGGGTTGAGCCCGTCAGGCATCGGCCCGAGATCGGGCTTGTCCCACGGGCCGAACAGCCCGCTCTGACAGATATCCTCGATTGGTTTACGCATCTCGGCCGCCATCTCCCAGGCCCGCACCCCCGAGGTGCTGACGAGCCGGTGCGGCCCGTCCAGCCGGTAGTGCGGGGCTTCAAAACCCGCCTCGGCGGCCGCCTTTGAGTACGCGGTCGGCGACTGGTTCGCGTGTAACACCGGCGCGTGGTAGAACTCCTGGAAGGCGTCCATGTAGAGCTTCCAGTTCGCCTTGACCTCTGAGCGATAAGACCACCGAGACGTCATCTTGTCGAAGGGGTAGCCTTCCAGCTCGGTGATCATGGGCCCCAGGAACTCTCGCAACGACTGTTCGGGCGTCTTGGCGAAGTTGACGAAAATGAAGCCTTCCCAGACGTCGCAGTGCACCGACACGAGCCCGTAGCGACTCTTGTCGAGGTTGAAGAACTCCTCCTCTTGCTGCACGAAGGTGAGGTTGCCGTCCAGGTCGTAGCGCCAGCCGTGGTACTTGCACGTGAACTGCCGGCACACTCCTCGCGTTTCTTCTTCCGGCATGTCGTTCCACACCAACTTGTTGCCCCGATGCCGGCACACGTTGTGATACGCCTTGATATCACCAGATCCCGTGCGGACCAGGATGATTGAGGTATTGACAACCTTCAGCTCCCGGGTGAGATAGCTTCCCTTGCGCGGGACCTGTTCGACGCGACCGACATTGAGCCAGGCCCGTTTGAAGATGGCGTCACGTTCCAACGCATGGATCTCGGGGCTGATGGAGTCCTCGTACGACACCGGTTCGGTGCCCAACTCGGGGTAATGCTCGGTCCAGCTACCCTCCGGCGGTTTGGGGAATCGAGCCATCATCGCTCCTTAAGCAGTCGAACCTCGGGAAAGTCCCTGGGCGCCCAGCCACTCATGACGGCGTTGCCTGCGCGAAACAACCACCTGCGCATCGGTTTCACCGATCCCTGAGAGCTCCGTCACGGCCGACGGTATATCCTCGAACCATCAATAGCAAGTAGTTGATATTGGTCGCAGGAGGCGCGGATGGACCACAACCCCGCAGTGCAAACCACCGGACGCGATGGCGCACGGCCGGCGGCCGGCGTCATGCAGGTCATCTCGCCGCACACCGAGGAACCCATCGCCGAGGTCAATGCGGCGGGGTCCGACGATGTCGACACGGCTGTGGCCGCGGCGCGTGCGGCCTTCGAACCCTGGGGCCGCAGCGAGCCGGCGCAACGGATCGCCGCGGTCCGCCGCCTGGCCGACATCTACGACCGACGCCGCGCCGAGATGGCCACCACCATCACGGCCGAGATCGGCGCACCGATCGGCTTCGCCCAGCGCGCCCAGGTCGGCCTGCCGGCATTCATGATGCGCGCGTTCTGCGACCTGGCCGAAAGACATCCGTGGCAGGAGACGAGGCCCGGCTTCTTCGGGAGCGACGTGCACGTCCGCAGGGAACCCGTCGGCGTCGTCGCGGCGATCGTGCCCTGGAACATGCCCCAGTTCCTCATCGTCACCAAACTCGTGCCAGCCCTGTTGGCCGGCTGCACCGTCGTGCTCAAGCCCGCACCCGAAAGCCCCTTGGACGCACTGCTTTTAGCCGAGATGATCGCCGAAGCCGGCCTGCCGAACGGCGTGGTGAGCGTGCTCCCGGGCGACGCCGCGCTCGGCGCCTACCTCGTCGCGCACCGTGGCGTGGACAAAGTGTCGTTCACCGGCTCCACCACGGCGGGCCGCGCCGTGGCCGCATCCTGCGCGGCCAACCTCACCAAAGTCAGCCTCGAACTCGGGGGGAAATCCGCGGCCCTGGTGCTCGACGACGCATCGCCGGAGAAGGTGGCCGCCGGGGTGCGATCCGCGAGCCTGTCCAACAGCGGCCAGATCTGCAACGCGCTCACCCGCGTGCTGGTGCCGCAAGGGCGCCACGATGAATACGTGGACGCGCTCGCGGCCGAAATGAGCGGCCTGCGCGTCGGCGATCCCAACGACCCCGACACCCAGCTGGGTCCGCTGGTGTCCCGGCGCCAGCAGCAGCGCGTTCGCGACTACATCCAGATCGGGCGAGACGAGGGGGCGCGCGTCGTCGTCGGTGGCGCCGACATGCCCGACGGACTCGACCGCGGCTGGTATGTCCGGCCCACCCTGTTCGCGGCGGCCGACAACACCATGCGCATCGCGCGGGAAGAGATCTTCGGTCCCGTCATCACCGTCATCCCCTACCGCGATGACGAGGAGGCGCTGGCGATCGCCAACGATTCCGATTACGGCCTGGCCGGAGCGGTGTGGAGCAACGACACCGACCGCGCGCTGGCAATCGCCACCCACATCCACACCGGCACCGTCGGCGTCAACCAGGGCTACACGATGGATCCCTTCGCGCCCTTCGGCGGCGTCAAAGCCAGCGGCTACGGTCGCGAACTCGGACCCGAAGGGCTCGACAGCTACCTGGACACGAAATCGATCGCGATCGCGCCGTGATCCTAAATCCCTTGCCGCTCTTAATATTCGACGGCGGTGATGGACTCCCGGCTGCCATGCTGTAGGCTTGCGGGCAGTTCCCCGCGTTTCTGTAGAAGCCACTTGGGGAGCTAGAGGCCGGACCACTACAGTGGTGCCGGCCTTGTCCATACTCGGCGGTTGACCGAGTCCTGGGCGTCGTCAGGACGCTTTGGCGTACCTGCGAACTACGTCATCCTCGCCGAACGTGCTGGTGCGCTGCTGGCCGTTGTCGTCGCGGCTGAAGAACGTCCACTGCCGCGGACCGCTCTGCGGACCACTGATCATCTTGACGGTCAGGTGCAATTCAGTGGGGCTCCGCGTGCCGATGACATCGCCGACCCGGATGTTCGACGGGTGAATCTCGGGTGCGTCGCACCAGTTCTGTGTGGACATGATGCCCATCCTCCCTTGTTCCCAACAGCCTATCCGCAGTTCCGCATTTCTCGGGGGCGGATCAACCGGTGGCGCCGTCGCCGTCACGGAATGCGGCACGCAATCCTGGGATCCTCCCTTGAAGGTCAGTAACATGTCTTCGGCACCTCATACGTCCCGAGATGACCAAAACAGGCCTGTGCGTGGCCTGACACAGGGGGAGGTGACGGTGAGCAGATTCGTTGATGCGATGCTCAGCGCCGCGGAGTGTAGTACTCATGGCCTGGTGACCGGGGAGCCCGGTTCACCGGTCCGGTCTACCTGGGGCGACGTTCATCAGAGCGCCCGGCGGGTAGCCGGCGGATTGGCCGCGTTCCGCGTGGGCCCGGGTGATCGGGTCGGGGTGCTGGCCGGGGCCCCAGTAGAAGTCGCGCCGATCGCGCAGGGCGTGTGGCTGCGCGGCGCGTGTTTGACCATGCTGCATCAGCCGACGCCACGCACGGATCTGCAGGCATGGGTGCACGAAACATTGGCGGTCATCACCATGATCGAGGCAAGCGTCGTGATCGTGTCAGATCCGTTCATGGCAGTCCTCGACGTGTTGGCCGAGCACGGCGCCGCAGTGCTGACGATGGCCGAGTTAGTAAGCGCCGCACCGGCTAAGGTTGTCGACAGCGATGAGAACGATCTGGCGCTTCTGCAGTTGACCTCGGGCTCGACGGATTGCCCCAAAGCGGTGATGATCACCCATGCGAACGTGATGGCCAACGCCGAGGCGATGTTCGTCGGCGCCCAGTACGACCTCGATACCGATGTGATCGTGAGCTGGTTGCCGCTATTCCACGACATGGGTATGACCGGGTTTTTGGCGGTGCCAATGTTATTCGGTGCCGAGTTGGTCAAGATCACCCCGATGGACTTTCTGTCCGATATCTTGTTGTGGCCCAAGCTGATCCACAAATACCGGGCGACGATGACCGCGGCACCTAATTTTGCCTATGCATTACTGGCCAAGCGGCTACGCCGGCATGCCAAGGCCGGTGATTTTGATCTGTCGTCGTTGCGGTGGGCGTTATCGGGTTCCGAACAGGTCGAACCGGCCGATGTCGAGGAGCTCTGTGCCGCTGGGGCACCGTTCGGGTTGCGTCCAGGGGCGATCCTGCCCGCATATGGCATGGCCGAAACGACTGTGGCGGTGTCGTTTTCGGAGTGCGGACTGGGATTGGTCGTTGACGAGGTGGACGCCGACATGCTGGCGGCGCTGCGCCGCGCAGTGCCCGCCACCACCGGCCGCACGTGCCGCCTGGCATCACTGGGGCCGCTGCTGAACGGCATCCAGGCCCGCATCGTTGATGAGGACGGCGCCATCCAGCCGACCCGAGGTGTGGGACTCATCGAGTTGCGGGGAGAGCCAGTCACATCCGGATATGTCACGACGGCCGGGTTTGTCGCCGCCCAAGACGAGCAGGGGTGGTTGAACACCGGGGATCTTGGTTATCTCACCGAGCAGGGCCACGTGGTGGTCTGTGGCCGGGCCAAGGACGTCATCATCATGGCGGGACGCAACATCTACCCCGGTGATGTCGAACGCGCCGCCGGGCGGGTCGCCGGTGTGCGAGCCGGGTGTGTGGCGGCCGTGCGGCTCGACGCCGGGCGGTCACGCGAATCGTTTGCCGTTGCGGTCGAGTCGAACGACGTCGACGACCCCGCACAGGTGCGTCGCATCAAGCATGAGGTTGCTCACGAGGTCGTCGCCGAGGTCGCGGCGCGGCCACGCAATGTGGTGGTGCTGGCCGCGGGTGCGATTCCCAAGACGCCGTCGGGCAAGCTGCGCCGTGCTTTCGCGCTGCCGCTGGTCACCTGACCATCGCCCCTTCGGCGGGCCAAGAACCGCTGGTGGAGTACCGTCGAAGGTGAGCCGTTTCGTTGTTTCAGCGGTGTTCCACCGCGATAGGCGCGGACGACACCCCGGGCAATGTGATTCTCCACTCGCCACGCGGTCGCGGACGAGCGATGCCGAGGTGAAGGAACAATCTGTGTACCGCACGGCGCTGACGGTGGCGTTGATCCTGACCCGTTTTGTGACGCGATGACGTATCTGCAAGCGGGCCGACGCCCGGCCGTTCCCGTCCGGCTCTCTGTGGCTCAAGAGTTGGGTCGCGACATCGACGGCGCGTGGTGGCCACGGGCGGACCGCATTACCAACGAATTACCCGGCGTCGTCGCGGCACTGACACCCCTGCTCGGCGGCATCTCCTCGATCAACGTCAACTGGCCACCGTTACAACGACCGCCCGATTTCAACTGGCACGGGTGGGAGCACAAGCGCCAGCACGTGATGACGTTGAACGGCGTTGATGCCCGGGTGAATCTCTTGATCGTCCCTTATGCGACGTACAGTGCGCTCGCTCTGATGGTGCTGCGCTGTGCGGCCGGGCTGCCCGTCGCCCCCGCGGACCGCGACAAGCCCGCGTTTCTCACCGCGGGCTCGATCCTGCAGGCCGCCCGAGAACAACGCGCCGAGATTCGCGGTTAGTCGGTCTCACTCACGACAAAGACAGCGACATAACCGATGGGGATGCCCGTGAAGGTTGCGATGCATTCCCGTGCCGCAAGTTCCACAATGGCCCGGCTGGTGGCGCGAGTGTCCCTGCTTAGCTCGGGAATTCGGATCATCCATCCGTTCGCGTCGCGAGTGATTTCGATGTCGAAGCACTGACCGACCATCGGACACTTCACGCGCGACGCGACGCGCTGTCGACGGGCACCGCGCAACGCTTGTCGGCGCAGCAAAGTGGGCTGAACAGGCATGGCTGCTTTCCTGAGTCGCAATCGAACCGCGGGCTAGAGTAATGCGCCTCGAGGCGAAAACCTAATCGGCGGTCTCCGCCAGATAACGACGTCGTCGCCGATCAGCGCGTATCGCGCCTCGCCGTGTTGCCGAAGCCGGTGTGGCTGCGGATCAGAGGCAGGTCTGCCATCGTCGCGAAGCCCGCAGGCGCGGCGCACACTGCCCGCACCGCGTTGAGAACCTGCATGGCGGTGGCCACGCTCGCCGAGCGGACGTGCTCCTCGATGCCGGCCGCGCGGCCGAAGCTGGCCAGGCAGAAGAAGTGGGCGCGCATCGACGGGTCGCCTTCGATGGTCAATGTCCAGCCGTGTACGGGCGTGGGCCAATGCTCTGGGTACTCGCCGCCGACGGTCCACAGCGCTTCGATCTCGATGAGAACGTCACCGTCGCGCCGTCCCGACCAGCTCCATCGTTGTCCCGCCGTGGTCCCAGCGCGCAGCACGTGATCGAAGATCTGGTGATCGGCCTTCGCGGGCACAGCCTCCACCGTGGCGGTGACCTCGTCGATGCCGGCGTTCAGTTCGTCGGCGAGAAACCACACCTGTTCGGTGAACAGAGCACTGTTGAACGCCAGGAACTCATTGGTGGTCGGATTGATCTCGTCTACGGGCCGACCAAATGCCATGCCGTCGAACGTGATCGAGGTGCTCTCGTACACCGACCAGTCGGCCCGTTCCTGCACGGTGATCTTGTCGATGGTGCGACTCATCCCCGACAACGCCAGCGGCAGAACACCGGAAAGGTTGCCGGGGTTCAGGCCGCTGCCGTGCACACTGGATTCGCCACGGCGACAGGCATCGAGTACGCGCTCGGTTTCAGATGGTGCGATCCGCCGCGGGTGAAACAAGAAGGCCGTGGTGGCAACGTTTTTGCCGCTGGCAAGAAGCGCACACACGTCGTCGATGCTGGTATGCCGCGGGGTGTAGAGGACGCAATCCGCCCGCGTCGCCAGGATCTTGCCGACATCGGTGGAAGCGGCGACGCCGATGGGGTTGCGGCCCACCAATGTGCCGACGTCGGCTCCGTCCTTGTCGTCGGAATACACGCGGGCGCCAACGATTTGGAGATCCGGCCGGTGGTCGATGATCGTCGTGATCATCTCGCGGCCGACCGCGCCGGTGCCCCATACGATGACTTTGGTGGGTGGTAGGTAGGTCAACTCGACCTCTCCGCGTCGCTTCGATGTTCTTCCGACCAGGCGATGGTAGCGATCGAACGTCCGGCAGGCCGTCCACCCAACTCGCTTGTTGCCGTCGACCGGCGCGTGACTCCGCGTCAGCGAGTGCGGCAGCGCGACGCGTCGGTGATGTGATGCAGACCACATTTATGCGTGATATGTTGCGGGCATCACACCATAGGAGATTTCATGGTTGGCGTGGATCATCCGAGCAAGGCCGTCGTGGCGCCTCGTTCTGGAGCAGCGGTCAATTCACACCGGCTGCTCACGGCGTTTTTGGCCGTCACCATATTTATCTGCGCGATCGTCGGCGTCGTTGCCACCGCGTCTACGGGACACGAGACCGCCGCGCTTATCATCGCGCTCGTGGCCGGCGGAAGTTTCTTGACCGCCGCCTTCTGCTAACCCAAATTCGGTCGGCGCGCGGCGCGCTTCTTTTGGGTGGAGCTAAGTGGACTCGAACCCCGTATTGACCAGGTAAAACACTGGCGCCAAGCGCCTGCACCGACACCCCGTTCGGCTCAGAACGCAGAACCAACAGAATCGTCGCCGCCGCTACAGCCATTAACTCAGACCGGTGAACCACAAAGACCGATTTGATATCGACTACTGCCCACTACTTCTGTTCATCAAAGTCACATATTTAGCATCACGCGATGCAGGATTTGTCGGTCGATGTGTGCCTCCAGCGATCACGCGCTATTCCCCGGCGCGACGTATTGCGCTACGCCATCGCTATGTCTGCGCTGTCGGGTGTGTTTGCGGCATCGGCAAGTGTCGCCGTCCCCGCGGCGGCTGCCGCCCCTCCCAGACTGATCGACTTTGCCATGCGCCAAGTTTCAGCGGAGCATATTCGAGCTGCCGGCTACTCCGGGGTCATCAACTACGTGTCGCTGTCGCGCCCCGGCTCGTCCATGGGTGCCAAGCCGATCACCCGGCCTTACGCCGAGCAGCTGACCGCTGCCGGGCTGATGATCGTCAGCAATTACCAATACGGCAAGCCAGGCGGGACAGCACCATCGGACTTCAGGCGCGGATTCGAGGGCGGCGTCGCCGATGCTCGCACCGCCTGGAAGCTGCATACCGCGGCGGGTGGCGGTCAGAGTGCCCCGATCTTCTTTAGCATCGACGAGGACATAAACCACGACACCTGGAACAATTTGGCACTCAAGTGGTTTCGCGGAATCAATTCGGTACTGGGAGTGCAGCGCACCGGCGTCTACGGCGGTATCGATGTGTGCCGATGGGCCGCCGCCGATGGCGTCATCGGAAGTTCGCGCACTCCTGGCCACCGGTGGGCGTGGCAGACCCGGTCCTGGTCCCGCGGTCAGGTCGAGCCCACCGCGGTTCTCTACCAACGCGTGGTAAGTACCGCGTCGAATCCTGGCCCAGTAGTCGGGGGACTCGAAGTCGACGTCAACGACGTCCTTGCCCAGGATTGCGGTCAGTGGAACCTACATCCCTGAGCCTGGTGCCATGCGGACCGCATCGTCCACTTGCGCGCCTCACGGCGCCGAGTGCGTCGTCTCAAGCCACGTGATCGATGTTGCGCACCGAGAGTCTTGGCACAGATCTGCGCCCAGTAGATTTATCTCTTTGACCTGCATTTATTCGGGTGGAGCTAAGGGGACTCGAACCCCTGCTTTGACCAGGCGAAACACTGGCTTAACTGGTGTTTAGCTCCGTCTCGTTCCGGTTCGGTCCGATTCGTTACCTGCGGTTTGTTTTCGGGTCTTGACGGCGTCAAGAGTGAAGCAGGCGTCCGATCCCAGGCATCCACGACCGGGGGCATCTGCCGGCCCTGGGTCGAGCCCCACCAATCGGCGAACCGTCCATGGCATCGATGCCATGTCCTCGGCTGGTCAACACTCAGGACCTGCCTCGCGGCGCTCACCGGGGTCGCCGACAAATACCAGCTTGCGGAGTAAACGTCAAGGCGGTTTGCCAAAACCCATATGATTTTCATCACAAGTGTGGCAATGTGTCGGTACCGCCAAACGCCCGTCGGACGGAAGGTAGGAGCGAAATGGGATCTGTAATAGTCGTACTCGTCATCCTCTTTATCTTCGTCGGGATGCCGGGGTTCTTTATCTACCAGGTCCGCAAGCAACACCAGCTGCGGAAGCTACAGATCAGAGACCTGAAGGCGCGGGATCGTGAGCGCCGCGAGAGGGGACCCGCGTGATGAGAACGCTGGTCATCGGCACGGCGGCAGCCGCCATCGGTATCGGATTTGCACCATTCACAACGGGGACAGCCAACGCCGCTCCCGCGTGCTCGGTGCAAGCGCCAAGCTTTTACACCCTTCCCGCCAGCGTCCAGTCCCAGATCGTAGGGGCGTGCCTCGCGTCTGCGAGGGCGGCTGGTGTGCCCGCAGCGCCACCGCCGGGAGTGGTGCCCGTTTTGCCACCCCAAGGCGCGCAGGACCCACGGTGCGCGCAGTATCAGATCCCCGGCGACATCCAGCGGTGCCAGGACGAAGTAAATGGAGCGCAGCACCCATGAGGACCCTGATCGCCGCCGCCGCCATAGGCCTCGCACCGTACGGGGTGCTGACGAGCGTCGCCCCCCACGCCAACCCCGCCTGCTCTATGGTCCTTGATCCGGTCAGCGGAACTACGAAGCAGATTTGCGAGCAGTACAACGGCCCTCAAGTCGCCAACAGTTCAGTGCCACCCTGCAAGCAGGGTGGGCAAATCTGCGTCGACTGCACCAGCGCGTTGCAGAACGCGGGGGTCACCGACCCGGCTGCCCTGATGCAGTCGGGATTTGACTGCGCCAGCCCTGGAGCGAGCCCGCTCATGTCGAAGACGCCCCACTGCCACGTCATGTCGATTGCCACCAACCAAGTGCCCTGCTCGGGGGACATAGTTCCGGACCCGAACCACAAGGGTGCCGCCATGGTGACAAACAGCGGTTAGGAGACAGGATGAAGAAAACAGTGCTGATACCGGCCGTCCTTACGGCGGGTATCGCCTTCACCCCGCTCGCGCAGGCGAACACGCAGGATCAGATGTTCATCGCCTACCTGGACAGCCACAACGTCAGCCAGCACATCTCCGACATGAACACTGCCGTTGCCGCCGGTCACATGGCCTGCCAGGAACTGGCTGCGGGCAAGGACGAGATCAGCACCGAGCTGGATGTGGCCGGGGCCGTATCTGGCAACGTCAGCCGCGCCGACGCGAGTTGGATCATCGCCGCAGCCAAGAGGGCGTACTGCCCATAAGCAAGGCGACGTCGGAAGACATCGTCTACACCGCTCTACCGCTACCTCTGCCCAGACGCTTAACGAAGGTCCGAAAGAACGCATCAGACACTACTGATCCCCACCGTCGTGGCGACCTGGAAGTTTTGCGTGCACCCCGGGTCATCCTCCGTCCGCCACTGTCCTGAGTGGTGGTGTCGGCCTGAACTCTGTCCCAGACGTCCACCACACAGCGGCGTTCTACAGGGGGTGCTTTTCGTGTCGATCCAGCTTGTCGGTCACTGATCACCCCGCCACAACCACTGCCCGCAACGCCATCGGCGACTGCACCAATCAGCACTGACACCAGCCCTGGTCAGGTCGCATCATCCAAGCCGACTCGGAGTGTTATGGGGCACAGGCCAATCCGGGGAGCTGCATGGGCGACTAGGGCCTTCGGGATTCCATCGGCGTCGGCCTCCCACCGACGGATCGAACCTTCAACGTCGGTACACAGAAAGGTCACCACCCCCGAAGGAGCGGTCGTCGTCATGGCATCGCCTCGGCCCAGTCCATATGTCCCTCGAAACCAAGCGTTTTCGCCATGTCGCGGTAGCGATCCCTGAAGTCCGCGTACGTCACGGCATCGCCGTGAGCCCCCGCCAGCAGAGCCTGCAGCCGCAACAGCCAGATGTCACGTATCACCAGACCCTCATCGGCTGGCGCGGCTGCTAACCGCTCGGTTGCGGCTTCCGCTTCGACCAGGTAATCGTCGGACCCGCTGTCGAGAAGTGTCTCCACCAGAACACCGGTCGCAGGAATGCCCCACGCCAGCAGCTGTTCACCGCGGAATAGATGGTCAACGGCGGCGCGCCCAAGCGGTATGGCGCCATCGCGATCTTCACGCCGAGCCCTCTCATGTGCCAAGTAGAGATTGATCATCGGTACCTCGGCTAGGTTGTGCCCCCCTCGCAGGAACACCTCGGCGACCTCGGCCAGGAGCCTGTGTCCGAGGTCGCGCTCCGCAGCCGTGTGGCGGTGTATCAGTGCCATGCCCATTGTCGCCCGGGCATTGGACACTGCGAGATCATCTCCGGATCGTTCGGCGATCTGTACGGCATCCTCGATCTCGTGCATCGCGGAATCGTCGGGCCGCAGGGAGCCAGTCGCTATGCCCGGGAAATAGGCATAGGCGACGACCATGGCGTAGGACAGGGGATCGCTGCGAGCCATGGCCAGGCCCCCCTTCAGGTCCTCGCGCCATCCAGGACGACCCAGAAAGTACCGGCCAATACCGCGCATGGTGAACGCGAGCGCTAATGGACAACCGATGATGAAGTTGCCTTTCGACGAGTCACCATTGGCCAGGTCGATGACCCTCTGTGACCATCGCTCCACGTCATTAGCCTCGATGCATTCAGCCTTTGCGTAGATCATCGGCACAGACAGCCCCACGATGAAGGTCTCATCGCCGATTGACTCGATGAGGGTCCAGGCTTCCGATGCCAGCTGCGACGCCTCACGCATCCGGTCCCGATACGCGTGATCCATCACAAGCCCTGCCATGGCAATGGCCAGTGAGGCTTTGTCCTCGACGGCGGCGCACAACTCCCGCAGTTCATCAAAGCGGTCACCGGCAACATTCACGTGGACTCGCCAGGCGATCCCGCACAACATCGTGCGAGGAGCAATGCGCATGGCTGCCCCGTTGGGGCCCTCTGCGGGTAATGCGTCGGCAATCTTTTGGGCGCGCTCCCAACTTTGTCGCGCCGCGGTGATGTCGCGGTTGGTCGCCCACGTAGCCGCGCGCATGTGCCAGCCGTAGGCCGCGTGCCTATCACCAGCGGCCTCCAGATGTTCGGCAATCATGGCGGCACTTTCATCAGCCGAGGCAGGGTCACGTGCTTTGATTGCGGCCGCGACGCGCCGGTGCAACTCCGCCCGATCCGACTTCAGCTGTGACTCATAGGCCACTGTCCGGATCAGCGGGTGGTGGAACACATACTCGGGGTCTCCGGTGAATGTGATCTGGTCGATCAGCTCGGCCGCCAGCAAATCCGACAGGGTGGGATCAATCCCGAGCGTTTCCAGCAAGCCCCGGCTGAAGCGCGAACCGATCACCGCCGCAGCACTCAAGGCGCGCTTTGCCGCCGGGTCAAGGCGGTCGATGCGCGCGGCGATGGTTGCCTGCAGGGTCGCCGGAACGCTGACCTCGTCAACCTCTACCGCCGAGATGTATGCGCCTGGCTCACCACGCAGTACGCCGCGCTCGGCCAGGTCGCGCACGATCTCCTCAGCGAAAAACGGGTTGCCGGCGGCCCGGTCGGCGATCTTGTGGCCCAGTGCATTAACCGAGGGATCCTGGCCGAGCATCCCGGCGACCAGCGCCGTGGTCTCTGAATTACTCAGCGGCGCAAGGGCAATGGTTGGAGCACCGCCAACCCGACCCAGCGGGCCTTCGTACTCCGGCCGGTAGCTGACCAGCACGAGCGAGGGCGTCTGCGGGATCACCCTGACGAAGTCGGCCAGCATCGACTCGCTGACCTCGTCGATCCAGTGGGCGTCCTCCACGACATAGACCGCCGGGGTTTCGCGGGCCAACGAGGCGGCGTTGACCAGCGCGGTCAGCCGCCGCCGCCGCGCATCCGGGTCGATCTTAGGCAGTTCGACCTCGGGATCGGCGACGCCCAGCAGGTCGTCAAAAAGCACCAAGTCCTCGGGCTCCGAACTAGGAAATTGAGCCCGTATCCGCGCGCGTGCGGCCAGCGGGTCAAGCCCGGTGATGCCGGTAATCGCGCGCAGCAGCCGTGCCACCGCATGAAAGGGGACCTGGCTGGTGTGCGACTCGCAAAAGGCGCTGAACACCTCCACACGCCGGGTGGCCGCCATCGCCGCCACCTCGCGCACCAGACGACTCTTGCCGATGCCGGGCGGCCCCACCACACCGACCACCGCGCCGTGCTCCTCAATGGCACGCTCCAACAACCCCTCGACGGCGGACATCTCCCAGCGCCGACCTACCAGGTTGGACTCAGCGCGCCCGCCAGGGCGATGCCGTTCTCCCATGCCCACTAGCTGGTGAGCCGCCACCGGCTCATCGACACCTTTGATCTGCACCAGCTCCGGCTCACCGAGGGTCGCTGCGCCCTCAACCAGTCGTGCCGTGGACGCGCTCAGCATCACCCCACCCGGGGGAGCCGCCGACTCCATCCGTTGCGCCATCCCGACTTGCTGACCGACGGCGGTGTAACCGAACGGCCCCGAGCCGATTTCACCGGCGATCACCTCACCGGAGTTCAGTCCCACCCGGACCTGCAAATCCACACCGTCGCGCACTCGGACCTCGACGGCAAGCCGCTCAGCCTCTTCTTGGATGCCCAAGCCCGCCAGGCAGGCCCGGACGGCGTGGTCCTCCAAGGCTACCGGCGCTCCGAACACCGCCATGATCCCGTCGCCGGTGAACTTGTCCACCCTGCCGTCGTACCGCTGCACCACCGCGGCACCGCGGTCGGCCAACTCGGCCATGATCTCGCGCAGCCGCTCCGCACCCACCGACGCAGCGATGTCCATCGAGTGCACCACATCGGCGAACAGGACGGTGACCTGCTTGTACTCCGCGCGGTTACCAATGTCCTTGACCGGCGAGCCGCACCCGTCACAGAACCGCGCACCCTCACGCGGTTCAGTGCCGCACGTCCGGCACGCTGCTATGGCCGTGACCCGACCCTCCGCCCCTCTGCCCCCCAGGTGCTCTCAGGATAGGCGATAGGACACCGTGTTAGGGCCTGTCAGCTGACCGTGATCCGGCGAATACCCATAGCGAGCACATGGGGTCACCCCCGATAGGGCTTGCTTGACTACCGAGGGCTAAACGCCCCGGTGCCCTCAATGCGGCGGTGCGAGTCAGGCGCATCCCGCTAACCCGTGTGAAGGCAACAATTGCGGCGCGACGAACCCGCCGCGAGATGCTGTTCCTCACCAACGACGAGTTCGCGATCCTGATCGAAGCAATCACGACCCATGGCGAGGCATTGACGACTATTTCGTAAGGCGTGGAATTATGTCTCTGAGCTGGGGATATGCGAGTGGAGCTAAGGGGACTCGAACCCCTGACCCCCACACTGCCAGTGTGGTGCGCTACCAGCTGCGCCATAGCCCCAAGTCGTGCTCATCGAAGCTACACCACCGGTAACCGTCCTTCAAAGTTGCTGTTCAGGCAGATTTAACGTGTGCGGGGACGGCAAGTGATCGGGCTCGGGCTCGGGCACCGTGCGGGTTTCCGGCGCCACCACCCAGCCGACCGCGGCGATCAGCAGCACGACTCCGCTGATGGTGAAACCCCAACCGTAGTTCAGCCGCTCGGCGACCCAACCGAGCGTCATTGAGCCGACGATCGCGCCCAGGTCGGACATCATCTGGACTGCCGCCACCGGACTGCCCGCGCGCGCCTCGCTGCCCAGGATGTCGGCGACCGCGGCCTGCATCGGCGACATATAGATGCCCGTTACCGCACCGACCGCGACCGCCGCGGCCAGAAACGTCGTTAATGACGACGCGGCGCCCAAGAAGATGGTCGCCACACCGGACAGCGCCAGGCCCACGATCATCAACGTCCGGCGTCCCATCCGGTCGGACAGGTAGCCACTGGGGATCATGGCCAGCGCGTTGCCTCCGGCGAACGCAGCGAGCGCAATGCCGATGATGCCGACGCCGCGGCCCATGACGTCAGTGATGAACAACGGGACCAGGGCGACGCGAAGGCCGAACGCCGACCAGCCGGTCGCGAAGTTGGCTCCTAGCGACGACCAATAGGCACGGAAGCGCAGCGCCTCTCGCATCGTCACCGACGATCGCGTCGGCGGCCCCGGGGCGGCCAGGGCCGAATTCCGCAAGCTGTAAAACAGGACCACCGACACACCGAGCAGCGCGACGCCGTACACGATGAATGGTGCGGTGAGCCCCCAACCGGCCGCCAGGGCGCCGACGGCCGGGCCGGCGACCGCGCCCACCATGAACGACGTGGTGAACAGGCCCGCGACCCGTCCGCGCGAGTCGGGCGGGCTGATATGGATCATCAGTCCCAGTGCCGACACGTAAAACATCGTCGATCCGATGCCGCTGATGACGCGGAAAACCAGCAATTGCCAGTAAGCCTGGGAAAACGCACACGCCGCGGTGGAGACCGCAACGATCAGCATGCCGCTGATGTAGATCCGCCGCTCTCCCAGCCGCTGCACCAGTTGCCCGCTTATCGGTGCAAAACACAGCCGGCTCAACGAAAAGACGGTGACCAAGAAAGTCACCGCCTTGATGCTGACTCCGAAACTGCGGGCGAAAGAGGGGAGCGCCGGTGAAATGACTCCGTAACCGAGCGCAACCATGATATTTGCCCAGCTAAGGATCCAAACTTCGCGCGGTAGACGGGTCGAACGCAGCGCGCGTCCCCCCGGACGGGCAAGGCGGGGGGAAAGGGTCACCCAATGACTTTATTAACTACCTCGCGCGCAGTTTCTTGCACCTCCGCTAAATGCTCGGGTCCGTTGAAGGATTCCGCGTAAATCTTGTACACGTCCTCGGTGCCCGACGGTCGCGCAGCAAACCATGCGTTGGCCGTTGTCACCTTCAATCCGCCCAATGCGGCGCCATTGCCTGGGGCCTCGGTCAGCTTGGCGGTGATCGGCTCCCCCGCCAATTCCGTCGCGGTCACCCGATCGGCGGACAGCTTGGCCAGCCGGGCCTTTTGGTCGCGGTTGGCGGGCGCGTCGACCCGCGCGTAATACGGCGTGCCGTACCGGGCGGTCAGCTGTTGATAGCGCTGGGAGGGACTCGCGCCCGTGACGGCCTGAATCTCAGAAGCCAGCAACGCCAGGATGATGCCGTCCTTGTCGGTGGTCCACACCGAGCCGTCGCGCCGCAGGAATGATGCCCCGGCCGACTCCTCGCCGCCGAAGCCGATGGTGCCCCCGATGAGGCCGTCGACGAACCACTTGAATCCGACCGGCACCTCGACCAGCTTGCGGCCGATGCCGGCGACCACCCGGTCGATCATGGACGAACTGACCGCGGTCTTGCCGACGGCGATGCCGCCCGGCCACGACGGCCGCTGCGTGTAGAGATATTCGATGGCCACCGCCAGGTAGTGGTTCGGGTTGAGCAGCCCCGCGTCGGGGGTGACGATGCCGTGGCGGTCGGAGTCGGCGTCGTTGCCGGTGGCGATCTGGTAGCGGCTGCCGGACATCGTGCGGATGAGTCCGGCCATCGCGTCCGGCGAGCTGCAATCCATCCGGATTTTGCCGTCGTGGTCGAGCGTCATGAACCGCCACGTCGCATCGACCAACGGATTGACCACGGTCAGATCCAGGCGATGCCGTGCGGCGATCTCGCCCCAGTAGTCCACGCTCGCCCCGCCCAGCGGGTCGGCGCCGATCCGCACCCCGGCCGCGCGGATGGCATCGATGTCGACGACGTCGGGCAGGTCGTCGACATAGTTGCCGAGGTAATCGTGGCGCTGCGCGGCCTGCAGCGCGCGGGCCAGCGGGATGCGCTTGACGCCCGCCCCGTCACGCAGGATCTCGTTGGCGCGCTTGGCGATTGCGTCGGTCGCGCCGGTGTCGGCCGGGCCGCCGTTGGGCGGGTTGTATTTGAAGCCGCCGTCCGAAGGCGGGTTGTGCGACGGCGTCACGACGATCCCGTCGGCCAGCGCGTCGGTGCGACCGCGGTTGTGGGTGAGGATGGCGTGGCTGATCGCGGGGGTCGGCGTATACCGGTCGCGGGAATCCACGACGACCACCACATCATTGGCGGCCAGCACCTCCAGCGCCGAGACCCAGGCCGGCTCGGAAAGGCCGTGCGTGTCCCGGCCGATGAACAACGGGCCTGTGGTGCCCTGAGCGGCGCGGTACTCGACGATGGCCTGGCTGATCGCCACGATGTGGGCCTCATTGAACGCCCCGTTGAACGACGACCCGCGATGACCCGAGGTGCCGAATGCCACCTGTTGGGCGACGTCGCCGGGATCGGGCTGAATCGAGTAATAGGCCGTCACCAGGTGGGGCAGATCGACGAGGTCTTCGGGTTGGGCCGGCTGACCGGCGCGAGGGTTGGCCACCATGGTTACCAATTCTGCCCGTGTCCGAGGTCCCCCGGCCCGCGCCGGTCGAGACTTCCGCCATACGCTGCGTAGCGCACCGGCAAACGAAGGGGACCGACCCAGTGGCTCAACGGGACTATCGCGAACTGGCCGCGGTGTTTGCCGGTGGGGCGCTGGGCTCGCTGGCCCGCGCCGCACTGAGCAGTCTCGCCGGCGGCGACCCGGCGCGCTGGCCCTGGCCGACATTCACGGTCAACATCGTCGGGGCGTTTCTGGTGGGTTACTTCACCACCCGACTGCTGGAGCGATTGCCGACGTCGAGCTATCGGCGCCCCCTGCTCGGCACCGGATTGTGCGGCGGTTTAACCACTTTTTCGACGATGCAGGTCGAGACGCTGAAGATGCTCGAACACGGCCACTGGGGACTAGCCGTCAGCTACACCGTCACCAGCATCGTGCTGGGACTGCTGGCGGTGCACCTTGCCACCAAATTGGTGCGCCGGGTCAGAGTGCGCCGGTGAGCGCGACCGTGGCGACGACCGCCGTGGTCTGGGTGGGCGTCGCGCTCATCGGGGGCATCGGATCGGTGCTTCGCTTTGTCATCGACCGTGCGGTGGCGCGCCGGGTTTCCCGGCCATTTCCGTTCGGCACGCTCGTCGTGAATGTCAGCGGCGCAGCACTTCTCGGCTTTCTGAGTGGCCTGGCACTGAACAAGGAGGTGGCCCTGCTGGCCGGCACCGCGTTCGTCGGCGCCTACACCACGTTCTCCACCTGGATGCTGGAGACGCAGCGACTCGGCGAGGAGCGCCAACTGCGCGCCGCGCTCGCCAACATCATCGTCAGCGTCACGTTCGGTGTAGCAGCGGCGTTCATCGGGCAGCGCATTGCCGGGCTGATCTGAGTCAGGCGCGCGGGACGTCGTCGGCGGTGCGGGGCAGCACGTAGAGCGCCATGCGCCGATTCGCCATGTCATGCTCGCCGAGAAATGTGCAGCCGCCACGCTCACAGAACTTGCGCGCCAACGCATTGCGGTGGTCGGGGTCGAACATGATTCGGCGACAACTCGGGTCGAGGGCGAAGATGCTACCCACCAAATGTGGCAGCAGGTAACCGACGTGTCCCCGTTGGATGTAGTCCAAATCGGCGACCGCGACGTGCAGACCCAGATCGTGGGGATCATGGTCGTAGCGGGTGGCGATGGAATCCTTTGCGGCCCTGTATAATTCGATATACGCGCGATCTACC
>NZ_JAICZA010000211.1 GCF_025933915.1 Mycobacterium sp.
CACGGCCTGGCATCGCGTCGAGGTGGCCTCGACGGCGGGGGAGTCGGTGGTGATCCGCAGCAGCCGCACCACGTCAAGGCACCGTCCGCCCGCGCGCGGAACGGGGTTAGGGCCCCACAACGCCGCCAGCGGAGCGCCCGCCAACACCGCGTTCACCCGGCGGTGTTCGCGCGCACGCCGCGCCGCGGTCAGCGCGTCGTCGAGGGCAACCTCGCAGTCGGCGATTCGTCCGAGGCGAGCGAGGCATCCCGCTCGGACGGTGTGCGCCTTGGCTTCTCCGGCGGCGTCGTCGAGTTCGGCGAGTTTGGCGGCAGCCGCGCTCAATGCGGCTTCGACTTCGTCCAATCGCTCGGGGTGGATCAGCATCGAGAGTTGCCCGTCGAAGCAGGTTGCCCACGCGGCTAGCCGAGCCGAATCGACTGTCGCCTCCTGCAATTGGGAGACGGCACCCGCCGCCGAGGCCACGTCGCCCGCGGCCAACAAAGCCTCGCAGCGTGCGATCAGCAGCTCGGCGGTCTGGTCGTCGCGGTCGGGCAGCTCGTCGTCAAGCTCCTCCAGCGCGTGCAGGGCGTGGCGGTACAGGTCGGCGGCGCCTTCGTAGGCGAGTCGCGCCATCGCTTGGTCTGCGGCGCGCCGGCAGTAGAAGACCGCCTTGGCCGCGTTTCCCGCCCAGGCGCATTCGAAGTAGTGATGTGCCAGCTCGGCCAGCAGCTCGTCGTCGGCGCCGGGGAGCGTCTCCAGGGTCGTGGCGATGCGCTGGTGCAAGCGCATGCGCCGCACGGACGCCAGCTCGGCCAGCAATGACTGTCGGACGAGGGCGTGGTTGAACCGGTAGAAACCGCCGGGTTCTTCGATGATGATGCCGGCTTGGCGCGCTTCGTCGAATGCGTCGATGAGGTCGCTGCCGACCACCTGTTCGACCAGCTCCAGAGCAAAGCGGCTGCCGACGACGGCGGCGGCGGCAAGGGCTTTGTTGGTCTCGGTCGGCAGCCGAGAAAGCCTGCGGCTCACGGCTTCCCGCACGCCCTGAGGCAGGGTGCTCTGGTCCCACACACCTCCACTCTCATCGACATGGCGCAGGGACTCGATGAGGAAGAATGGGTTGCCGCCCGTGACCGAGGCCAGCGCGTGCGCGAGTTCCTCGTCGTCGTAGCCCGCCTCGGCGACGTAAGTGGTGACGTCGTCCTCATCGAGGCCGCTGAGGCTGAACCGATTGGCCGTGCCGTCGCGGTGAAGATCGGCGAGCATCGCCGCCAGGGGATGGGAGCGATCGAGATCGGTGCTGCGGTAGGTACCAACGATCTGCACGCGGGCGTGCTCGCCGAAGCGCAGCAGATGTCGCAAGAGGAGCAGCGTCGGCTTGGTCGCCCAATGTAAGTCATCGAGGACAAGAAGGACCGGCGCGCTCCTCGACGCGGTTCCCAGCAGCGCAACGACGGCGTCGAACAGCGCGTAGCGCTCCGTGTCGGGGTCCGAGTGGGCGGGGCGGGCGAGGTCGGGCACGACATCGGCCAACCCGGGCACGATCGACAGCAACGCCTCGACGCCCCGCAGCCCTCTTAGCCGGTCGGTCCCCATGCAGGGCACGAGCGAACGCAACGCTTCCGCGAACGGCTGGTAGGGCGCGCCGAGATCCTCGTCGCAACGGCCGTACAGCACGATCGCTCCAAGCTCATCTGCCCGCTGCGACCATTCGCCGGCCAGGCGTGTCTTGCCGACACCGGGTTCGCCGGCGATCAGCACCGTGCTGACGCCGCCGGCCAGGGCACTCTGCCATGCCGACAGCAGCCCTTCGAGTTCGCGGCCACGTCCGACGAACGGCCCCGGGCCGATCAACACCGCCGGAAGTCCGGGGCGCTCCATCGGCGTTTCGGTCGCCGGCGATTCGGGATGCTGCTCGGCGGTTTCCATCCGCAACTCGAAAACGTGCTCGGGCCGCGCGAGATTCCGCAGCTGGCGCACCCCCAGGTCGGCGAGCACCACGTCGTCGGCCAGCGCATCAATGACGAGCTCGGCGGTCGCACCCGAGCACAGGATTTGGCCACCCTCGGCCAACGACCGCAGGCGCGCAACCCGGTTGACCGCCCGACCGAAGTAGTCGCCGTCGCGAAGCTCGACTTCACCGGTATGGAGCGCGATCCGGACACGGATGGGATCCCGCAACGCCCAGGGCTCGTGAGTAATCGCGTCCTGCACTTCAATTGCGGCGGAGGCGGCCGCGGACGGCCGCTCGAAGACCGAGAACGTCGCATCGCCCTCGCCGCGTGTTTTGATGAGCCGACCTCCACGCGACGTGACGACCTGTTCGACCAGTTCGTCGTGGCGTGCGAGTGCAAGCGCCATGGCATCGGCGTCTGCCTCCCATGCGGCGGTCGACCCCTCGATGTCGGTGAGCAAAAATGTCACCGCGCGCGTAACTGACGCAACGTGTTGTGCCACAGCGATATCCAGCGATGCGTCCTGTGCGACGATGGCGGCTTCGAGTCGGCGAAGTTCCGGCCCCGGATCGACCCCCAGCTCGTCGGCAAGCAGCGACCGTGCGCGTTGATACGCGCCAAGGGCTTCACCTTGCCGGCCGGCACGGTAGAGGGCGAGCATCAGCTGGCCCCAACGCCTTTCGCGCAGCGGAGCGTCAGCCACCGCGGCCTCGAGATCGCCGACGACTTCCGCGGCGCGACCGGTCGCCAGCAGTGCGTCCGCTCGATCCTCCACCAGTGCGGCGTGGCCCTCGATCCATCGCGTCTTTTCGGATGTTCCGCGTCGACCATCGGGAAGATCGGGGATTCCGCGCCACAGAGCGAGGGCCTCCTCGAAGCGGGCCACGGCCTGGCTGGTGTCACCCGCGGCGGCGGCATCGCGTCCCAGTCGGGCAACGCGTTTGTAACGCGAGGCATCAACCTCGCTGTCGGCGAGAGCCCAGCCCGCGCCCTGCGTCAAAACAAAGCCGTCGCCCAGCGCGCGCCGCAGCGAGGAGATGTGGGTCTGCAGCGCCTTGGCGGCGGTGCGCGGCGGATCCTCGCCCCAGAGCAGCTCGACGAGCGCGTCGGCCGACACAACGGAACCATCGTGCAGGCCGAGCATCGTGAGGACGGCGCGTGGTTTGGCGCCCGGGATAGCGACGGGCGCCCCGTCCTGCCGGACCTGAAGAGGTCCTAAAACCCCCAGTTCCACCGATAAAAGGGTACTCACCTCGGTTATCGTCGGCGGGCCAATTCAATACCTGGTCAAGATCGAGTAAAGCCGCCGCTTAGTCCGGGCATCGGTCACTCGACTGATCCGATTACCGTGGGTACCTATGGACAGCGACCGGAGCGACCCCGCCTTCACCTGGCAGGGCCGGCGCGAACTGGTGAGCCAGATGCACGACCAGCTCGATGAGCTGGAGGCAGCGCGCGACCAGATGGAACAACTGGTGCGGGTCATCGTCGAGATCGGCTCCGATCTGGACCTGGACGTGACGGTGCACCGAGTCGTCAAAGCGGCGATGGAACTGACCGGCGCTCGCTACGCCGCCCTGGGTATCCGTGCATCCGACGGCGGCCTCATTTCCTTCGTGCATGCGGGAATCGACGCCGACACAGCGCGGCGGCTCGACGACCTTGCGGTCGGCGAGGGTCTGCGCGTCGACGATCTCAGTGCCCATCCGCAGACCGCCGGGCTGTCCGCACTCGACCCGCCCATGCGTGCCTTCCTCGGAATACCGATCACCGTGCGGGCGGCCAACTTCGGCAACCTTTACCTGGCCGACGATCGGCCCGGCCGAGTCTTCACCGACTCCCAGGAGGGCGCCGTCCGAGCGATGGCCACGGCGGCCGCCGCCGCCATCGACAACGCGCGACTCTTCGAGCGGGAGCGTGAATCGGCCAAATGGACGAACGCCAGCCGCGAGATCACGACCGCGCTGCTGTCCGGCGACCCACAGACGGGGCCATTGCAGCTCATCGTGAACCGGGCGCTGGAGTTGGCCGGCGCCGAGCAGGCGATCTTGCTGGTCCCCCGGGAGCTCGAATCGCCCGCCGACGAGGTCGACACGCTGGTGGTCGCCGCGACGGCGGGCCGGTATTCCTCGGAGGTGATTGGCCGGCAGGTCCCGATGGACGGCTCGACCACAGGCGGTGTCGCGCGCCGCGGTCTACCGCTGATCACCGATTCCTTCCAGTACCCGATCGAGGGGTTCACCGATGTCGGTGAACGCCCGGCGATCGTCATCCCGCTGATTGCCGACGGCGCGGTGCTGGGTGTCATCGCCGTCGCGCGCGACCCGCACCAGCCCCCGTTCGGCAGCGATTATCTCGAGCTCGTCAGCGACTTCGCCGGGCACGCCGCAATCGCATTGGCCCTGGCGGCGGGCCGCGAACACGCACTCAACCAGGAACTGGCCCAAGCCGACACCGTCGAGGAGGCGGTACGCGCCGCCGCGGAAGAATTGCACAGGCTATGGCGGGCGCGCCGTGTTCTGGCCGTCACCTTCCCGACGTACAGCTCGTCTACGGAGACGGCCTTCGGCGCGCCACAGGTGGTATCGGTCGGCGAGCCCACGCAGTGGGCCGACCTGCCGCCTCATACCCAACGGGCGCTCAGCTCATTGCGCGACGGCGACTTCCTCACGCCCACCACGCCGGAGCCGGGGACGGCGGGCATCGCGCTGCAGCACCCCGAGGGTGTGCTCGTCGTCTGGATCGACCTGACCGAGCAACGCCCGTTCACCCTGGAGGACCAGACCTTGCTCTCCGTGCTGGCCGGCCGCCTCGGTCAGGGGCTGCAGCGGGTGCACCAAGTCGATCAGCAGCGCGAAACCGCCCTCGCGCTACAGCATGCGATCCTCGGCCCGGCCGATCTGCCCAACGGGTTCGCGGCGCGTTATCAGGCCGCCACCCGGCCGCTCCAGGTGGGCGGCGACTGGTACGACATAGTCGACCTCGAGGACGGACGCATCGCGTTGGTCGTCGGCGACTGTGTCGGCCATGGCCTCGCTGCCGCCGCCGTGATGGGTCAGGTGCGCAGTGCTTGTCGTGCGCTGCTGTTCGAAAACCCAAGCCCCGCTGCAGCTCTCGCAGGGCTGGATCGCTTCGCCGCACGGCTGCCCGGCGCGCAATGCACCACCGCGGTCTGCGCGGTGCTCACCGCCGACACCGGGGAACTGGTCTACTCCAGCGCCGGGCACCCGCCGCCCCTCCTGGTGCACGGCGACGGCACCACCCAGATCCTCGACGACGGCCACACCATCGCACTGGGGATACGGGGCGACTGGGCGCGCCCGGAAGCCCGGGTGACCATACCGGCGCGCGCGACCTTGCTGCTCTACACCGACGGTCTGGTCGAGCGTCGCCGCAGCCCGCTGGATCAGGGCATCTCCCGCCTCGCCGGCGTCGCGCAGGATGCCCGAGCGTTGGGACTGGACGATTTGGCGAACCAGGTCATGTCCCAAGTCGCCCCGCGCGGTGGGTACCAGGACGACGTCGTTCTCCTCCTCTACCGCCATCCGGCCCCGTTGGAGCTGAACTTTCCCGCCGACGTCAGCCAGCTCGCACCCACCCGCAACGCCTTGCGTAACTGGTTGACCCGCGTGCGGATGGGCCCCGACCAGGCCCTGAACGTGCTGGTCGCCGCGGGGGAAGCCGTCGCCAACGCCATCGAGCACGGCCACCGCCACCGGCCGGAGGGCCTCATCCGCCTGGGTGCGATCGCGGTGGGCGACGAGGTGCAGTTGACGATCACGGACACCGGCTCGTGGAAGGCTCCGCAGCCGTCATCCCATCTGCGTCGCGGCCGGGGCATCCCGCTCATGCGAAGCCTCATGCACGATGTCGACATCCGGCCCGCCACTGACGGAACCACGGTCCACCTATCCGCGAGGATCACCTGATGACCACCCCGCTCAGGCTCGACACCGCGCGGGGCAGCGACGGGAAACTCATGCTGGTCGCAGTGGGGGAAATCGACCTCAGCAACGTCGACGCCTTCACCCTGGCCCTGTCCAGCGCCGCCATCGGCGGCGACGGGGCACTGCTTGTCGACCTGAGCGCTGTGGAGTACCTGGACAGCGCCGCCATCAGCGCGCTGGCCACCCACGCCGACCGCATCGAGTTGGTCGCGCACCCGATCCTGATGCCCGTCCTCAAGCTCAGCGGTTTGACCGAGCTGACCGCCATCGTGCCCGCGCCACCGGCCGCGGAACAATGACGCGCCTGATCGGTGTCGAATCTCCTTGCGGCGAAACATAAGAGCTGCTCTCGCTGGCCGA
>NZ_JAICZA010000009.1 GCF_025933915.1 Mycobacterium sp.
GTGGCCTTCACCCGCCAGGCCCTTGGCCGCCCCGCACAGCCCACCGCGCATCAAGTGCACACACCCGAAATCGAGCTCACGTCGGCAACGACGGCGCGCGGGATATGGGCGCTGCAAGACGTCGTGCGTTTCGGGCCCGGGGTAACCCTGGTCGGCTACGGCCACTACCACGAAACCTACGAAAACATCGCCGGCCGATGGCTTATCAAGAGCTCCAAGCTAACTCGCCTCCGTGAGGACATCGTGACTCCACTATTCTCGATCTACGTGTCCCCCCGAATTCGCACGGCGATAGGCAAAATCGCCGGCCGGCTGATGGATCGGTGACGCGCCCATGACTGTCAACACGGTTCTGGTCACCGGCGCGTTCGGACAAGTCGGCAGGCGCTGCACGCAAACCCTGCTCGACCGGGGGCGCACCGTCGTCGCGATGGACCTGCGCAACGACAACACCGTCGCCGTCGAACGAGCACTGACCGCCGCCGGGCACCCGGGGACGCTGATCCCCGCCTACACCGATCTGCTGGACGCCGACGCGGTGCGTGATCTGGTCGCCGCCCACCGGCCCGGAGCCATCGTTCACCTGGCCGCCGTCGTCTCCCCACCGTCGTATCGCAATCCCGGCTTGGCCCGGCGCGTCAACGTGGGTGGCACCGAAAACCTATTGGCGGCCTGCGCCGCACTCCCCCGCCGGCCGCTGTTCCTCATGGCGTCCAGCGCCGCGGTGTACGGATCGCGGAACCCCTTCCGCCAGCCCGAGCGGATCACCCCGGACACCCCCGTCAACCCCATCGATCAGTACGGCCAGGACAAAGTGCTTGCCGAGGCGGCGATCCGCGCCAGCGGCCTGCCCTACGCGCTCTACCGGCTCGCCGGCGTCATCTCGCCGGACACCCAGGCCGGTATCAACGGTGACTACCTCACGCTGATGCGTTCGATGCCGAGCGACAACCGCATTCATGCGGTGGACGCGCGTGACGTGGCGCTGGCGTTCGCCAATGGCGTCGATCGCGAAGCGACCATTTCGGGCAAGGTGTTGCTCATCGGCGGCAACGAAACGTACGTGCTCCGACAGCACGTCCTGCAAGACGACATCATGACCGCCGCCGGTCTGGGCCCGCTCGGCCCGTCGGCCGGCCTGCCCGGCGACCCGGATGACGACCGCGGCTGGAGTTTCACCGGCTGGTACGACACCAGCGAAGCGCAGGCGCTGCTCGACTTTCAAGAGCACGACTGGCAGCAGACCGTGGCCTGGCTGGCCGAGTCGCAGGGCCCCATGCGCATCGTGCTCCGGCTGCTCGGCCCGATCTTGCGCCCGGTGCTGCGTACCATCCTGCTGGTGCAGCGCCGGCTGGAGGGACGCGGCCCCTACGCCGACCCGTGGGCGTTGATCGAAAAGAAGTATGGCACAGCGGCATTGGCCAGCATCGACTAGCGTGACGCGAAGAAGACCGCGGCTTTGCGGATCGAGTCCTCGACGGGTTCCGGCGTCCATCCCAGTTCACGGGTGGCCTTGCCGTGGTCCAGCGGCGACATCAGTTCGGCCATCCGCATCCCCGCATAGGCGAACGGCAAGTCGCGCCGCGACAGTCTCGCCGCCAGGTCGTTGACCCGCGCCCCGGCGCGCAGCACCGACATCGGGATGCCGATGCGCGGCGGCGGTCTGCCGACGGCGGTGGCCGCGATCTCGTGCAACTCCCGGACGCTCATGTACCGGTCGGAGACGATGTAGCGTTCGCCGTTGCATCCGTGCTCGGCGGCGAGAAGCATTGCCCTGGCGGCGTCTTCGATGCCCACCACCTCGGCCGAGTAACCGAAATAGAACGGGAACCGGCCCTTGGCGACCAGGGCGATCAGCGAGCCATGCGGGGTCGGCGCATAGTCCCCGGGGCCGTAAGTCGTGGAGATACACAGCGCCACGCCGGGCAGCCCCTTATCGCGTGCGTACGACAGCAGCAGGTCTTCGCCTGCCACCCGCGCTTCGATGTATGCACCGCCCTGATCCCAGTTATGCGCGTCGGATTCGGTGACCGGTTTGCTGTCGCTGATCGCCAAAGCGCCCGTGGTGCTGGTGTATACGAATCTCTTCAAGTCGGCGTCCAGGGCCGCGTTCAGTACATGTCGCAATCCCTCGACGTTGGTGCGAAACAGCGGCGCCGGATCACGCAACCACATTCTGGCGTCCACGACGCAGTAATAGACGACGTCGCAGCCCGCCATCGCGGCGCGCAGAACAGCGTCGTCGAATACGTCGCCGTAGCAGCGCTCGACATCGAGATCATCGATGCCTGCGGTGGAGCTGGTGCGGCGCAACATGACTCGCACGTCTTCGCCCGCAGCCACCAGCTGTCGTGTGACGTGTGATCCCAGAAACCCGCTCGCGCCGATCACCAGTTTCTTGTTGGCCACTAGCGGTCGATCCATGCCATTTGCGCCTCAGCGTGGTGGCCTCCCACGGGCGGGGTGAGGCGGTCGAGCCGGGCCAGTTGGTCGGCGGTCAGCTCTATCGCGTCCGCCGCGACGTTTTCTTCCAGGCGCGTCACGCGCTTGGTGCCCGGGATCGGCACGATGTCGGGGCCTTTCGCCAGCAACCAGGCCAACGCGACCTGAGCCGCCGTGGCGCCGACGTCAGCGCTGATGTCGCGCACTTCGTCCGCGCAGCGCAGGTTGTGCTGGAAGTTGTCGTCGAAGAACCGCGGGTTTGTCTTGCGGTAGTCGGTGTCGGGAAGCTCCTGGGTGGAGCGCACGGTACCGGTGAGGAAGCCGCGACCCAGCGGTGAGTAGGCGACAAACCCGATCCCCAGCTCGCGCAGCGACGGCAATATCGCCTCTTCTTGGTCGCGCGTCCAGAGCGAATACTCCGATTGGACGGCCGTGACCGGATGCACCGCGTGCGCGCGGCGGATGGTCTCCACGCCGACTTCGGAAAGGCCGATGTGCCGGATCTTCCCGGCCGCGACGAGCTCGGTCAGCACCGACATCGTGTCTTCGATCGGGGTCTGGCGATCGAGGCGATGCTGGTAGTACAGATCGATGCGATCGGTTCCCAGTCGTTGCAGTGAACCGTCCACCGCGAGACGGACATTCGCAGGGCTGCTGTCGAGTCCGTCACGGCCGGTGTGCGAGATGAGACCGAATTTCGTCGCCAACACCACCTGATCGCGCCGGCCCCGCAGCGCGCGGGCTAGAAGTTCCTCGTTCACGTAGGGGCCGTAAACCTCGGCGGTGTCGATCAGGGTGACACCCAGGTCGATGGCGCGATGAACGGTACGGATCGATTCGGCGTCGTCGCTGCCGGCGCCGGCATAGGCCACCGACATTCCCATCGCTCCCAGGCCCAGGCGACCCACCTCGAGGTTGGCGAGACGAGCTTGTTTCATGGAGTCATTGTGCGCCCAGCGACTTCACGCCATGGGACGGGTACCGTTGCGCGGGTGCACCGCATCAATGTTGCCGCGATCCGATGGACGACGTAGCGGCTGCGCGACCGGCCCGCAATCTGGCGGTGGATTTCTACCGCGCCTCGGGCGTGGTACTCATCGTGCTGGGCCATTGGCTGGCCGGTTCGGTGACCTACCACGACGGGCAATTCGGCCGCGAGAACCCACTGCTCGACATGCCGTGGACGCAATGGCTGACGTGGATTTTCCAGGCGGTCCCAGTGTTTTTCTTCGTGGCCGGTTACGCCGGAGCCGTGTCGTGGGCCCACCGCCGCGACGCCGACAGTTTCTCGCGCCAGGCCTGGATTCGGCACCGGCTGGCTCGGGTGCTGGGACCCACGACGGTCTACGTCGCGCTGGTTTCGGTGATCGTGGTGGTTCTGCATGCCCGGCAGGTGCCGGGCACGGTGCTGGAATACGCGGGCTGGGCGGTCGCCATGCACCTGTGGTTCCTCGCCGTGTACGTGTTGGTGGTGTCACTGACGCCCATTGCCGTTGCGGCACACAACCGTTGGGGCCTCAGGGTGCCGGTAGTGCTGGCCGCGGGGGTCGCGCTTGTCGACGCCGTCTCGCTCGGGGGCCATGTCCCCTATGTCGGCTGGCTGAACTATCTGCTGTGCTGGGGCCTGCTCTACCAGCTCGGGATCGCCTGGCACGGTGGGCTACTGGCCAGCCGCAGACCGGTGCTGCTCGCCGCCGGTTCGACCGTCGCTCTGGCGCTGCTGATCCGAGTGGGACCATATCCGGTCAGCATGATCGGCGTTCCGGGCCAGGCGATCGAGAACACGACGCCCCCGACGGTGGCGATGATGGCGTTCGCGTGTGCGCAAGCCGGATTGGCGATGGCACTCGCGGCGATGCTCGACCGCGTCTTGCGCCGCCGCCCGGTGCAGCGCGTGTTGTCGACCGCCAATGCCAACGTGATGGCCCTCTACCTTTGGCACATGATTCCGGTCGTGATCGTCGCGATCGTCGCGTATCCGGCCGGGCTGATACCGCAGCCACCCGAGGGCTCGACGGCGTGGTGGCTGGTCCGGCTGGAGTGGATCACGATCCTCAGCGTGGTGACGGCGGCGCAAATGCTGCTGTTGTGGTGGCAGCGGCGGTTCTTCGCGGTTCCGCTGCGCACGTTCGGCCTACCGCTGGGCGATCGCTGGGCCGAGGCGGTCATGCTGATCGGCGCCGTCCTCGCCGCAGTTGGGCTGCACCTCTTGGCCCAGGGCGGATTCGCACCGGACGGGCGATTCTCGTGGCCGGCCGCGGGTGTGTTCTTCGCCGGGGCGGTGTTGGTGGCGGTGCGGCCCAGATCCCCGTCACCCGTCACCGTCCCCAGTTCGCAGCGCCGTCCGAGCGCTTAACGATGGGCCGGTCGTCGTGACCGCCCGGAGTAAGCGACTTACGACCTCCCGAGAGGGGCCCTAGGGCCCTGTTCGGGGTGATATCCGGCGAGAAACGTTTCCGTCAAGGCTCGGAATACCTGAGCAGTTGAGCCTAGGCTAGACGGAGACACCCTCGCTAAGGGAGTACACAGATGTCGCACGCTACGCTCCACACCAGCCACGGCCCTCAGCAGCGCTCGCAGGATGCCCAGCTCTTAAAGGAGTCCGGGGTACACAAGCTCGTCATCGCGGACCGCGACGGCAACTGCTTGGCGTTCGTATTGGCATGGGACAGCTTCGAGTACGACGCCGAGACGGATACCTTTGTGTGCGTCGCCGACGACGATGGCAGAGAGCTCATGACCGTGTACACCGCCGGCGAGATAAAGCCGGCGCCCAACGCGAACACGTATGTCATCACCGCGCCGGATAGATTCGGTGGCCCCAGGGCGCTGTAACCCCGGCTGACCGTCGGACCGATCTGCTCGCGGCGGTGTCTCACACGCCATTCTGGACGGCAGGTCGAAGGGTTTCGGGACCCGATCGCCGAGGGCACCAACGGCACTGCGGCTTCACGCTGACGGCGCCGCCCGCTACCTGCCATCCCGCTCGTGGGATCTTGACATCGCGAAACTTATGATAGACCGTTCGTACGGTTAGTTTGAGTGAAGGTGGAAGATGCCCCGATCGCCTGGCAGGCGTGGCGAGATTTTCGACGCGTTTGTCCGCTATGTCGCCGAACGCGGCTACGACAGAACGAATATGGGCGACATCGCCGATGAGCTTGGCATGTCGAAGGGCACCATCGTTCATCACTTCGGGACCAAAGTGCAGATGTTGCGGGAGCTCGAGGAAGCCCACCTCGCCCGCCAACTCGGCGCGCTGCAGATGGCATGGGCACGTCTTCCCGCACCGCACGAACGGATCGCCGCCATCATTTACGCCTCCGCGCTGCTGCAAGTGGTCACCCGCGATGCGACTGTGGCGAGCCAGCGCGAGGTGGTTCAGTTGTTCGATGACCCGGCGATGCAGCAAGTGCGAAAGCTGCACCAACAATTGCAAACCCTCGCGATTGACGAGATCCGCAGTGGGATAGCGAGTGGCGTGTTCCGAAACGTCGACGTCGAACTGGCCGCGCTGCAGCTGTGGGGATCGCTGCAATGGATGTGGGTGTGGTTCGACCCCACTGGTTCCTGGACGCCCGAACAGGTCGGGGCGGCCTTCGTCGACGTGTTCCTCGGCGGACTGCTGCTCGACCGTCTGGGCCTCAGCAGGTGGGCGGACCCTTCCGCGGACGTCGTCTCGGTGGTGCGCGAATGCCTCGCCACGGTCACGGCTCCGGCAAATTGACCGGATAGCCTCGAACACGTTATGCGGGAAGGGATTTGATCCCTACCATGACCCCTTTGATGCGCCTGGCCCTCCTTAGCCGACTCCGCCGAGCGCACACGGCACAGCTGCCGCAACTGTACGGACGGTCGGTTTATGCCCGATCCTTTCTTTGTCGACGAGTTTGACACGGCCCCGGGATCACGCGATTGCGGCTCAAATGACCTGGTAATAGCACAAATAGCGCTGACTCAGCGCCAGCTGATGTCCGCAGGATTTGCGGTACCGCGCGACCGGGCGGCCCAAGTTATTGACTGACCGTACGGTCTAATGCCATAGTTGCTGCGTGGCGCAAACGAGGGCGGTATGGAGCTGAGAGCACAGTCCCGGAGTGCCGGTCGGGGGGATCACCTGGTCGACGGGCGTCGGGAACGAGGCGATGCGGCACGCCGCGCGGAATGCGGCACCTTATTGAACCGGAACCTGGACCAAAGAAGCCCGCAGTCTTCGTCACTCCAGCGGTATTCGAAAATTTCTGTGGGGCAGCGATTTCCACGCGGCGTCCGCTCGACGGGCCGGTGGCCGAATCGGAATCGAGATCTGCATCCCGCGACTGTGCGCGACCCGCTCGGACGGTCAGCGGAGACCTTGCGACTCGTCGGATGGTCACGTCGGGGGCAACGCAGATGACGACCTCGCACCTGTTCGCCAGCAAAGTAGGCCAGAGGATTCGTCCGGGCGCGGAAGTGGCCGGGGGGTTCTTCCGGATGTGCGTACTCACGGGCAAAGCCCTCACGCAGCCCTTCGAATGGCGCGAGTTCATCGTGAACGGCTGGTTCCTCATGCGGGTGTCGCTGTTGCCCACCATCGCGGTGTCCATCCCGGAGACCGTGCTGCTCATTTTCACGCTCAATGTCCTGCTGGCCGAGTTCGGCGCCGCCGACGTTTCCGGTGCTGGCGCCGGGATCGGCGCGGTCACCCAGCTCGGCCCGATCGTGACCGTGCTTGTGGTCGCCGGCGCAGGGGGCACCGCCATCTGCGCCGACCTCGGCGCGCGGACCATCCGCGAGGAGATCGATGCCCTCGAAGTGCTCGGCATCGATCCGATCCATCGGCTGGTGGTGCCCCGCGTCGTCGCCTCCACAGTGGTTGCGGTGCTGCTCAACGGTCTGGTGATCGGTGTCGGTCTGGGCGGCGGCTACCTCTTCAGCGTGTACCTACAGAACGTCTCGAGCGGTGCCTACCTCTCCACGTTGACGGCGCTCACCGGCTTACCCGAGGTCGTGATCGCCTTCGTCAAGGCCGCGATATTCGGGCTGATCGCCGGCCTGGTCGGCTGTTACCGGGGGCTGATCGTTCGCGGCGGCTCCAAAGGCTTGGGCACCGCCGTCAACGAGACGGTCGTGCTCTGCTTCATCGCGCTCTTCGCGGTCAACGCGGCACTGACCACCATCGGCGTCCGGTTCGGAACGGGCCGCTGACATGGCGACGGTGGCAGCCCTGCGCGTCCGGTTCCCGCGGACCACCGCCGTTCTCCATCGCTACGGGGACACCCCCACCCGGCCACTGGTCGAGGTCGGGCAGATGGTCTGGTTCGCACTGACCACCATCAGCCTGATTCCGTTCGCCATACACCGCTACCGCAGGGAGCTGGTACGGATGGTCGCCCAGATGGGGATGGGCACCGGTGCGATGGCCGTGGCCGGTGGCACGGCCGCCATCGTCGGCTTCATCACCCTGTCCGCGGGCTCATTGGTCGCGATCCAGGGCTTCGCGTCGTTGGGCAACATCGGCGTCGAGGCGTTCACCGGATTCTTGGCGGCAATGGTCAACGTGCGGTTCGTGGCGCCGGTCGCGGCCGGCCAGGCGCTGGCGGCGACGGTCGGCGCGGGCGCCACCGCCGAATTGGGTGCCATGCGCATCAGCGAGGAGATCGACGCCCTGGAGGTGATGAGCATCAGGTCGGTCGCCTATCTGGCGTCGACTCGGGTGGTGGCCGGTCTCGTCGTGATCATCCCGCTCTACGGGTTGGCGATCACCCTGGCCTTCCTGTCCGCGCAAGTCACCACGGTGTTGCTCTACGGGCAGTCGATCGGCACCTACAACCACTACTTCCATACATTCCTGCGCCTCAATGACGTTGGCTGGTCATTCGCGGAGGTGACACTCGTCGCCGTGGTCGTGATGACCACCCACTGCTACTACGGTTACACCGCCAGCGGCGGGCCGGTCGGCGTCGGTGAAGCGGTCGGTCGCTCGATGAGGCTGTCGTTGATCACCATCGTCGTCGTGGTCGTACTGACCGCGATGTCGGTCTACGGCAAAAACCCCAACTTCAATCTCACGGTGTGACCCCCCATGACGGCCCCGGTGAAGGAGAACCCGCAACGCATTCCGCCGTACAGGACGGCGGCGATGGTGTTCTTCATGGTCTTCGCCGCGGTGTTGGGGTTCGTGTGGTTGCAGTTTCGGGGCAGTCTCACGCCGAATACCGTCCTAACGATGGTGGCGCCCCGGGCCGGTTTGGTGATGGACCCGGGGTCGAAGGTCACCTACAACGGCGTGGAAATCGGCCGCGTGGCCAGGATTTCGGAGATCCAGCGTGACGGCATACCGGCGGCGAAGTTCATCTTGGATGTCAATCCGAAGTACATCCCGCTGATTCCGGCCAATGTGGACGCCAACATCAAGGCGACCACGGTGTTCGGCAACAAGTATGTGTCATTGACCGCGCCGAAAAGCCCTACGCCGCAACGTATCGACTCGCGGCAGGTGATCGATGCCAGGTCGGTGACGACGGAGTTCAACACGTTGTTCGAGACGCTGACTTCGATCGCGGAGAAGGTGGATCCGGTCAAGGTGAACCTGACCCTGGCCGGGGCCGCGCAGGCTTTGACTGGATTGGGCGACAAGTTCGGGCAGTCGATCGTCAACGGCAACGCGATCCTCGACGACATCAATCCGCGAATGCCGCAGATCCGCCACGACATCGCGCGGCTGGCGGCCCTCAGCGACATCTACGCCGACGCCGCACCCGATCTGTTCGACGCCCTGAACAACGCGGTCGTCACGGCGCGCACGCTGCACCGGCAGGAAGCCGACCTGGATGCCGCGTTGTTGGCCGCAACCGGGCTGGGCAACACGGGCGAAGACATCTTCGCCCGTGGCGGGCCCTATCTGCAACGGGGTGTCGCCGACCTGGTGCCCACCGCCCAACTGCTCGACACCTATAGCCCCGAGATCTTTTGCACCGTCCGCAACTATTACGACGAGGAGCCCGCCGCCTATGCGACGGTGGGCGGTGGCAACGGCTACGCGCTGAAGACCATGACCGAGCTGACGTCAGGATTGGGGGGCATCCTCACGCTCCCGGGGTTGGCCGGCACGGCGGGCACCCTGGGGCTCCTGGGCCTGGCCGGACTGGTCGGCGGGGCACCGAATCCCTATGTGTATCCGGACAATCTCCCTCGGGTGAACGCTCGCGGCGGGCCCGGGGGCGCACCGGGATGTTGGCAAAGCATCACCCACGACCTGTGGCCGGCGCCATCCCTCGTCGTGGACACCGGCGCCAGTCTCGCGCCGTACAACCATCTGGACACCGGCTCGCCATACGCCATCGAGTACGTGTGGGGCCGCCAGGTCGGGGACAACACGATCAACCCATGAAACCCACCGGCAGCGCTATCAAGCTCGGCATCGTCTCCTTGGTGCTGCTGCTGATCACCGTCTCGATCGTGGTGGTGTTCGCGCAGATGCGCTTCAACCGCACCAACAGCTATTCCGCGGAGTTCAGCAACGGCAGCGGCCTGCGCGACGGACAGTTCGTGCGCGCCTCCGGAGTGGAGATCGGCAAGGTCAAAAAAGTACGGCTGATCGAGGGCGGCAAGCGGGTTCAGGTGGACTTCACCGTCGACCGGGCGGTACCGCTGTACCAGTCGACGACGGCACAGATCCGCTATCTCGACCTGATCGGTAACCGCTACCTGGAGCTCGTTCGCGGCAACGGCGAAGGCGCGGACCGGACCCTGCCGACGGGCGGGTTCATCCCGCTGTCGCGAACCTCGCCCGCCCTTGATCTCGACGCCCTGATCGGTGGTTTCAAGCCGCTCTTCCGGGCGCTCGATCCGGAAAAGGTCAACACCATCGCGTCGGCGATCATCACCGTCTTCCAGGGTCAGGGCGGCACCATCAACGACATCCTCGACCGGACGGCGCAGCTGACCTCGCATATCGCGGAGCGCGACCAGGCCATCGGTGAGGTGATCAAGAACCTGAACGTGTTGCTGGACACCACCGTTCGGCATCGCAACGAGTTCGACCAGACCGTCGACAACTTCGAGAGATTGATCACCGGATTACGGAACCACGCCGATCCCCTGGCCGCCGGCACCGCGAACATCAGCAACGCCGCCGGAACGGTGGCCGAGCTGCTCGGCGAGAACCGCGCTCTGCTGCACAAGGAGATCAACTACCTGCAGGACCTGCAGCAGCCGCTCGTCGACCAACGAGATCAGCTCGGCGATCTCATCCACAAGACACCGACCGCCCTCAACCTGATCGGACGCAGCATCGGCCTCTACGGAGACTGGGTCAATTTCTACGTGTGCGACCTCACGATCAAGTGGAACGGACTGCAGCCCGGCGGCCCGGTCCGCACCGTCCGGCTCTGGCAGCAGCCCACGGGTAGGTGCTCGCCGCAATGAGAACACTGACGGAATTCAACCGCGCCCGTGTAGGGCTCATGGGCGCCGGCGTGCTCGCGCTCGTCACCGTCGTCGGCCAAAGCTTCACCAGTGTCCCAATGCTTTTCGCCAGCCCGAGTTACTACGGGCAGTTCACCGACACGGGTCAACTGAACAAGAACGACAAGGTGCGCATCTCCGGCGTGAACGTCGGCGCGGTGCAGTCGCTCGACATCGACGGGGACCACGTCGTGATCAAGTTCTCCATCGGCGGCAACACCATCGGCACCGAGAGCCGACTCGCGATCAAAACCGACACCATCCTGGGTAAGAAGGTGCTCGAGATCGAACCGCGGGGAGCCCAGGCGTTGCGGCCGGGGGGTGTCTTACCGCTGGGCCAAAGCACGACCCCTTATCAGCTCTACGACGCGGTCTTCGACGTCACCAAGGCCGCCGCGGGCTGGGACATCGACAGCGTCAAGCAATCGCTGAACGTCTTGTCCCAGACCATCGATCAGACCTACCCGCACCTGACCCCGGCCCTCGACGGATTGGCCAAATTCTCCGACACCATCGGCAAACGGGACGAACAGATCAAGCACCTGCTCGCCCAGGCCACCCAGGTGGCCAGCGTCCTCGGCGACCGCAGCGAACAAATCAACCGGCTGCTGGTCAACTCGAAGACGCTGCTGGCCGCATTCAACGAACGCGGGCGGGCGATCGGCGCTCTGCTGCAGAATATTTCGGCCTTTTCGGCCCAGGTGCAGGGGTTCATCAATGACAACCCGAACCTGAATGCCGTGCTGGAGCAGTTGCACGCCATCAGCGACGTACTGGTGGCGCGCAAAGATGACCTGGCTCAAACCTTCACGTATGTCAGCCAATTCGCCGCGTCGTTGGGGGAATCCGTCGCCTCCGGCCCGTACTTCAAGATCGTGCTGTCCAATCTGCTGCCGTACTGGGTCTTGCAGCCGTGGGTCGACGCCGCCTTCAAGAAGCGTGGTATCGACCCGGAGAACTTCTGGCGCAGCGCCGGCCTGCCCGAGTTCCGCTTCCCCGACCCGAACGGCACCCGGTTCCCCAACGGCGCGCCGCCGCCCGCACCTCCGGTGCTGGAAGGGACCCCGGACCATCCGGGGCCCGCCGTCCCGCCGGGAACGGCGTGTTCGTACACCCCACCACCTGACTCGCTGCCGCGGCCGTGGAATCCGTTGCCCTGCACGGGCGTAGACGTCGGCGCGTTCGGCGGCAATTTCCCGGCACCGATCGACGTGCAGACATCGCCGCCGAACCCGAACGGCCTGCCACCGACGTCGGGGATCCCAATCGCCGGGCGGCCCGGTGAGGCGCCTCCGGACGTTCCGGGCACACCGGTGCCGTTGCCTATCCAGGCACCGCCGGGCGCGCGCACGGAGAACCTGCAACCGGCCGGCCCCACCCCACCGCCGTCCACGTTCGCGCCGGGCTTGCCGCCGGGGCCACCCGCGCCGCCGGGACCCGGGCTGCAGCTGCCCGCCCCGTTCATCTCGCCGGGCGGCACGGGCGGCAGCGGTATCACGGGAGGAAGCCAGAATTGAGCGGCATCTTCAACATCCGCAATCCGTGGCTTCGCCGAGCCATCGGAGCACTGGTGGTGGTGCTGGCCGTCGGCGCGGGGTTCGCCGGCTGGCGGATCTACCAGAAGCTGACCAACAACACCGTAATCGCCTACCTCCCAGCGGCGAACGCGCTCTATTCCGGGGACAAAGTCCAGATCATGGGTGTTCGTGTGGGCTCGATCGACAAGGTCGAGCCCGCCGGCAACAAGATGAAGGTGACGTTTCACTACGACAACAAGTACAAGGTGCCCGCCAACGCGTCCGCCGTGATCGTCAACCCCACGCTGGTGGCGTCGCGCAGCATCCAGTTGGAGCCCCCCTACAAGGGTGGCCCGGTGATGGCCGACAACGCGGTGATTCCCATCGAGCGCACGCAGGTGCCCACCGAGTTCGACGAACTGCGCGACAGCGTCGCCAACATCATCAGCAAACTCGGCCCGACGCCCGAGCAGCCCAAGGGCCCCTTCGGTGACCTCGTCGAGTCTTTCGCCGACGGGCTGGCCGGCAAGGGCAACCAGATCAACACCACGCTGAACAGCCTGTCACGAGCCTTCACCGCGCTGAACCAGGGCCGGGGCGACTTCTTCGCGGTGGCGCACAGCCTGGCGCTGTTCGTCAACGCCCTGCACAAAGACGACCAGCAGTTCGTCGCGCTGAACCACAACTTGGCCCAGTTCACTGACAACCTGACCGGGTCCGACCACGATCTCGCCAATGCGCTACGGCAATTCGACAGCCTGCTCGCCACCTTGCGCCCGTTCCTGGCCAAGAACCACGAGGTGTTCGTGCACGACGTCGACAACCTCGCCAACCTGACCACCACGCTGGTCCAACCCGAGCCGCTGAACGGTTTGGAGACGGCCCTGCACGTCCTGCCGACGCTGGAGACGAACCTCAGCCAGATTTACCACCCGTCGCACGGCGCGGTCATGTCCATCCCGGCAATCCCTAACTTTGCGAACCCAATGCAGTTCTTCTGCAGCATGATTCAGGCCGGTAGCCGGTTGGGATATCAAGAGTCCGCCGAGCTGTGTGCTCAATACCTGGCGCCAATCCTCGATGCGATCAAGTTCAACTACTTACCGTTCGGGCTGAATCTGTTCAGCACCGCCGAGACGCTACCCAAGGAAATCGCCTACTCCGAGCCGCGCCTACAGCCGCCCAACGGATACAAGGACACCACGGTACCCGGGATCTGGGTGCCCGACACCCCGCTCTCGCACCGCAACACCCAGCCCGGCTGGGTAGTTGCGCCGGGTATGCAAGGCACACAGGTGGGACCGGTCACCGGGGGCCTGCTGACCCCCGAATCTTTGACCGAACTGATGGGCGGCCCGGACACCGCACCCCCGCCGCCGGGGCTCCAAACCCCGCCGGGACCGCCGAACGCCTACGACGAATACCCGGTGGTGCCGCCGATCGGCCTGCAGGCCCCACAGGTGCCGATCCCGCCGCCAGCGCCCGCGCCGGGAGTGGTCCCCGGACCGGTCGAGCCCACGCCGGCGGCAGCGCCCACTGGGACGGGGTCGTGATGGTAACGGTAAACGCGCTGTGCGCGTGGGGTTCTCGCATCCGGCACCGGACCTGGCAGGGGCTGGCCGTATTGAGCGCGGCGGCGGTGCTGACGTCTTGCGCGAAGTGGCACGGGATCGCGAATGTGCCGATGCCCGGTGGCCCGGGCACCGGACACGGCTCCTACACCGTCTACGTGCAGATGCCCGACACGCTGGCCCTGAACACGAACAGCCGGGTCCGGGTGGCCGACGTCTTCGTCGGCACCGTGCGCGCGATCCAATTGAAGAACTGGGTCGCCACGCTGACGCTGCGGCTGGACAAGGGCGTCAAGTTACCCAAGAACGCCACCGCCAAGATCGGGCAGACCAGCCTCCTCGGGTCTCAGCACATAGAACTGACCGCGCCCCCCGACCCGTCCCCGCAGCGACTGGGGGACGGCGACACCATCCCGCTGAAGAATTCATCCGCGTACCCCACCACCGAGCAGACACTGGCCAGCCTCGCCATGATCTTGCGTGGCGGCGGCATCCCCAACATCGAGGTGCTGCAGAACGAGGTCTACAACATCGTGAACGGGCGCGCTGACCAGATCCGCGCCTTCCTCGGCAAGCTGGACACGTTCACCACCAGGCTCGACGAGCAACGTGAGGACATCACCCGAGCTATCGACTCCACCAACCGGTTGCTGGCCTACGTGGGAACCCGCTCGGATGTCTTGGATCGCGTCCTCACCGAATTCCCACCGCTGATCAAGCATTTCGCGGATAAGCAGAACCTCTTGATCGACGCGGTCGACGCGACAGGGCGGCTCAGCCAGGTTGCCGACCAATACCTGTCCGCCTCGCGGAGCGACCTCCACCAGGACCTGCTCTCGCTGCAGTGCCCGTTGCGGGAACTCGGCCGCGCATCGCCGTACCTGATCCGCGCGCTCAAGCTGATCATCGTGCGGCCGTTCGACATTGACGCCGTGCCGAAGGCGTTCCGCGGCGACTACTTCAACCTGTCGCTCACGCTCGACCTGACCCTCAGCGCCGTTGACAACGCGGTCCTGACCGGGACCGGGTTCTCCGGGGCGCTGCGGGCCCTCGAGCAGTCCTGGGGCCGTGACCCCGAAACGATGATCCCCGATGTGCGCTATACGCCGAACCCCAACGACGCGCCGGGCGGACCGCTGGTCGAAAGGGCGGACAGGCAATGCTGACCCGCTTCATCTGGCGCCAAATTATCTCGTTCACGATTCTGAGCGTGGTCACGGCGATCGTGTTGGGCGGGTACTACTTGCGCATTCCCGCCGCGGCAGGGATCGGCCAGTACACGCTGAAGGCGGACCTGCCCGCGTCGGGCGGCCTGTACAAGACGGCCAACGTGACCTATCGCGGTGAAACCATCGGCACGGTCACCTCCGTCGAGCCGACCGAGCGGGGCGCGCATGTGACCATGCGCATCTCCGACCGGTACAGAATCCCGATTGACGCGACGGCGAGCGTGCATTCGGTGTCGGCGGTTGGCGAGCAGTATGTGGACCTGGCGTCCGTGGGTAACTCGGGCCAATACTTCTCGCCCGGACAGACCATCACGAAGGGTACCGTGCCCACCGAGATCGGACCGGCGCTGGACGCCGCCAACCGGGGGCTGGCGGTGCTGCCCAAGGACAAGATCGCTTCGCTGCTTGACGAAACGGCCCAAGCGGTCGGCGGATTGGGCCCTGCGCTGCAACGTCTGGTCGACGCGACGCAGGCGATCGCCGGCGACTTCAAGACCAACATCCACGATGTCAACGACATCATCGAAAACTCGGGGCCGGTCATCGACAGCCAGGTCGACTCCAGTGACGCGATTAAACGCTGGTCGCACAACTTGAACACCCTCGCCGCGCAGGGCGCGGAAAACGACCAGCACGTCAAAAGCATTCTGTCTCAGGCGGCCCCAACCGCCGATCAGGTCAACGAGGTGTTCGGCGACGTCCGTGAGTCGCTACCGCAGACACTGGCGAACATCGAGATCGTGCTGGACATGCTCAAGCGCTACCACAAGGGCGTCGAGCAACTGCTGGTGGCCTATCCGCAGGGCATATCGGAAGGCCAGACGGTGACGGCGGCCTTCCCGGGCTACGCCGCGCTCGGGACATCGCTGACGATCAATCAGCCCCCGCCGTGCCTGACCGGGTTTCTTCCGGCACCTCAGTGGCGGTCTCCCGCGGATACCAGCCTGGCGCCGATGCCGTCCGGGACATATTGCAAGATCCCGCAAGACCATCCGGCCAACGCCGTGCGCGGGGCGCGCAACCTCCCGTGTGTCGACGTACCCGGGAAGCGGGCCGCCACGCCGCGGGAGTGTCGAGACACGAAGCCGTACGTTCCGTTGGGCACCAACCCCTGGTACGGCGACCCCAACCAGATCCTGACCTGCCCGGCGGCCGCGGCGCGCTGCGACCAACCGGTCAAGCCGGGTCAGGTCATCCCCGCGCCATCGGTCAACAACGGCCTGAACCCGGCGCCCTCCGACAGGGTGGCGGGGACGCCACCCCCCGTCAGCGATCCGCTGCAGCGCCCCGGATCGGGAACCGTCGAATGCAATGGGCAACAGCCAAACCCGTGCGTCTACACCCCCGGCGGTCCTCCCCCGGCCGTCTACGTTCCTCAGAGCGGCGAACTGGTGGGGCCGGACGGAGTTAAGTACGCGGTCGAGAATTCGAGCAAAACGGGTGACGACGGATGGAAGGACATGCTGGCGCCACCGAGGTGAATCCACCACTGCCACTGCGGCTCAGCGGGTTTCAACCCACCGATATCGACAAGGGAACGCAAGGATCGGAGCGACATGCGGAAAGTGATTGGTCTAGGGCAACTTCGGAGCGATACGTGTGCCTATCTCGAGCGGGTCGCGGCCGGGGAGACCATCGACGTCGTCCGTCGCGGCAAACTGGTAGCGCGGATCGTGTCGGTCGGGGAATGGAGGCCGGCGCCGATCCCGGCGCGATCCGTCGCACCCGCTGCGCAGGACGCCGGTGGGTGGGTCGGGCTTGACGAACTGCGAACGCGGGCCGGCCGGTGCTTCGACCGGGTCGCGGCCGGGGAAACGATCAGTGTTGTTCGTGGCGGCAGGTTACTGGCGCGGATCGTGTCGGCCGACGGCTCCGAAAGGACCCCGAGTCGGGCGGACGCCGGTGCCGGGATCGAGCTCGACGAACTGCGGAAGCGTGCGGGACGCTATTTCGATCGGGTCGCGGCGGGACAGACTATCGAGGTCATTCGTGGCGGCAGGCTGGTTGCCCGCATCGTCTCGGCCGACGCGACGTCGCTAACCCTCGAACGATCTGCCGTCGGGTAGCGGGCGGAGGTGCATCGCAGCCGCCTCGGCGGGACCAGGGGCCGCGGCCTCGACTGCTCGACCCGGCGCAAACCGGTGAAGGATTTATGCAGAGGCCGGCGGCCGAGCGACGATAATCGGTATCCGGACCGAATGCAGGACCGCGTTGCTGACCGACCCCAGCAGCATCCTCGTCAGCCCGCCCCGACCGTGACTGCCGACGACCACCAGTTGCGCCGTTTCTGACTTGTCGATGAGATGTCGTGCCGCCCGATCCCGGGCAATGAACCGATGAACGGTGACATCGGGATAGCGTTCTTCCCAGCCCGCCAGGCTCTCGGCGAGGCTGCGTTGCGCTTCGCCCTCCACCACCGGCCACTCGATGTCGAAAACTTCACTCACCGCCGCGTCGCTCCAGGCATGGATGGCCACCAGATCGACGCCGCGACGGGACGCCTCGTCGAACGCGATTTCCGTTGCGAGTTCGGAGGCCGGTGATCCATCGGTGCCCAGTAGGACCGGAGCATTCCGCAGATCCGGCAACTCTTCGTCACGAATAACTGCGACTGGGCAATTCGCGTGCCGTACCACGGTCGAGCTGACCGATCCGAGCAGACCACGGGCCAGCAATCCCCGACCGGAGCTGCCCATGACGATCATCTCCGCGGTATCGGACGCCTCGAGCAGTGCCGGGGCCGGGGCCGAGTAGACCAGTTTTTTGTCGATGGACACCTTGCGATCCGCCGACATCGCGTCTTCGGCGACCTTTATCGCGTGCAGGATCGCCTTCTTGCCTTCGTCTTCCAGGTTCGTGACGAGGGATTCGGGGTACGGGACCGGCGGGAATGTCGTGGTGGGCGTCGTCACCGCGTGCATGACGGTCAGCGGGATGTTTCTCATCGCCGCTTCGCCGGCTGCCCAGCGTGCGGCGGCCGTTGACGCCGGCGAACCGTCGACCGCCACGACGATGCCGAGTTGTTTGACGGATGCGGACATTTCGTTCTCCCTCCATCGCGAACGATGCTATCGGAGATAGCTCCATCGGTCGTGAGGCTTTGGTCCTCAACCGTCGGACCTCAGATCTCGCGCGACCGCTAGACCTGGCGCCGCCGCAGCCGCGCGGTAGATCAGCGCTCACCCGAACAGGCTTTGTCCGATGTAGTGGCCTTCACGCGGCGGGGGCGGCACCGCGAAGAGCGCTGATCCGATATGGCGGATGTATTCGTTGAGCAGGTCGTGGGCGCCCAAGCGGTTCTGCAAACGGATGAAAGCGTGCGGGTCATTTTGATAAGAGATGAACAGCAGACCGGCATTGAGCTGGCCGTTGGCGTCGAGGCCGTCGGTGTAGTTGTAGGACCTCCGGCGGATCATGGTGCCGTCGTTGTTTTCCCGGGCGGCCAGGCCCACGTGCGACATCGGATCGATAAGCGGGCTGCCGTCGGCGCCTTTGGCGGCGAAGTCGGGCGTATCGAATTCGGTCTTGCCGCTCAGCGGCGCCCCTTCCTCCTTGGTGCGGCCGAAGATCCTCTGCTGATTGCCGATCCGGTCGACGTCCCATGTCTCCATCAGCATCCGGATCTTGCGGACGACCTGGTAGGTCCCGCCCTTCATCCAGGGCTGATCGCTGTCGTCGACCCAGACGAACCGCTCGTACTCCGCATCGGTGGCGATGTTGCGAGTTCCGTCTTTGAATCCCAACAGGTTTCGCGGAGTGTGCTGGCCGGGTCCGGCCGAGGCGCGACCGAAACCCAACACCGCCCAGAACGGCGAGACGATGTTGCGGCCCAACCGGGCCAAGTTGCGCACGGCGTGGTAGCAGACCTGGGGATCGTCGGCGCACGCCTGCACGGACAGGTCACCGCCGCGCAGGCGGGGATCGAGGTTGTCCCCGTTGAGCGTCGGCAGGTCGGTGAACACGGCGGGCCGGCGCGCGGCCAGTCCGAAACGGTCACCGAACAGCGACGGACCCAACCCAACGGTGACAGTGAGGCCGGCCGGGCTCAGCCCGTAGGCCTCCCCCGTGTCGGCGGGGGGCTGCACCTCGACCTGCGGTTGGACGGTGCCGACCGGCTTTCCCTGCTGCAGGATTGCGGCCGCTGCCGACCACCGTGCCAATAGGGTCTGCAATTCTGTGCGGCCGGCGCCCGCGGCCAACGAGAACGACATGAACATGGCGTAACGCTGTGGCGGCGTGTCGATTCCGCCCTGGTGCGCCTGGCCGTAGAAGGGGTAAGCGCGGCGCAGGTCGACGGTGTCGTCATCGTCGCCGCGTTGTCCGGCCGCCATCGCATGTCCGGCAAGGCCACCGCCGACGGCGCCGATGGCGGCGCCGCCGAGCCCGGCCAGCACCGCGCCGCCGAGCGCGCGTCGGCGCGACACCGCCGTCGAGTCCGGCTGCGCGCCAACATCGTCCGGGCGGCCGCCGGGGTGTTCGGTCATGTCGTCGGTCACGATCAGCCGCCCGAGACGACTTTTTGGGCGACGGTGGACAGGCTCTGGTGGAGCGGCTGGATGACCGCCGTCAGCTTTGGCGCGTCGCTGGCCTTCAACGCCGAGGTGTAGGTCCGGTAGCCGCCCAGCGCGGTCGGGTCGCGGTACCCGTCCAGCGCGGCGAGCACGGTGCGAAACTGCTGGTCGATCTGCTTGACCAGATTGCCGTCGATCCTGTCCAGGCCCGGCCGCAACGACGCGTACGCCTGCTGCGCGCCTTCGACGTTGCCCGAAAAGTCGACCAGGTCAATGTGACTGAAGGCCTCCTCCTCACCGGTGATCTTGGTGTTTTGAATCTCTTCGACCAGGTCGCTGGCGCCGTTGGCCAAGTCTTCGGGCTTGTATGCCAAGGTGGCGACGATGCCGTTCAATTTGGCGACGTTGCCGACCAATTCGGTGCTGAATGCTTTCGTTGCGGGGGTGATCGCGCCGCCCTGCCAGAGATCACGCTCGATGGCATGGAAGCCCTTCCATCCGACCTTGTCGTCGACCGGTGTGGACTCGCGCATGTCGATCAGGTAGTCGAGGTTGCCGGCATTGTCACCCACCACGAACCCCGGTAGCACAAAGCCCTCCACGGTGGATTCCGAACGCTCCCAGAACAGTCGGGCTTTGGCGTAGGACGTCTTCGCGACGTCGAGGTTGCCCGACTGCACGGCGGCATCGAGAGCCTTTACGCCATCGTTGAGTTGGGCGATCTGGTTGACGATGTAGGCCGCATAGTCCTTGGTGCCCTGATTGAGGATGCCGGCCACGGTGCCCGTCGGCGCCGCCGGTGCGTTACCCGTCACCGTCAGGGTCTGATATTCCGTGCTCGCGCCGGGACAGTAGAGCTGGTAGGAGCCGCCGTCCAGTGTGACGGTGAACGACACCGGGTCCAGGCCGGGTGCGAGGTTCTCCTTTTCCCCGACGATCCGTTGGTCCCTGAGCAATTCGACTTCGCTGATCCCGGGCGCGTTCGTGTTGGCCACCGTGAAGGTCACCGGGCCCGCGGGCACGTTGGTGATGTCCAGCGCGCAGCCGTCCTTGCCGGCGGTGTTGGTCATCGTGACCTTGACCGCGTTGGTGCCGCCCGGCTTCGGTTGCGTCGCGGGGTCCGAGTGGCTGCTCGAGTGGCTGCATCCGGTCGCCGTCAACACCACCGTCGCAGTGAGGACTGTTGCCGTCAACAAGAATTCACGAGACCGGTACGTTGCGAGGGCGATGCGACTCACCATTGATTGATTTCCTCTCATCCTGCTGCCTGCGGTCCACGCGCACCGAGGCGATCGCTGACAGCGCGCACGCCAACGCAAAACCCGCTATCACCAATGGAAGCCAGACATACCAGAGCAGCCGCTCACCACGATTGCGGCCGCTCGCGACGATCTCAGCCGCGGTCGCGCGGTCTTCGGCGCGGGACGTGGACCAGTCCGTCGCCAGCCCGCCAAGGCTGACGGTCTTCGCCCCCGTCAACCCGCCGCCGGTCAAAATCGCCGTGCGGTTGCTCGTCGCTTGCGCGCTGATCACGGACTCACCTCGCGCGAGCACGGTATACACGGTGGTCGTTGACCATTGCCCCTGAAACGGCCCTGGCGTGCGCCCAACCGCGAGACCGACCGGCAGCCGGCCCCCCGTCATGCTCAGCAACTGATCCAGCGTGACTTGCGGTGCGCCATCGGCCCCGGCAGCCTCCGAAGCCCGCCATACCTGCACAGGCAAGCCGTCCACTGTTTGGTCGTCTGCCGGGACAAGCAGGATGTGGCGGACGGTCGAGGTGCCCTGGGGGACGACGATCAGCTCGCGTCCGTGCGGCCCGGTCACGATCGACACCGCAGCGGTATGGCCGGCCTGGTCGGTGACGCTGCGTGGCCGCGCGCTGTCGGCGCCACCGCCGCCGGGCACCGCCAACGCCAGCGCCGCCGCGACGATGAGCAGCAGCGCCGAGGCCGCCGCCAGCAGCCGGCTCCGGGCCCGCGGTGCGGCGGCGAGCCCAGCCGGCCACAGAAAGACGGTGAGCACCGGAACGGCATACAGCAGCCAGCCCAGCACCTCGATGAGGCGGGGGTCGGCGGGGATGCCGAACACGCCCGCGGTCACCGCGCCCAGGACGGAATTGCTCGGTATCCACCGCGACAGATCGAGTACCTGTTGCTGGCCGATGTTCACCCAGCCCGCCTCGTGTGCGGTGCGCAGCGCACCCAGCACCAGCCCGGCGGCGATCAGCACCAGAAATACGCCCGTGACCCGGAAGAACCGGCCGAGGTTGAGTCGCAGGCCGCCGAAGTACAGGCCCACGCCGAGCCCGATCGCCGTCGCGATGCCCACCGCGCCGCCAAGCAGGGCGAACCACCGATTGCCATGCGACGTCTGGGCGGCGGCCAGCAAGAACACCGAGGTCTCGAAGCCCTCCTTGAGCACGGCGAGGAAGGCCATGGCGGCCAGGGCGAGCGCACCGCCGCGGTTGACCGCCTGCCGGGCTTCGCGTTCCAGTTCGCCCTTCAGCCGCGCGGCGTTGCCGTTCATCCAGATGATCATCGACGTCACGAACACCACGGCGATGGCGTTGATGACCGTTTCCATCATCTCTTGCTGGGCCTGCGGCAGGCTCGCGGCGAACAGATCGAGCCCCACGCCCACCACGACGCTGAGCACCACGGCTGCGGCCACGCCGGCAAACATCGGCCGGATCGTCTGGCCGTTGCGCTTGAGGAAGGCGCCAACGATGCTCACGATGAGTGAAGCCTCGAGGCCTTCACGGAGGCCGATGAGGAACGTGCCTATGAATACGCCGAATACGCCCTGCATGCGCCCTATTTCTGTCCCGCCGATCGGGACTTTCGGCTTAGCGTAGCCGAACTAACAGCCGCCGATCGGCCCTGGTCCTTGGGCTGCCGAGGTCAGCGCACCGGCTGGGTCACGAAGTCGATGAGTTCTTCGACCCGGCTGATCAGCGCCGGCTCCAGATCGTTCCAGTCGCGTACCCGCGAACAGATATGCCGCCAGGCCCTGGCGATGTCCGCCTGATCGGCGTGGGGCAACCGCAGCGCCTGGCACGCGCCGTGTTTCCACTCCACCTGCCGAGGCACGTGCGGCCAGGCGGCCAGCCCCAGCCGCTGCGGCTTCACGGCCTGCCAGATGTCGACGTAGGGGTGGCCGACGACGAGTGTGTCGGTGCCGCCCGGACCCCGTCGCACCGCCTCGGCGATGCGCGCTTCCTTGGAACCCGTGACGAGGTGATCGACGAGCACACCGAGGCGCCGTCCCGGGCCGGGCGCGAACTCGGCCACGATGTCCACCAAATCGTCGACGCCACCGAGTTGCTCGACGACGACACCTTCGATCCGCAGGTCCTCTCCCCACACCTGCGCGATCAGTTCGGCGTCATGGCGGCCTTCGACATAGATCCGGCTGGCGCGGGCGACGCGCGCGCGGACACCCGACACCGCGACCGAGCCCGACGCCGTCCTGGTCGCGGAGACCGGCGCCGCCCGTCGCGGTGCGGTGAGGATCACCGGTCGTCCCTCGAGCAAATACCCAGGGCCCAAAGGAAAGCCGCGCACATGACCGCGTCGGTCTTCCAGGTCCACCCGACCGTATTCGACGCGAACCACCGCGCCGACGTAGCCGGTTTCGACATCCTCGACGACCAGACCCAGTTCCGCAGGATGTTCGGTCGCGCGGGGCTTGCGTCGTCCCGCGGCCAGCACATCGGTTCCATAGCGATCCACCACGCGGCAATACTAGAAAGCCTTGCGGCCAAACAGCGTTACGGCGCGCCAGGGCTGCCGATGGTCGGCAAAATCACTCTCGCGCACCAGGGCGGGCGCCCAGAAAAAATGCGTTTAACTGTGTGGCGTTACCTGGCTGATGGCGTCGCTGATGATACGTTGCTAGCTAAGGTAAACACTGCCGTGCACGCGCAACCTGCGGCGGTTAGTGAGGTGGACGTATGGACTTGTCGCATTGGGTGACAAGCATTGTGGCGTTTGTGCGGGCCGGCTACCCGACCGGCATGCCGGCCGCCGGCCATGCGCCGCTGGTGGCGTTGACGCGCCGACGACTGTGCGGTCACGACATCACCGCCATCGCAACCGATCTCATCGGGCGTCGAGTCTGGCCGGTCAGCCCCATTGACATCGGGGTGGAGATCACCCGGGTCACCAACGAGTTACCGTCACCGGACGACGTCGAGCGTGTCCACCGACGCGTTCATGCGATTCGCTGCTCGCGCGGATAGGCGGCGCCACACGGCCCACCGCCGTCCGTCACGGTGATTTGCGCACCGGGCCGCCACAGGCCGCCAGATAGTCCGCGTGATTCCAGGTCCGCAGGAACGCTTGGCCCGCTTGCAATCCTCGTTGGTAGAGCGCCTCGCGCTGCTGTGCGGTGATGTCGAAGTCGATCGGGCTGACCTCGTCGGCGGGCACGAAGATGGTGCGCCGCACGGTGCAGGGATCGTCGATGTAGGCGTTGTCCTGGTTGCTCACCAGCGTCTCGATCGCCGCGAGCCCCAACGACACCGGCCCATGGACGGGGCGCGTCGGCGGGATGCCGGGACGCGACGACAGACGAACGCCGAAGGTGGGCCATCGTGGCTGGGCATCCGGCCGGTCGAACAACTGGACCGGAAAGTCCGACAGCAAGCCACCATCCACCCACGTGGCGCCGCCGACCCGGACGGGCTCGAACACATACGGAATGGCCGACGAGGCGTGCACCGCTCGTGCCACCGGAAAGTCATCGGGGTCGATGCCGTAAGTGCTGAGGTCCCAGGGGATGCGCACCAGCCGGCGCCGTGATAGATCGCTGGCCGTCACCACGAGTGACCACGCGAACTGTTCGGGCTCTTCGCCGGTGCGCAGATCGCCGAACGTCCGCACGCCCAGATCCGCGAGCAGGCCGTCGAGGAGCTGCTCGAGGTAGGCCCCGCGGTACACACCGTCCGACGTCAGCAAGGACAGCGCGCCGCCGATCAGCGGAACCCGTCCGATCAGATTGCGGTCAAGGAACTTCCGGTAGTCGATGGTGCGCATGATGTCGGCCAACCGGCTGACCGGTTCACCGGCCACCTGAAGAGCCGCCACCAGCGACGCGACGATCGCGCCCGCGCTGCTTCCCGCGACACGGGGAAACCGGTACCCGGCCTGGTCGAGCGCCTCCACCGCCCCGACCAGTCCGATACCCCTGACACCGCCGCCTTCGCACACCAGGTCGGCACGCACCTCGCTCACTGTCGCCAGCCTAGCCGGAGCGGGCCGGGCTGCGCACGCATGGCGCGCCGAAGGCTCCGGGCCGTGATCAACACAGTCGGCGGCCGTCCACGCCGAAGAAGTGTAGGTGTCCCGGCTCCGGATGCAGGCGCACCCTGCTGCCCCTCTCCGGTGGACGGCGCCCGTCGGTGCGCGCGACGATGGGTGCATCGATTGCCTTGTCGGAGCTGATGATTCGCCCATACAGGTAGGCGTCGGCACCCAACTCTTCCACGACGTCGACCTCCATCTCGACACCGAGGCCGCCCAGCTCGAAATGTTCGGGCCGGACCCCGACGATGACCTCGCTTGCGGCACTGGCGATCTCCCGCGGCAATGTAATGGGCCAATCACCAAGCGACACAGCCGAATCCACAATGGGCAGGGTGAACATGTTCATCGCCGGCGACCCGATGAAACCCGCCACGAAGACGTTGTCCGGGCTTCGGTAGAGCTCGCGAGGCGGGGCGAACTGCTGCAACACACCGTCGCGCAGCACCGCGACACGGTCACCCATGGTCATCGCCTCGACCTGGTCGTGGGTGACGTAGACGGTGGTGGTGACCAGCCGCCGTTGCAATGCGGCGATCTGGTTGCGGGTCTGCACCCGCAATTTGGCGTCAAGATTGGACAGCGGTTCGTCCATCAGGAACACCTGCGGCCGGCGCACGATCGCGCGACCCATCGCCACCCGCTGGCGCTGTCCGCCCGACAGGTCTTTCGGTTTGCGATCGAGATAGGGTTGCAAGTCAAGTAATTTCGCCGCGTCCAACACCCGGTCACGGATCTGCGCCTTGGGTGTTTTGGCGATCTTCATCGCAAAGCCCATATTCTCGGCCACCGTCATGTGCGGGTAGAGCGCATAGTTCTGAAAGACCATCGCGACGTCTCGGTCCTTGGGATCGACATTGGTGACGTCCCGATCACCGATCCGGATGCGTCCGGAGTCCACGGTTTCCAGTCCGGCCACCATTCGCAACGATGTGGTCTTGCCACATCCGGATGGCCCCACCAGAACGACGAACTCGCCGTCGCCGACAACGAGGTCCAGGTGGTCCAGGGCCGGGCGATCCGCTCCCGGATAGCGCCGGGTCGCCTGCTCGAAGCTCACCGAAGCCATTGATCACCCACCCATTCCGGTGACCGCGATGCCGCGGACGAACGAGCGTTGCGCGATCGCGTAGATGATGACCAGGGGCAGCATGATGAGCATCGAGGCTGCCATCAGGACCGGCCACCGGGCAACGTATTCGCCCTTCATCCGGACCAGGCCCAGGGTCAGGGTTGCCAGGCTGTTGCGCTGAATCATCAACAGCGGCCAGAGAAAATCGTTCCAGACATTGACCCAGGTGAGGACCGCGAGCACCATCACCGCCGGCCTGGCATGGGGCAGCAGGATGCGCCAATAGACCTGCCACGGTGAACAGCCGTCGAGTATCGCCGCTTCCTCCAGGTCGGTGGGGAGGGTGCGGAAGAATTGCCGCATCAGGTAGGTGCCGAACGCGCTACCGAAGAAGCCCGGCACGATCATCGCCCACGGAGTATCGACCCATCCCAGGGTCCGCATCACGAGAAACTGCGGGATCACCGTCACCGTCAGGGGCACCATCAACGTGCCCAAATACATAACGAACAGCGCATCGCGACCGCGGAAGTCCAGTCGCGCGAAGGCGTATCCGGCCAGCGAGCAAAAGAAGACGTGCCCGGCGGTGACGCATCCCGCGTACACCACGGTGTTGAAGAACATCCGCCCGAACGGCAGCAACGCAAACACGTCGGTGTAGTTGGACCACCGCGGGTGCGCCGGCAACAGCGTGGGCTCGCTGACCTCGCCCTCGGTTTTCAGCGAACCCGACACCGCCCACGCTATCGGGAACAGCGCGCACCAGGCGATGCCCAGCAGCGCGGCATAGACCACGCCGCCGCGCACCGCGGTGCGCCTGATGGCACCCTCACTTAAGCCCACGTGAAGTCTCCAAAGAACGTCGATGGCTGACCTTCAACTGCACCACGGTCAGCACCAGCAGGACGGCGAACATCACCCACGCCAGAGCGGATGCATATCCGAACTCGAGGAACGAAAACGCATGCTGGAACAGCATGATGCCCAGGACGTAGGTCGCCGATTCCGGCCCGCCGCCAGGGCCGGTGAGGACATAGACCATGTCGAACGCTTGAAAGGCGTGGATGACCGAGACGATCACCACGAACGAGATCGACCCCCGGATCAATGGCACCGTGATGGAGACGAATTGCCTTATCTCGCTGGCTCCGTCGATTTTGGCCGCCTCGTACACCGTTTCCGGGACACCCTGCATTGCGGCCAGCAAGATGACCGCGGCAAACGGCACGCTGCGCCATACGCTGACAATGCACAGCGAGACCATGGCCCATCGGGGCTCGACCAACCACGGGACCGGACCGAGCCCAACCCAGCCGAGCATGATGTTCAGCAAGCCATTGTCGGTGTTGAACACGAACTGCCACACCACCGCCATCACGACCGTTGAGATCGCCAATGGCAGGAAGACAATGGTGCGGAAAATGCCGATGCCCCTGACCTTTCGGTTCAGCACACCGGCGACGGCCAGACTGATGACGACCGTCGGCAGCACCGTCCCCAGGGTGAAGATCACCGTGTTGCGGATCGCGATGACGAAGAGCGGATCCGCGGTGAACAGATCTCCGAAGTTCTTCAGGCCCACGAATTTCGGCGGTGTGAACACATCCCACCGCTGAAAGCTCATGTACAGGGAGAAGCCCAGCGGGAAGAGCATGAACACCGCGACCGCCACCAGGTTGGGGGTGACAAACAGCCGGCCCGCCCAGGCGTGCCGACGCCACGGGCTCGGGCCTTTCGGGGTCGTTTCGATCGCCTTCCCCACCGGGGCGACCGCACCGCCTGAACGCATCGAGGTCATGGGCTGTGCAGCACTTCGTCGACGGAGCGGGACAGCCCGGCCAATGACGTCGCCGGTTGGCGACCGCGCAGGATGGGACCAAAGTTGCGGTCCATCAAGGCGTTGACCTTCTCCCAGGCCGGGGTGATCGGCAGGCCTTCGGAAAAGGCCGGCCCTTCGGTGAGCACGCCGAGATTGCCGATCCTGCGATGGGCGTTGGCGAACCCTTCCGAGTTGAGCGCGGAGCGCAGCACGGGAACGAACAGACAGGATTCGCCGATCAGCGCCTGCCCGACCGGTCCGGTCGCGAATTTCACGAACTCCCAGGCCTGCTCCTTGCGTGGGCTGGTCGACGAGATACCCAGCCCGGTGGCGCCGACGTCGGAACACGCGGCACGCCCCTTTGCCAGCGCCGGCCCGATCGGCAACGGCGCAACATCGAAGTCAAGGTCCTCGGCGCGCAGGTAGGTCTGGTAGCGCCAGTGTCCGCCGAGCGCGATCGCCGCCCGTCCCACCGCAAAGAGGTTGGGGGTCGACATCGACTGCGTCTCCGACGCATTCGGCGCGACCCGGTGTTCGTTGGACAGGTCGGCGTAGAACTGCACGGCCTCCTGGAAGGCGTCGTTGTCGAAATTGAGGTGGGTCGGATTCACTCGCGGGTTGGACCACGGGACGCCGTTGTTCATCGCGAACAGGCCGGCCGAGTAGTTCGAGACCCAGGTGTTGACGAACCCGTACTGCGCGGCGCGCCCGGCTGCGTCGCGCTTGGTCAGCGCGCGGGCCGTGTCCAGGAATTCGGTGAAATCCCAAGGCCGTTCCCACGTTGCGGGCGGTACCGGTACCCCGGCGTCGGCGAACAGCCGTTTGTTGTAGAAAAGGAAGTTGCCCGACCATTGTTCGGGAAGCGCGAACTGTCTCCCGTCGAACGTGAAGGTTTCATACAGCGCCGGGATGCTGTCCTCCTTGAGCTGCCGGGCGAACGCTTTGTCACGCGCCAACAGGGTGTTCAGATCCAACAGCACACCGCGGTCGGCGAGTTCGGCGTAGGACAGTTCCCAGGTCATCAGCACGTCCGGGCATCGTCCGCCCACGCAAAACGTCGAAAGCTGTTGCATGACGCCCGGCCCGGACAGCACCGCGCGAACCTTGATGTCGGGGTGGCGGCGCGCAAACTCGTCGACGATGCGCATCCTGGCGTCACGCTCGTCCGGATTGGCCGCGAAGAAGAAGGTCAGCGCGTCGTCGTCGGGAGCGCAACCGGCCGGCCACGGTGCCAGCGCCGCCGCGGAAAGCGCGCCGGCGCCCCGCAGCAGGCTGCGCCGCCCGAACGGCTTATCGAGCATGGCTCTCCCGGGTCTAGCCGCGGTGCCGGCCCTTGACCGGCTCTGTCTGAGGTCCTTGGTACCCGATGACGTTGTGATGTTCCTGGATCGGCCAGCGTGGCAGCGCGAGCGCCGCCCCGCGGATGCGGTCGGCATTGCCGGTGATATCGATCGTGTGGATGCGATCGTCGGCTCCGATGCCGATCACCAGCAGGACCTGAGCGCGCCCCCGGGCGGCGATCACGATGCCCGGTGTCCCGTCGATGAGCATGACAGCACCGGCGCGTGCCCGCCGGGCGAACCGGCGGGTCTCCTCGGCGACCTGCCTGGCGCCGCGCAGCGTCGTCGACACGTCCTCGGGGACCAGGGCCCGGTCGACCGTGCGCACCACGTCGGGAGCCAGCAGCCGCAGCAGAGCGGCGATATCGCCGCCGCGGGAGGCCGCCAGAAACGCCTCCACCACCTCGAGGTGGACGGTGGTGCGGCGCGGTTGGGCGGCCGGGCCGGCGTGCAGCCGGCCTCGGGCCCGGCTGGCGAGCTTCTTCGCGGCATCCGGCGACCGGTTCAGCAACGCGGCGATCGTCTCGAACGGCATGGCGAACACGTCGTGCAACACGAAGGCGACGCGCTGTGCGGGTGAGAGCCGGTCCAGCACGACGAGCAGCGCGTTGCTCACCGACTCCGCCAGCAGCGCGTCTTCCTCGGCCGGCGCCGACGCCGTCCCGGCCAGCCGATCCAGTTCGTCGGGTTCGGCGAGTGGCTGTTCCGCGCGTCGCTTGCGGGCCCGGAGCTGGTCCAGCGCCTCGCGCGCGGTGATCGTGGTGAACCAGCCGGAGAGGTTGTCGACGGCCCCGAAGTCCGCTCGGCTTGCCTTCAGCCACGCCGACTGCACGACATCGTCCGCGTCGGCCACCGAGCCCAGCAGTCCGAACGCGACCGATCTCAGGTGTCGCCGATCCGCGTCGAAACGCTGCGCGAGAGCCACCAAATCCGTTGTTGTGCCCATGGGTCACCTTTTCTGCGCGGAAATCGTCAAGGAGATGACCGCATCCAACGGACTTCCTGTTGCGAAGGAGACCAACACCATGACCTTACCGTCTGCGCGCCGCGGTGCGCACTGCAACCGCGCAAGTCGCCGCCGCGGAAATCGCTGCGCGACAAGGGATTGATCGACATGCACACCGCGCTTGTCGTGATCACGCTGTTCACCGCGGCCATCACCGCCGCGATCGCCATCGCCGATCTCGTTCCGGCTCGATTCGTGCTGGCGAACTCCGCCCAGGTTGGGGTGCCGCGTTCGTGGTTACCGGCGCTGGGTGCGGTGAAGCTGGCCGGGGCCGCCGGGATCGTGGTCGGGCTGCTGGGCCCACGCGAGTTGGGAATCGCTGCCGCCGCCGGCCTGGTTCTGTTTTTCGTCGGTGCGGTATTGACCCACCTGAGAGCCCATGTGCTGTACAACATCGCGTTTCCCGGTGCCTACTTGTGCCTATCCGCGGCGTCGCTGGCGCTGATGGTGGCGCACTGAACAGAGCCGAATCAGCCGGGAAAGTACCGGATCCGGTTGATCGCGTCGCCGCGCCACGCCACATCGGCGAACATGATGGCGCGCCCGTGACCCGAGTTGATCGAGACCGCGACCGTCGGGCCCGCGCTGTTCATCTTGGTGGCGCCGGCCCCGTTCAGTTGCTCCACCAGTTCAGCCAGCTCGAGGGGGTCACGATCACCCAAACTTATTGTGGCCCTTGATGACAACGCCCCGGCGGCGGCGAACGTATCTCCCCGCGCGACGGCGGCGAAAAACCTTCGCACCAGCCCCCGGTGGCGCGCGCCCACCCGCCGGAATCCGGCCATGAAACCGGCGGTCCCCCGCCATCCTTGATTCGTCAGCAGCCCTGTGGACAGGCGCAGGGCGGGGGCCACCGCGCCCGGGCCGGTTCGCAGGAACTGCGCCAACATGGCCGGCAACTCCCAATAGGCCCGCAGTTCACCAATGAGCCACTGGCCGTTGGCTTCTCGGAGGTCATAGCGCAGGAACGCGGGAATGTACATCGTCACCGCCGGGCCCATCGCCACCTCGAGTTCGAGATCACGCAGAACCGTCGTGCCGAAGACGATGTCGATGTCGCGATGAAACTTGATGTCACGGGGGCCGATGAACGTGTCGTAAAAGCGGCCGATCTGCTCATGTCCCACGTGGGGTCGCGAGCCCACGGGGTCCTCGACGCGGCCGTCGCCGGTGAACAGCGCCACCCACCCGGCGCGATCGTGCGCGCCGGCCGCCTGCGGCGAGCGCTCCACCGCCGCGAGCAGGCGTTCCCGGTCCAGTGGCACCACCATTACCGTCCCCCCACCAGCTCGACGCCGAAGGATTCCATTTCCGCCAGCGCCGCGGCGGCCGAATCCGCCGCCGCGGCCGCGGTCAGGTCGACCAGCACCCTGGTGGTCAGACCCGCGCGGGCCGCGTCCTCGGCGGTCCGGCGGACGCAATGGTCGGTGGCGATGCCGACCACGTCGACGCCGTCAACCCCCCGCTGCCGCAACCACTCCACGAGCGGGGTCCCGTTCTCGTCGACACCCTCGAAGCCGCTGTACCCCGCGGAGTAGGCGCCCTTGCGGAAGACGGCATCGATGCGCGTGGTGTCCAGGTCGGGGCGAAACTCCGCGCCCACGCTTCCGGCGACGCAGTGCGGGGGCCAGGACGAGGAGTAGTCGGGCCGGTCGGAGAAATGGTCACCCGGGTCGATATGGAAGTCCTGGGTCGCCACGACGTACCGATAGCCCGGCGCCCCGCCCAGGTGGGCGTTGATGGCGGGCGCGACGGCGGCCCCGCCGGACACGGGCACGGAGCCGCCCTCGCAGAAGTCGTTTTGCACGTCGACGATGATCAACGCTCGCACCCGCCCCACCCTATCCGGGTGCGCCGCTGCGCTGCCCTAGCTGCGCATATCGGCGTCACGGTTTGCTCGACAAGCAGTCGGGTAATACACGGGCCATGGTGATCAGGAGAATCGCGCGACCCCTGTTATCAGTGGCATTCATCGGGCAAGGAGTCAATTCACTGCTCCACCCCAAATCGGCGGCCGAGGCGGCGGCGCCGGCAGCGGACGGCTTGCAGGCGTTGCCGGATTCGGTGAGCGGCAACATTCCGAGCGACCCCGAGACGGTGGCCCAAATCACCGCGGCCGTGCAAATCGGCGGCGGCCTGCTGCTTGCCACCGGCAAGCTCCCCCGCATCGCCTCGGCCGCGCTCGCGGTGACGGTGTTGCCGGCCAACCTTGGGGCGCACTCGTTCTGGAATGAGAGCGACCCGGCGGCCAAAGCCCAGAAACGCCAGCAATTTCTGACCGATCTCAGCCTGCTCGGCGGGCTTCTGATCGCCTCCGCCGACACCGCGGGCAAACCCTCGCTGGGGTGGCGCGGCCGCCGGGCGGCCGAGCGGCTCTCGGAAAGGGTGTCGTCGGCGTGGCCCGGATCCGACGATTCGGCCTTCGACGCCGATTTTTCCGAGCTGGGTGATCGGATCGCGCACGGCTTGCAGGTCGGCGCCGAACGTGGCCGCGAGTTGGCCAGCACCGCGGCCGAACGGGGCGCGCCCTACGCCGAAGCCGCGCTCGAACGCGGCCGCGAATTGGCCAGCACGGCAGCGCAACGCGGCGCCCCGTACGCCGAAACCGCGCTCGAACGCGGCCGCGAGCTGGCCAGCACCGCGGCCGAGCGCGGCAAGCCGCTGGCGAAGAAGGCGCGCAAGCGCGGGGAGGAATGGGCCGACGAGGCCGCCGACCGGGCCGCCTATCTGGCCGAGCGGGCGCGCAAGCGCAGCGAAGAACTGGCCGACGAAGCCGCCGACCGGGCCGCACCACTGGCCAAGAAGGCGCGCAAGCGCAGCGAAAAATTAGCCAAGCAGGCACGCAAGCGCAGCGAAAAACTGGCCGACACGGCGCGTGTACGCGGGGAGGAGCTCGCCGAGACCGCCCGCCAGCGTGGCAGCCATCTCGCCGACGCCGCACGTGAGCGAGCCGGCGGGCAGGTCGAGGCCGGCCGCCGCAAGCTGCCCTGGCGATGACGCCCGCACCCGTGAACTAGTCCGGCCAGCGCGACCGCAAGATCTCCGGCGTCCATGCGGGCCAGTCGGGGGAACCGATCGTCAGGCCGCCGCTGAGCCGGGCGACAATGCGTGGCCCGCGCAGGCGGCTGTTGTCGTAGACGGTGGCGATGTCAGACAGCGCGACGGCCTCGACGACCGGTGTCCACAAGCGGCGATGGCGCTGGCGGACCTTGGATTCCGGTACGTCGTGGCCGCCGGCACGCACCCGGTGCCGGACACGTTCGACGGCAAGGTCTTCCGGGATGAGCAGCGCGTGCAGGACGACGGTGAAGCCCGCGCGGCGGGCGGTGTGGACGAGGTCCAACTTCGACGGGTGGGAAAACACGGTCTCCGCGACGAATGACCGACCCAGGTCGATCAGCTTCGCGCGCGTGCCGGCGGCGATCTGCGCGGCGTCGTAGGCGCGCGCCGCCGGATCCTCCGGCCAGCGCTGCCGTGCGATTTCGTCGGCGTTGACCACAAGGCTTGCGGGCAACAGCGGCGCCAGGGTGAACGCGATGAAGGTCGACTTGCCGGCACCGTTCGGCCCGACCACCAAATCAAGTCGATCCATCGGGCCGCGCCCACGAAGCTCGGGTCAGCGCCCGGCCGCGAGCACCACGGCGGCGCCGTCGGGCCGGTGCTCGACAATGTCGCCGTTCTCGTTGAGGGCGACCGTGGTGACCCCCTGCCCGGCCAGCGTCGCCCCGTAGTTGGTGCGCGCCAGGCTTTCTTCGATGGCCGCGGAGATCTCGGCGTTGAACACCACGCCCTCCTCGACGGTGAGTTCGCTGGTCGCCAGCTGGCCGGCCAGCGCGGCTTCGACCCGCCGCCGAGACGCGGTGTGCTGGCTGGACACCGCGCGTCCGACCCGCGCCCAGTGGTCGAGTTGCTGTTTGGCCGAACGACTCTGGCGGGCGCCCTCGGCCGCCGCACTGTCCATCAGGTCGGACGCGACACGGGTGACGCGATCGAGAGCCTCCGCCATGACTTCCTCCCTGGTGCAGCATACCGTTACAGGCTGTAGCAGAATGCTACACCACCGCGTCATCCCCTGCTAGCGACGCGCCTCCAGGACCGCGTCGACGATCGCGTCGACATCGTGGCCGGCGTCGACGGTCATGCCGGCCTCGTCGGGGCCCAAGGCCTCCAGGGCGTCCAACTGCGACCGCAGCAGTGAGGCCGGCATGAAATGGTCCGCCCGGGCCGCCAGCCGGCGGCCGATCAGTTCCGCCGAGCCGGACAGATGCAGGAACTCGACGCCTGGGCAGCGCGCGCGCAGCTGGTCGCGGTACTTCCGTTTGAGCGCCGAGCAACTCACCACACCGCCGTCGCGGTGACCGGCCAACCATTCGCCGACCAGTTCCAGCCAGGGATAACGGTCGTCGTCGTCGAGCGGTTCGCCGGCCGCCATCTTGGCAATGTTGACCGCCGGGTGCAGGGTGTCGGCGTCAACGAACGGGACCCCCGTATGTCGCGCGAGCGCAACCCCGACCGTCGACTTGCCCGATCCGGATACGCCCATCACCACCACGGGGGCCGATCCGCTCACCTACGTTTGGTCGCCGAGGTTGCGATTCCATTCCAGCCAACCGACACCGCTGCGCCCGTCAGCGGTGGTGACCGTGGCCCAGACGCGGGGGAACTGGCTGACCCGTCCGTCCGCGGCGGTGAGCCGGACCGGCGCCTGGCCGCGCACGTCCACGTTGGCGGTGATCTCCCCCGGGTTGAGCGTCACCGCCGCGTTCAGCGGTAACCCGTTGCCGTCAAACGACTCTCGTGAGTCGACCGTCTGCAGCTCGGTAACCCGTCCGGCGGCGTCCTGCGCGTAGCCGATGCTGAACGCGGGCGCGCCGGGGATGCGGATGTTGACGCCGTGCAGATGGGTGCCGTCGTCCAGGTGCAGCGCGCTCCAAATCCAATCCATGCTCCACCAATCGCGCACACCCCAGGAGTGATCACGTTGGCCGGGAACCGAGTCGACGCGATAGCTGGTGTCGCCGATCGTGACGGTGCCCGAGACGGTGCACGGAATTTCGTACCGCGTCGTCAGCCCGTACTTATACGGGGTTCCGTCCGTGTCCCACACCAGGTTCATGGTCATCGCGACCGGCGTGCCGGTCTCCCCGCGCAGCAACGCCGCGGGGTCGGCGTAAGCCTGGGCCCGCGCGCGCACGTCCACGCGGTAGCCCTGTAATGGCGCACCGGCGGAATGGCTGAGCTCGAACTCGTCGGTGCGCACCGTCCACGGATCCGGCGGCATCCGAACCTGCGCGTCGACGGCGACGGTTGGCATGTCGGGGCCGCACAACAGCACGTGAACCCATGCGGTCTGCTCGTTGGCCACCAGGCCGAGGCGGAACCAGCCGCCCAATCCCTGTGCGGTGTCGGCGAAGTCGGCATACCAGCTCTCGCTCCACAACGGTTCGGCGGTGGGATCGTGGGCGAGTTCGTCCTCGGGTGACGGTTGCAGCGGCTCGGGCGCCACCGCGACCGGCAGTGTCGACAGCGCGTCCGTATCGAGCACGTGATCGCAGTGCCGGCGCAGCATCGTCATGAACATCTGGTCACCACGGTCGGTGCGTTCCACCAGCATCGAGGAGACGATCGCCATCATCACGCCGAAAAAGCTTTGTCGGCGGACACCGTCGGCGACGTCGTCCAGGGTGATGGGCGCGTGAGGGCCCAGCGCCTCGTGGTATGCCCGCAACAGTGCGTCGTAGTGCTCCCGGCGGTCCTCGGTCGGCAGCGCGCAACCAAGGAAATAGGACAGGTCGGTCAGTGCCGGGCCCCAGGACACCGTCTGCCAGTCGACCACCGTCAACGCGCGGTCGGCGCCGGCGGTACCGAACAACATGTTGTCCAGTCGGTAATCGCCGTGCACCAGGCCCTGGATGCGGCCCTGTCCGGAAGATCCCGCCGCCTGCGCTTCTTGAGCGAGGTAGCCGTCGAACGCGGCCACCAGACGTTCGCACACCACGCGGTGCTCGGGTGCGATCTGGTCGCCATAGCGGTCGACGAAACCCGCGTACAGCGGGGTGATCATCGCCTGGTTCAGCGGCGCCTCGCGGTTGAGCCATGGCGCTTGGGCCAGCGAGACGTCGCCGAGCAGCGGGCCGTGCAGGCGTCCCAATTCGACCGCGCCGAGGCGGGCCTGTTCGGCTGTGGCACCGGCGATTTCATCGCCGACCACGGCCGGACCGGCATCGCCCAGCAGCAGATCGAACACGCCCGTCGAGGTGTCGACCGCCGCGTGGTAGCAGGGCGCGATCGGTCCACCCAGTCGCGGCGCGATGTCGCCGTAGAAGCGGACCACGCGCTCGTAGAGTCCCAGAGCCAGCCCGGTCTGCCGGCTCACCGGGTCGGTGGCCGCGACCTTGAGCACCACCGACTCGGGTCTGTTGAGAGGGTCGAACGGCCCCGCGCCGTCGGCGTCGGCATAGCTGAGCCGGATGCGGTAGCACTCACTCATTTGGCCGGTGCCGATGCGCTCGACGGAGAAGTCGGCGATGGGTCCGGTGCCGATCACCGTGGCCAACCAGGCTGCGGTGAGGTCACTGGGTCGTTCGATGACTTGCTCGGTCTCGGCATGCATGGGGTTAGCGTGCCAGGTCAGCGCGCGAGTGAGAAGCCGTCCCATGCCATCCGGCGGTGCGGGTGTGGATCGAACTCGACGCGGGATTGCCGGTCGAAGACCATCACGGCGCGATCGGCGGCGTTATAGCGAGGCCAGTCCTCGCCCGGGACACCCGTGCGGCTGAAGGTGCGCCAGCGTCGTTGCACCTGGTTGCTCACCCGCAACGCGGCGCGGCGATCCGCTGCCGCCGTCAACAACGCGCCGAACCTGGTGCGGTAGACGTCGAAAACCGCCAGCAACTCGGTGGCATGGGTGGCGCCGAAACCCGACCAGCGCAGCGTGCGCGGGGCGTAGTCATACCGGTAGAGGTAGGTCGGCGCGTGCGTGGCGTGGGCTTCGGCGATCTGCCAGGCCGCCGAGCCGAACGCGAAATCACCGCCGAGCTGGATGCACGCCGCGCGCTCGGGATACTCCGGGTATGCGGCGGTAATGCGTTCGCGGATAGCGGGTTCCGCCTCGGCCAGCAGCTCTTCGACCATCGACTCGTTGGTCGGCAACATTGCCAGGAACCGCGTGAACAGCCGCCCTTCTTCGGCATTGGTGCCCACGATGAGAGGCACCCGGTGCGCCTCGCCGCGCCGCATCGCCTCGACGGGATCCATCGGCAGCACGTCGTCACCGACGACGGGGCCAATCGGGAAGGCGCCCAGCTTGTTCTGCATGCCCTCGTCGATCAATGCGTGTTGGGCTTTCACCAGCTGGGCCGCGGACACCCGCATCAGCGCGTCGGCGGCATCCTGCCTGCGCACCCCGAGCAGGCCGGCGAAGCGGTTCGCGAATTCAGCGGCAACCTCCTTCGAGCGCACCAGACCCGAGGCGGGGCTTTCCGAGATCGCCCTTGCGAACAGACCTTCGGCGGCGGGTACCGCCACTAAGGAAGCGGTGATACAGGCGCCCGCGCTCTCGCCGAAGATCGTCACGTTGTCGGGGTCACCGCCGAACCCGGCGATGCTGTCGCGAACCCACTGCAACGCCAGCACCAGATCGCGCAGGTACAGGTTGCTGTCGATGGTGATATCGGGAGTCGACAGCGACGAGAAATCCACACACCCCAGCGCGCCGAGCCGGTAGTTCACCGATACGTACACACACCCCCGCCGTGCCAGCGCCGCCCCGTCGTACAGCGGTGTCGCCGAACTGCCCAGGAAATACCCGCCGCCGTGAATGAAGACCATGACGGGTAGCGGCCCCTCGGGGGCCTCGGGCGCCACGACATTGAGGGTGAGGCAGTCCTCGCCCATCGGCTGATAGCGGCCTCCGAAACCCGACAGGCCGAGCAGAGTGTAGCGGCGCTGCTGAGGCGCGCAATTGGCGAAGCCGTGACAGTGCCGGACCCCCGACCACGGCGCCGCCGGCCGCGGCGCCCGGAAGCGCAGGTCTCCCACCGGTGGGCGGGCATACGGGATCGACCGCCACCGATTGACCCCGTCGCGGGTGAAGCCCTCGACGGTGCCGAGGGCCGTGCGTGCGCGGACAGTCCGGTCATGCATAACCCGACGGTAACCGACATGCCGTCCGTAACGCGCGCGCAGCGCCTTAATCGCCCGGCGCGGCGGTTAGCCTGACTTATGCGGATAGCTGCGATGATCGCCGCGTCGTTACTTCTCGCCGGGTGCTCACACACCACGGGCAGCCATTCCGAGCCCACGCCCGGCGCCACCCAGACGTCCGCGGGGCCGTCGGGAAGCACACCGACGGGAACCTCCGCCGCGCCGGCCTCCGGTGCCGCGATCTCCGACGTCATCGCGTGGATCGAGGCGGGCCACCCCGCCGATCCGGGGCGCTATCACACGGCCACCCGCGACGGTGCGGCCACACCGCTGGGCGACGACATCGCCCTGACAGGCGCGGCCGGCAAAGTCTCCTGCGCGACGGACTCCCAACACACCGGCGGCGCCCTGGTCTGTCTGGCGAAGCTGACCACGCCCGCGCCGGCGCCCGCGACGGCCTACGGCGAATGGCAGGCCGGTTGGGTCACCTTCGATGGGGTGAATCTGCAGATCGGAGCGGCCCGGGCCGACCCCGGTCCGTTCCTCAACGGCAACGGGCCCGAGCTGGCCAACGGGGATTCGCTGTCCTTCGGCGACTATCGGTGCCGCGCCGATCAAGCCGGCCTGTATTGCGTGAACTACGCGCACCAGTCGGCGGCCAAATTCAGCCCCGCCGGCATCGAGCCGTTCGGCTGCCTACGGTCGGTGCCGCCGCCGGACGGGGTCGGGGCGGCGTTCAGCTGCTGAGGTCCCCTGCGATGATCGCGAAGAGCTCGCTCATTTCGTCACCGGGCCCGTCCGGAACGGTGTATCCGTCCTCGTTGCGGATCTCGTCGAGGTGGTCGCGCACATCCTCGATGGATAGCCCGCGGCGGTAGAAACCCTTTGTCCTGCCGATGAAGAACCGCGCGACGTGGCCCGCGCCCACCGTGTAGATCTCACCGGAAACCGGGCAATCCCGGTGGGTGAGGAAGGCCGCGACGGGCGCGACCTGCGCGGGGTCCAGTTTCTGGAGGTATTGGCCCACAAGGTCGTCCAGCACAGCCTGCGACGCCGCATCATTTTCGACGGTCTGCTGGCCGGTTGCCTGGTCGAGCGAATGCGTCAACATCCGCGTGTAAGCGATCGGGGAAATGGCATTAACCTTGATGCCGTGCGTGGCCCCTTCGGCGGCGAGCACACGCGTCAGGCCCAGTAACCCCGTTTTGGCCGCACCATAGTTGCTCATGCGTTCGGCGCCAAGGATCCCCGCGGCCGAGCAGGTGTTGAGCACGCGACCGTACCGCTGTTCGCGCATGACCTTCCACGCGGGACGTGTCACATAGAACGCGCCCTTGAGGTGCACATCCACCAGGGGTTCGAGCCGCTCGGCGGTCATCTCCTCGAACGGCGCGTCACCGACGATGCCCGCATTGTTGATCACGATGTCCACGCGCCCCCAGGTACGCACGGCGGTATCGATAATCGCCACTGCGCCTTCGGGATTCGTCACGCTGTGACCGTCGGCGATCGCCTCACCGCCCCCCTTTTCGATCTCTTCCACGACCGCGCTTGCCGCCTCGGTGTTCGAGCCGTCACCAGTCACCGACCCGCCCGTGTCGTTGACCACGACGCGCGCCCCACGCGACGCCAGCAACAGCGCGTATTCCTTGCCCAATCCCCCGGCGGCACCCGTGATCACGGCGACCTGCCGGTCGAACCGCAGCGGCTTGGTCGTCATCACCAGGTGACCGGGAGCTCTTTCATGCCGTAGATGTCGGCGTACTTGAAACTCAACTCCTGCGGCGGGACCGCCAGTTTCAGTCCGGGCAGCCGCCTGGCCAAGGTGGCGAACGCGACCTGCATCTCGACGCGGGCCAGGTTGGCCCCGATGCATTGATGCACGCCGTAGCCGAATCCCAAGTGCCCACGCGTGTTTCGATCGATGTCGAATTTCTCCGGATCGTCGACGAATTCGGTGTCCCAGTTCCCGGCGGGCAGGTTCATCATCACGAACTCTCCGGCGCGGATCAACTGGCCGCCGATCACAAGGTCTTCGGTCGCCACGCGGTCGACCTGGCTGTGCACGATGCTGAGATAGCGCATCAGTTCTTCGACGATATTCGCGATGACGGCCGGTTCGTCGGTTTGGCCCAGTCGCGCGTAAGCGCTGGGATGCTGCAGCAGCGCAACCGTTCCCAGCGAGATCATGTTGGCGGTGGTCTCGTGGCCGGCCTGCATCATGATCACGCTGTTCATCGCCGTGGTCGCGTGATCGAGTTGGCCCGTCGCGACGTATTCGGTGATCAGACGGCTGATCAGATCGTCCCCGGGTTCGCGCTCCTTGCGTCGCACCAACTCCTGGATGTAGGCGTACATCGCCCCGAAGGCCTGTCCCTTTTCCGCGTCGGACGTCTTCTGGTCGAGCCCGGCGGCGGTGTTGTGCTGGAAGAGCTCGAGATCTTCGGGCGGCACTCCCAGCAGCAGCGCGATTACCAATGATGGTACCGGCAAGGCGAATTCACGGACCAGGTCCGCCGGCGGCCCCATGGCGACCATCTCGTCGAGAAAGTGGTCGACCATCTCCTGGATGTGCGGCCGCATCGATTCGCAACGCCGGAAGGTGAAGTTGCCGGTCATCATCCGGCGGATCCTGTGATGCTCGGGATCGTCGGTGCGCGCGAACATCACCGGGATCTTGTTGTCGGCGTCCGTGGGCATGATCGAGTCCGGAATGGTCTTCGCGGACAGGCGCGGATCGACCAGCGCGGCCCTGATGTCCTGGTAACGGCTCACCACCCAGACCGGGTTGCCGTGGAACATCGCCCGTCGCAGCCCGGGCTCTTCCCGCCAGCTCGCGAACTCTACCGGCACCGCGAGCGGACACTGCGCGGGACGCGGCACAGGCAGTGCCGGAAGCCCGGCGTCCGAGCAGGAGTCGGACGTCTCGAAAGATATTGACATAAACCGTGTTTCCCACTAAGTGTCAGTTACCTGCCAGTTGTAGAGCGTAAAGGGGCGGTTGTCGGGAGTCAACCGTCAGTTACGCTGTCACAATGACCGCGGTGGAAGACCGGCCGTTACGGGCGGACGCGGCACGCAACGTCGAACGGATCCTGCGCGCGGCGCGCGAGGTCTACGGCGAGTTGGGCCCCGACGCCCCGGTGGAGGCGGTCGCCCGCCGGGCCGGCGTCGGCGAACGAACCCTCTATCGCAGGTTTCCCACCAAGGCGGACCTCGTCCTGGCGGCACTGGACCAAAGCATCGCCGAGGATCTCACCCCGGTGATCGACAGCGCCCGCCGCGCGAAGGATCCACTCCGTGGGCTCACCCAACTGATCGAGGCGGCGATCTCGCTGGGCGCCCGCGAACACAGCCTGCTGTCCGCCGCACGCCGGGCCGGGTCCCTCACCTCCGACATCTCGGTGTCGCTCAACGCCGCGCTCGCCGAGCTTGCCCGCGAAGGCCAGCGGGTCGGCAGCATCCGCGCCGATCTGGTCAGCGACGACCTGCCTCGCCTGATCGCGATGCTCTTCAGCGTGCTGTCGACGATGGATTCGGACAGCGACGGCTGGCGGCGCTACGTCGCCCTCGTCGTCGACGCGATATCGGTCGATAAGCGACGGCCATTGCCGCCGGCCGCCGCGCTGCGCTACACGCTGCAGCCCGACGGCTGGCCCCTGTGAACCCGCGGCCACTCAGCTGGCTGGCAGGCCCGCCTTGATGGCGGCGTCCTGTTTGCGGGCGAGATCGAGCAGGACATCGGCCGGCGTGGGATTGCCGATGACACAGTCGGATTCCAGGTCGACCATGGCTCTGCCCTCGACGAACACCGCCTCGGAAATCTCCATGGGGTTGGCCGGGTCGGTGCCCTGCCCGATCACCATGAACCCGTTGGAGCCGATGTCGATGGGCTGCTGCTGGCCGCTGACCTTCTTGCCGACGACGTCTCGCATGTTCGCGGCAGTCTGGTCGGCCGTGGCCGCATCGGGAAAGACCGCGATCGTGTCGACGATGGTGCGCTTGCCGTCGGGGTTCTTGAAGACCTGTCCCACGCCGACGATGCCGCCCGGATTCTGAGTCGGCGGCCCGTCAGCGGTGGCATTGGGCCCGACGTCGGCGGGCTTGATCAGCATGGAGCTGTAGTCCCCCGGCGCCCCCGGAGAGGACGAGGGGCCCGACGAGATGGCCGCGCTCGACGCCGGGGCCGAACCCGACGACGCCGTCGAACCCGTGTCCTGGCCGCAGCCTGCCATCGTGGCGCTGAGCAGCATTGCGGTGGCCGTCAGGCCGAGCGCGGACGTCCGGACATTTGTCATGAGCCCTCCTCATCGAGGTCAGCTATTTGTATCCCGTACCCCACCCGCCCGCAGCTTGAACACGCAAACTTTTGCGGCCGGCGTTGGCGAGTTTCGCTCTAGTTGATGGTCACGCCCGCGTCGACCTTGAACTGCAGCCCCGTCACGTACCTGGACTCGTCCGAGAGCAGGAACAGCACCGCGCTGCTGACGTCGGCGGGCTCGACGGCCGGCGTGGGCATCGCGTTCACAAAGATGGGAATCAGATCGGACCGCTGCTCGCCCAAGAGAGGCCCGAACGACGGCGGAACCATCCCGGTGGGCACACCCGTGGGAAGCACCGTGTTGACGCGCACGTTCTGTGCCGCCAGTTCGTTGGCCAGGGCCAGCGTCAAGCCGACGACGCCGTGCTTGGCCGCCGTGTAGGGCGTCTGCAACGGAAAGCCTTTGATGGCACCGGCCGAGCTGACATTGACCAGGCTGCCTCCACCCTGCTCGAGCAGGTGCGGTATCGCGGCCGCGCAGGTGTTCCACACTCCGATCAGGTTCACGTCGACCACCGTGCGCCACTGATCGGCGGTGGTCTTGTCCCACGCCGCGACCGTCAACACCCCGGCGTTGGCCACCGCGCCGTCCAGGCCGCCCAGCTCGCCGACTCCGTCGTCGACCGCGGACCGCAGTCGCGCCTCGTCACGGACGTCGATGACGCAACTCACGCAGCGACGGCCGAGGTCGCTCACCGCCTGCGCCGTTTGCTCGAGCTCTTGCCTTGTGGCCAAGGGGTATTCGATCTGCGGCAGGGATTCGCAGATGTCAAGCAGGATGAGGTCCGCACCTTCCTCGGCGAGCCGCAGCGCATGGCTGCGCCCCATACCGCGCGCGGCACCCGTGATCAGAATGCGTTTACCGGCGACACGTCCCGGAGCTGAGTTCGTCAGTTCACCGCTCGTTCCACATCAGGCCGCGCATCGTCGCGGAGAGCGGGATGTCCTCCACACCGAGCAGCCCCGGGGGCGCGTTGCACACCCAGTCGATCGCGTTGACCGCCCGGCCCGCCGTCGAGATGCACCCTGCGTCAGTGGAATCCAGTACCGGGTGGGAGACGTGGGTGTTGATTTCCACCCGTGGTTCACCCTCCACCACGACACGGTGCACCCCGGTGTGGTCCTCGGGCGGGAACTCCCAGTCGGGCGCAGCGGCCTGGGTGAGCCTGGTGACGTGCTCGAGGGTGATGACCGGTTCGCCGTCGCGGACGCCCTCGGTGGCAAACCGAACCGCGGCCATCTGTCCCGGCTCCACCGTCATCATCGTGCATTCGATACGTTCTGGGGTGTACCACGGTTCGACGCGTTGGCGCACGTCGTCGAGCTTGATGTCCAGGTTGTCCGCCAAACTGCGGACCTGACCGCCCCACATCGACACGATGACCCCGGGAAGGAACATCATCGGCGAATCGTCGTCCTCAGTTGATCCGAATCCCATTGCCGCACCGGTGAACTCGGCGTCATCGTAGTTTCCGTAGTCGAAGATCTCCTGCACGGTGATCGACGAGATCCGCGTGGTCAGGCTCGCCGCCGAGTGCACCAGCGTATCGCCGGAGAAGCCGGGGTCGATCCCGTTGACGTAGAGCGAGGTGTTACCGGCCGCGCAGGCACGCTCCAAGGGCTCCCGCAACCAATCGTCGGCATGGCGGGGCGTGACCAGCCAGACCATCGACGTGCCAACGACGTTGATGCCCGCCGCGAGGAACTTGGCCATCTGTTCGATGGCCTCCATCGGCCGGGTCTCACCCTGAGACGTGTAGACGACGCAATCGGCGCCCAGGTTCAGCAGCGCGTCGATATCGTCGGTGGCGATGATGCCGGTCGGTTCGTCCAGCCCACAGAGCTGCGCCGCGTCCCGGCCCACCTTCTCGGCGCTGGCGGCGTGCACCCCGACCAGTTCCAGATCCGGTCTGCCGATGATCGCCCGCAACGAATGCCGGCCCACATTTCCCGTGGAGAACTGAATGACTCTGCGCACTTGCCCTCATCCTTCCGACCGTCGGAGATGACCCATCATGCCGCGTTGAACCACAGTCCAGTTCAGTAATCGGGTATTGGCAGCGGCGAATTGTTCGAGTCGATGCCGCCGTCGACGTGGAAGGTCGCGTTCGTCGCGTAACAGTCGCGCGTGCACAGATACACCGTGAGCCGCCCGAGATCCTCGACGTCACCCAGGCGGTGCAGCGGTGTGGCCTCTTGCATTTTCTCCAGCGACCCGGGCATCAGGTCCAGGCTGCCCCGCAGACCGTCGGTGGCGAATGAACCCAGAGCGATGGCGTTGACGCGGATCTTCGGCGCGAGTTCCTGCGCCATGGCGCGGGTGAGCGCCTCGAGGCCGCCCTTCGCGACGCAATAGGCGGTCAGCGCCCGGATGCCGAACCGGGCAGAGCCGGACGAAATGTTCACGATGGAGCCGTGTCCCGCACCGAGCATGTGCGGGGCCACCAGCTGACTCATGATGAACGCGGACGTCACGCACCAGTCGAAGGTGTGCCGAAAGTCTTCGTCGGTGATGTCCAAAAACCGCGCGTAGGTGGAACCGCCGACATTGTTGACGAGAATGTCGATGCGGCCGAACCGCTCCATCGCGGTGTTCACGACGCGCTCTGAATCGGCACGACTCATCGCGTCCGCGACGAGCGCCAACCCCTTGCCGCCCGCGGCCTCGATACCCTCAATCGTGCCAACGATATCCGCCTCGGTACGTGCGGTCCCGACAACGGTGGCGCCCGCCTCCGCCAGCACCCGGGCAATGCCCGCCCCGACGCCCTTCCCGGAGCCCGTGACGATCGCGACCTGTCCGTCCAGCTGGAACTGTTCCAACGCCATGCCGAGCTCCTTCGATCGCACGTGGTGTGGTGCGCAGTTCAATCTAGGAACATAGCTGACTAAAGTCAATGAACCCACGCGACCGATGTGCGTGGTGCCACCGCTTATCGGACAATGATCAAGTTATGCAAGCCTTTTTGGTACAGGCACGGCATAATGGGCCGGTGAGCCCCGTAACTCTCGCATGAGCCGGGTCAACCGTGAGGAAAGAAATGGCCGTGACGGATCGCCTGTCGGCACGAGAAGCAAAGCGCCTGCAGACGAGGGAGCGCTTGATGGGCGCCGCAATCGCGGAGTTCGCCCGCGCCGGCATGGCCGAGGCCGACGTCAGTGCCATCGTGGCCGCGGCAGGAGTCGCGCATGGGACCTTCTTCTTCCACTTCCCCACCAAGGAGCATGTGCTGCTGGAGCTGGAGCGCCGCGAAGAGGACCGCATAGCCAAGCAGTTCGCACAATTCTTGAAGTCCAAGCACGATCTTGTCTCCGCATTGAATGAGGCGGTGCGCCTCGTGGTCGGACTGGAACGCCGCCTGGGCGATCGGCTCTTCAATGACTTTCTCGCGCTGCACTTCTCCCAAACCCGTCCGCAGACCGAGGACGGCAGGGATCACCCGTTGATCGTCCTGGTCGCCCAGGAAATCGCGCAGGCGCAAGAGCGCGGTGAGACGGATCCGCACGTCAATGCGATGAACAGTGCGGTGTTCTTCTTGCTGGGCCTCTACTCCCTGTTGATCACGACCAACCACTGGCCGGCCGGCCACACCCTGCTCGAAGACTTCGTCGCGAGGACGGTGCGAAGTCTGAAGCCCTGACGCTAGGGCCGTATGACGCCACGCAGCGGCATCAGTCCGAGTTCCTTGTGGGACATGAATCCCGGCGGCGCGTCGCACACTGCGGGAATGGCGTTGGCGGGGCCCATCGCGGTCCAGGTGTAGCCGGGCAGCGCGTAACCGCCGTTGGGGTCTTGCGCTCCCTGCAGGATCAGCTCGGTGGATGAATCACCCTCGATCACTATCCGGTAGTGGTAGTGCTGAGGCCAATCCTCCTGCGGTTCAATGGCATCGAAGGTGTCCATCGTGTATATCTCGTGAAAGATTATGAGGGGCTTACCGTCCACCCACGCCGTCCACTTGTGATGCTGGCGAGCGACAGTACCCTTCTTGATCACGCCCCTGAAGCCGGGCATGTCGCTGGTCTCCCCTCCTTCGAAGGGGATGTCGCGCGTGGCCGATCCCAGCTCCACCTCAGTCGTGTATTTCTCGACCGTTTTACCCATTCCCTCCACAATCATCGCCATCGACTGCGCGAACAATGGCCATGCTTGCCCCAACAGATTTGGGCCATCCTCAAACCCGGCCGGATCGCTTCCCATGCCCATCTCATACAGGTACTTCAGGGTGTCCCGCCCGAAATTCACCACCTCGTAGATGTGAATGGTGTCGATCTGACTGACGATTCGGGCCAGCGTCAGGACGAGCAGGTCTCCGGCAAAGCCCGGGTTGACACCACCCGCATAAAACGACGTGCCACCCTCGTGGCACGCGGCATCGATCCTGTCAATGTCCGCCTGACTGTGCTCAGTTCGATACCACCACGCCCCGCCCGACGCGACGACATTCTTGCCGCCGCGCAGCAAGCGGCACACCTCATCGGGGTCAGACCATAACGGCGCATAGAACACGCAATCGGCATCGAGCGCCTCGATGACCGCCTTGTCGGTGGTCGCCCGCACACCGGTCGGCGGTTTTCCGCAGAGTTCACCGGCGTCCTTGCCGACCTTCTCCGGACGATTGCACAGCACCCCGACCAGCTCGTAGGCAGGGTTGTGCGCAAAATGGCGCAGCGCTATCGTTCCGACATTGCCTACGCCCCATTGGATTACGCGATACTTCTTCTCGGGCGGCGAGTTGAGCGTCATCGCTACTCCTTTGCATGGCCAGAACGCCTGAGCGCTCGCTGAGCGTAGGCGTGTCCCGAAGGGTGTGTCAACGATTGCCAGCTGACTTTCGTCAGTACCACCGCAACGTGGATACGACACAGGCAGCTGCCCAGACCGTGAGTATTGCGCTGTGCCACGCGCTAATAATCTGGGAACACAGCGAAGCGCGGCTTAGCGCCATACCAACCCTGTCGATGCCTTTTGCTGACTCTAGTCAGCCTGTTATAGTGCACGAGCCGATCCAATCAGCGTCGATGACCGGGGAGGGTTCGTGGATTTGCCGAAGCTGCATCAGCGCGACGCCGGGATAGGTGCAGCCACGCGATCGTCCGGCTCCGCCCCGCCGGGTCTGGCCATCGACGAGCACATGGAACGCTCCCAGCGCGCGCAGCGCCGGGCCGACAAATGGCTTATCTCGGGCAGTCTTCTGATCGGCACCGCGGCCCTGGGCATTTTCGGGCTGCCCCTGTTCCTTTGGGGAGTGCGGCTGCTGCGGCGGGCACAACGAGACGGCCTCTCCGTTCGGCCGATGCTGGTCACCCTGCTCGGCTATCTCGTCATTATCGACGCCGCCATCAACACCGTCGGCTGGGCCCTTGACCTGGTGGCCAACCACACGCTGCTGGCCCGCGTGCTGCTCAACGGGTGGGGCAACATGTTCGACGCCGGTTACTTCTGGCACTACAACGAGCTGTGGGTCGGCGGCGCGGCGGGCCCCGGCGAAAAGGCGTTGGAGGTCGGCCTCATCCTGACCGTCTTCACCATGCGGATCGCCGCGGCCATCGGCTTTCTGCAGATGAAACGCTGGGGCCACCAGTGGATGGTCATCACCTGCTGGATGGGCGTGGTGATCTGGATTACCTACGTCTTCAACATGACCATGTTCGCCGACGTGCGCTTCGCCGGCGTCGTGCTGCCGGTCGTCGGCTGGTGGCTCTACGACATCTTCTACATCACCCCGTTTTTGGCCATCCCCTATCTGCACACCGTCAACCGCGAACTCTTCTCCGACTGAAAGCCGTACGCGCCTTTGGTTCACGAGAGTTCTCGACATCTCAGTACGCATCAACCGACCACGTCACCGAGGAGGTCACATCGTGGGCTATCTGTGGGAGATCCTTCGCTATGTCGCCGCGTGGGGCGGCACCGGACTGATCATCTGGTTCTGGTACTGGCTGTTCTCCAACATCGGGACGTTCTGAGCCGGGGTCGGGGAACGCGGGATTGGACCGATGACCGAACATTCCGATGGCCACGCCATGGCGCTGGAACGCAGTTGCGCCGTGACGGCGGTCGCGCTGAGCGAGCAGCGGCGCGAAGGCGTCCGGCTCGTCACCGGCGACCGGCGAGGTTTCGGGTTGAACGCGGCGCTCACCTTCGTTCATGTCCCCTACCCCGCCCCCGGCCGCTGGAATGCCGATTGGACACGCAGGACCGTGACCTGCGGTGTGGCGCTGCAATGCTCGCCATCAAAGGAACGTGTCACCGAATATCGCCTGAACGAGCTGTCCGTACCCGAACTGCGTGCGCTCACGCTGGTCGAAGGCGGCGTCGCCGTCGGCTGGATAGCGGCGCGGTGGCCCGGCCTGCTACCCGAGGTTCAACGACTGCTCCCCGAGGTCGGCACCGAAGCCGCTGACATGGATGCCACGCAGATGCTCAGCCGGGCAATCGCATTGGCGGCCACGGGACAGGAATTGACGGTCCATCCGCTGCTGGGCGCCCTACCGCTGGCCTACACGGCGCCGCATGGGTTGACCGATAAGTTGCGACGCAGCTTTGGCAGGATGCCGTGGACCACCACGCAGAAACGTCTCCCCCGGCCGTACTCGGTTCCGGTCGGCGGTGATGGGGGCGTCCGCAATCCCAACCTGCCGCCGCCGAGCCGGCCGCAGGACAACGATCTCGACGTCACACCCCAACACCGGCCCGGGATTCCCTATCCCGAATGGAACATGTGGACACAGCGATTCATGCACGACCACGTCGCCGTCATCGAGCATGCCGACGGCCGACACCTCCGCCGGCCGGTGCCGGTGGCCGTCGACGTCCGCAAGTGGTTCGAAGAACACACCCACCGGACGATGACCAACCGCCTCGAAGACGGGTCCGACCTCGACGTCGACCAATACGTCAACCACTACATCGACCTGACGACCGGTGAGGCCAAGGAACCGAGGGTGTTCCGCGACCTGCTGCCCAGCAGCCGCGACGTCACCACCGCATTGCTGCTCGATGGCAGCTCGTCGCTGGGGGTGCATGGCGGTCGCGTGTTCCAACTCGAATTGGCGTGCGCCGACGCGCTTTCGCGTGCCATGACGCTGGCGCGCGAACGCCATGGCGTCTTCGTGTTCACCGGCAACACCCGCCATCGGGTCGAAGTGCGGTGCCTCAAAGACTTCGAAGACCGCCGGTTCGTGCCGCCGAGCGGGCTGGGCCTGTCCACCCGCGGCTACACCAGACTCGGTGCGCCACTTCGCCATTTAACCAGCCGGCTGCTGGCGCAGACCTCCGAGCGGCGCCTGCTGATCATCATCGGTGACGGGCTGATCTCCGATGAGGGCTACGAGGGCCGTTACGCCTGGGCCGACACCGCGCACGCCGTCGAGGAGGCCAACGAGGCCGGGGTGTCGATGTATTACGTGGGCGTCGGGCCTACCCGCGTCGACCCCCTTCCGGAGGTGTTCGGACCGCGGCGGTCGCAACGAATCCGGCGCATCGAGGAATTGCCCCGGGTACTGGCCCATGTCCATCGCGAACTGGTCGCAGCCTGACTGCCGACCACCTGAGGAAGAGATGACCACCGACACATATTTCGCCAACGGCAACGAAGTTCAGCTATTCGAGCAGGCCTTCCTACGGCGCCTGCCGGTGATGCTCACCGGTCCGACCGGGTGCGGCAAGACCCGCTTCGTCGAGCACATGGGCTCGCTGCTGCGGCGGCCGGTGGTGACGATCAGTTGCCACGACGATCTCACCAGCTCCGACCTCGTCGGCCGCTTCATGGTGACCGGCGGTGATGTCGTCTGGACCGACGGCCCGCTGACCCGGGCCGTCAAGGCCGGCGCGATCTGCTATCTCGACGAAGTCGTCGAGGCTCGCCACGACTCATTGGCGATCCTGCATTCGCTCACCGATCACCGGCGGTCGCTGTACCTGGACCGCGCCGGTGAGGTGGTGAAGGCGCCCGAGGAGTTCATGCTGGTGTGTTCGTACAACCCGGCCTATCGCAGCTCACTCAAAGAGCTCAAACCGTCGTTCCGCCAGCGGTTCGCCACGCTGACGATGCAGTATTTGCCGCCCGACCGCGAGGCCGATGTGATCGTCGCCGAATCCGGAATCCCCCTGACCACCGCCCGGCGGCTGGTCGGCTGCGCGGTGGCGATCCGCACCGCTGACGAAGCCTTCCATTTCGAGCCGCCGTCGACCAGGGTGCTGGTCACCGCCGCCCAGTTGATCGCCGCCGGCGCAACCGAATTGGACGCGGCTGACGCCTGCATACTCGCGCCACTGAGCACCGACGGCGCGGTCACCGACGGTCTGCGTGAAGTCGCGGCCGCCAGCCTGGCCGCCTCGAACAGTTCGTCTTAGAGAAAGGAGCAACCGGCATGGACCGACAGGAGGAGAAGCGCAAAAGGGCGCTCATCATCTTCCAAATCTTCATTTACGGCTATCTGCTGGCGATGTTTGGCATCCAGCTCTACATGTCGTTCGCGCGGGGGTGGTGGAATCTGTGAATGTGCCGCTGCTCAAACGCAATTCGGGGGGCGAGCCGGACCGTGCCGACGGATCGCCCAGCCTCGAGGATCACCACGACGAATCCCGCCGGGCCCAGCGCCATGCCGACAAGTGGATGATCGTCGGCGCCGCCCTGATGGGCATGTGGGCGCCGGGCCTGATCGGATTTCCCATTTTCATGCGCGGAGTATGGCTGCAGCGCCAGGCGCTGCGCGCGGGCCTATCGGTCCGGCCCATGATCGTGACCCTGATCGGGTATCTGGTCCTGATCGACGGGATGCTCAACAGCCTGGGCTGGGCCCTGGACCTGGTCGCCAACCACACGTTGATCAACAGGGTGCTGATGGTCGGGTGGGGCAACATGTTCGACGCCGGTTACTTCTGGCATTACAACGAGTTATGGATCGGCGGCTCGGCGGGCCCGGGTGAGAAAGCCTATGTGGCCGGCCTGATCTTCACCGTTTTCTCGATGCGGGTGGCCGCGGCGATCGGGTTTCTACAGATGAAGCGGTGGGGTCATCAGTGGATGGTCGTCACCTGCTGGATGGGCGTGGTGATCTGGTCCGCCTACGTGTTCAACATGACCATGTTCGCCGATGTGCGCTACGCCGGTGTCGTGTTCCCGGTCATCGGCTGGTGGCTCTACGACATCTTCTACATCACCCCGTTCCTGGCCATCCCCTATCTGCACACCGTCAATCGCGAAATCTTCTCCGACTAAAAGGAACTGTGCCATGACCGCACCCACCACCGAAGACAAAGACCCGGCCGCCGATCTCGAGCCGGGGACCACGCCGTACTACGCACGAATGCACCGATGGATCAAGCGGGCCGTCTTGGTGTGCCTGGTGGCTTTGGTCATCGAAGGTGCGTTCACGTTGCCGTTCATGGCGGTCTACTACGGCTACCCGACGCTGAGCCTCACTGAGGTCTGCAGTGAACTGCTCAAAATCCGGTACTCCAACGACACTTTGGAGTGCAAGTACCCCTACCCGCCGTTCGGGCCCCCGGAGGGCGCCGAGGGCAAGGCCACCGCACAGGACGTCTGGGGGATCCAGCCGATACCCAAATACCACCGGCTGGGGTTCCGCGAGCTCGTCAGGATCCACGACGAAAGGCTGGCTCGGCAAGCAGCCCCACAGCAGGCGGTGCCGCACCCATGACGGGGCCGGCCCGTTGACCTATCGGGTCGTTCAGTGGACGACCGGTAACGTCGGCAAGAGTTCCGTCAAGGCGATCGCCGCAAATCCGACACTGGAGCTGGTCGGATGTTATGCCTGGTCGCCGGAGAAGGCCGGGCGTGACGTCGGCGAGCTGTGCGGGATCGAAACGCTGGATGTGAAGGCCACCAACGATATTGAGGCGCTGCTCGCGCTCAAGCCGGACTGTGTGGTCTACAACCCGATGTTCGCCGACGTCGACGAGCTGGTCCGTATCCTCGGCGCGGGCATCAACGTGGTGGGCACGGCCGGGTTCATCACCGGTCACTTCCTGGGTGCGGGACGGGAGCGCATCGCGCGGGCCTGCGAAGCGGGCGGATCGTCCATCTTCGGCAGCGGCATCAACCCCGGTTTCATCCAACTCTTCGCCATCGTGTCGGCAGGCCTCTCGGAACGGGTGGACAAGGTCTCGATGCTGGAATCCGTTGACACCACCATCTACAACTCACCCGCCACCGAGATACCCATGGGCTTCGGCTATCCCATCGACCAGCCCGATCTTGCGGCCATCACCGAGAAGGGGTCCGGCATCTTCGCCGATGGCGTGTTGCTGATCGCCGACGCGCTGGGCGTCGAGCTCGACGAGGTGCGCTGCGAAGCCGAATACGCCCAGACCACCGAGGATCTCCACCTTCCCGGCGATTGGACGATCGCAAAGGGGTGTGTCGCCGGCGTGGACGTCCGCTGGAAAGGGATTGTCGGGGACCGGGAGGTCATTGAGATCCGCGGCCGATGGCGCAAGGGCCAGACACTGGATCCGGATTGGCCGCTGGACATGGGCTACACGATCGAGGTGCAGGGTCGACCGACGATCAAGACCACCCTGAGTTTCCTTCCACCGCAAGATTTTGTCGGCGAGACACTGGACGACTACATCATGTTGGGCCTGACCATCACCGCGATGCCGGCGATCACCGCGATACCCGCCGTGGTCGCCGCGCCTCCTGGCATCGTCACCTACACCGACCTACCGCTGCCACTTCCCCGCGGAGTCCTGACAACATGACCGCAACACAAGAACCCTCGCTCCATCACGTCGTGTTCGCCGTAGCACCGGAACGACATGCCGCCGCGGCGCAAATGTTCAGCGATCTCGGATTCGTCTTCCAGCCGCTGCAGCTGGCCGAGCTCGGCCTGGACATCCATCTCGACTGGAATCGGGGTATCGAGCTGATCAGCCCGATCCCCGGGTCGACCGGGGAGGTCGCCGTTTCGGTGACCGAGTTCCTCGAGCGCCACGGCGACGGCGTGTTCACCGTGGTCATCGGAGTCCCGGCAGCTTCCAGGGCCGACGCCGTCGCCGAGCGCTACGGCGCGACAACGCGTTTTCGGCAACGCATGGAGGGCGAGGGCACCTACCTTGACGAAAACGACGTGTCGATCCTCGGGCTGACACTGACATTCCTGGCGACCAACATCCCGTGAAGGGAGACACCATGACCGTGAACACCACGATGCCGAGCATCTTCGATGCCGGCCTTCCGGCGCTCAGCTACGACACCACCGAGGCCCCCTTGGACGTCTACCCGAGGATTCGGGCAGCGCAGGACCTCGCTCCCATCGCGATCGGCCCGTTGGGTCCAGAAGTGCTGTCCTACAACCTCGCCCGGTCCCTCCTTCGTGACCCTCGTTTCGTCATCCCCCCGGGTATCCATCTCACCGCGCACGGCATCACGTCGGGCCCGCTGTGGGACCGAGTGATTCGCAGCATCTTGTGCATGGAAGGCGACGAGCACCGCCGCCTGCGCGGCCTGGTGTCCAAGGCCTTCACGCCGCGGGCCACCTCGCGTATGCATGGCACCATCCACACCGTGGTCAACGAACTCGTGGACCGGTTCCTGGGCATCGGCCGGTGTGACATCGTCGAAGACATCGCCCGGCCCTACCCCATTCCGGTCATCTGCGCGCTGCTTGGCGCTCCACGCGAGGATTGGGAACAATTTTCGCGCTGGGCCGAAGACATCTTCAAGATCGTCAGCTTCGACTGCAATCTCGTCGAGGAGGAGCCGGTCGTCCTGCGTGCGTGGGGTGAGTTCGACGACTACGTCGACAAGATGGTTTCGCTGAGGCGGGATCGGTTGACCGACGACCTGCTCTCCGAGCTCATCCGCGCCGAGGACAGCGGCGACCGGCTCAACGCCGCCGAACTGCGCATGTTGGCATTCAGCATCCTGGTAGCCGGAACCGACACCACGCGTGGTCAATTGGCGGCTTCGGTACAGGTCCTGTGCGATCACCCCGAGCAGTGGACATTATTGGCCGACCATCCCGAACTGGCGATGCCCGCCGTCGAGGAAAGCATGCGACACTCACCCGCCGTCTGCAGCACACTTCGCACCGTCACCGACGACACGACGCTCGGTGGCTACACCTTCCCGGCCGGTACATTCATCCTTGTGAATACCTTTGCCGCCAACCGTGATCCGGCGGTCTATGCCGAACCCGACCGCTTCGACATCGCCCGGGACGAACCGCCGCCCATTCTGACCTTCGGCGGCGGCGCCCATTATTGCCTGGGCGCGAACCTGGCAAGGCTCGAGCTTTCAGAAGCGCTCAAGATCCTGACGCGGCGGATCCGCCACCCTCGCCGCGTCGGACCGGCACCGTGGAAGCCGCTGCTGGGCATGAGCGGACCGACGAGCCTGCACGTGGAGTTCGATCCCTCATCCGCTTAGGAGGCGTTCGGACGCCGGTCGCTCGCCGGGAGTGACGAGACGTCGTCGGTGTCCGCGTCGAGCACTCGGATCTCCCCCGTGCTGCCGTCGACTTCGACGAGCGCGCCCGGCGGCAACGCCCGAGTGGCGCCCTGAACGTCCACCACACAGGGGAAACCGAACTCGCGGGCCACCACGGCGGCATGCGACATGGGGCCGCCGAGTTCGGTCACCACGGCCGCGGCGTAACAGAATGCAGCGGTGTACCCGACGTCGGTGACCTCTGCCACCAGGATTTCTCCGGGCTGTAGTTCGTCGATGGTGTCGGGCCGCACGATGCGCACCCGACCGCGAACCCGTCCCCCGCACACGCCGACCCCGCGCAGGGTGTCCCCGCCGGCCAGCGCGGGTGACGAGGTCGTGCTTGGCCGCCAGCTTCCGCTGAATACCGTCGGCGGAGCCACCGCAACCAGGCGGCGTTGTTCGGCCCGGCGGCGGGCCACCAGGGCCCCGACATCCGCCGGTAGTGGATCGAGCTCGTCGACGAGCAGATAGAAGACGTCGTCGGCGGTCCCGAAGATCCCGGCCTCAACCGACCTACGCCCATACTCACGCAGCAGCTTGCGCAGCACCCAGTTCGCCCGCACCACCTTGTCACGGCGGACTTCGCGGTCCCGGAGTTGCTGTGTGGCCAGCACCGCAATGGGCTTGGCCCGCAGTGGGATCCGAGTGCGCTGGGGCTCCGGCGCGGGTGGCGCGCACATCGCTCTGGTCACCATCCGGACCAGCAGCTCGGGGTCGTCGGCGTAGCTGGTTGACAGCATCTCGAGTTCGGCCGGGCCACGGTGTCCGATCAGCGCCAGCTCGGCCAGCAGCGCGCCATGGAATTCCGGTGCCTCCACGGCCAGCTTGTCCAGGCGGTCCCCCGGTTCGGCCAGCAGCGCCGTCACTTTCGGATCGCGCTGTGCGGCGACCACCAACCGCTGCATCGCCTCGACCGAACGCGCGCTGACCAATTCCGGTCCGGCGGGTGCGGCCGTGTCCCGGCCACACAAACCGCGCAGCAACACGTTGAAAGCCGCGCACAACAGGAATGAGCCCGCCGCCAGCACCCAGCCGTGCACAACCTGGTCACGCGCCAACGAGATCAGGCTCAGCAACCGGCGATCGTCGAGCCGGGTGGGATCGCCGCCGGTCAAGCGTTCCAGGCGATCGACATCGGCGACGAATTCGCGGGTGTCCAGGGGCGCGCCGGCGGACAGGCCGATCAGGTTGACGCCGAATACCCCGATGTTGCGGACGGTCCGCAGTCGCCTCCGGATGCGGCTGGTATCCGAGTGTGGACGCTGCTCCCCGAAGATCGGTAGGGCCGCCATGCTCGGGCCGAAGAACCCGCTGTTGCTCACCACCGTCGCCGGCTTCACGAAAGGCACCGTTTCGGCCATGAAATGCGCGGTCGTGATGGCGCCGTACAGCCGGTGGGCGAACACCGCGACCATGCGCATGGCGATTTCGCGTTGGATCATCCCCCCGGGCCGCAACCGCTCGGCGACGCACACGGCACTTGCCCGCAGTCCGCGAACCGTCGCCGACGCCGACGCCGGCGAGAACGGGCCGGGCAGCGCCTCCGACAGGTTCGTGGCCAGAAACGTGGGAAAGCGAGGATCGATCGGTGTGTCGAATTCCCCGTTATCCCCTGCTGCGCCCGCCAGATTGGGCTTCACACCGTCGTTGCTCGGCGCGTCGACCGAAGGTAGTTCCTGGATGTTGGCCAGCCGCCAGGGCACCGATACCACCCGCTTGCCCACGGTGACCCGGCCGCGCACCGCTTGCGCGAAATCTTCGACACATTCGCCGGATTCCCACGCCGGCCGGAATCCCCACTCTTCGCGCAACCGCGAGATGTCCATGAGCGGAGCGCCCCGCACCAGTCGCAGCGCCGCCGGCTCAAAGCCCAGCCGCACAACCGGGCGGTGAAGCGCAGCCGCGATCTGCCGGAAGGTCAACTCCCCGGGAGCGGCGAGATTGACCGGGCCGCTGGCGATTCCAACTTCCACGACCGCACGGTTGAATAGCCGAAGCGCGTCGTCGAGGTGGATGACCTGCATGCGTCGATCGCCCGACCGGGCGGGGAACACCGGTAGCGCCAACAGCCGGCGCACCCGGTTGTCGACGCTTCGGCCAAGGATCAGCGCGGAGCGGATCGCAACCCATTCCGTGCCCGCTTCCGCAAGCATGTCTTCGACCCGGGCTTTGAATTGACCGTCAACACCGACCGGAGTTATCGCGTCGTGTTCGGTCTTCGGCGCGCCTCCCCCGCCGTAAACGTGCGCCGTCGACGCGAAGACGATCCGCCTGGCCCCGGTCTCTGCCATCGCGTCGAGCACGTTGCGGGTGCCGCCGATGTTGACCTGATGGCTGATGGGATCGTCGTGTCCGGGAATTTCTGACCATGCGCAGTGCGCCACGGCTTCCGCGCCGGCCAGGGCGTGCCTGACAGCGTCGGCATCCCGGATGTCTGCCGCGACGAAATCGGCTGCGCTCGACCAGCTTTCAGGGCGGTGACGCGCGATGCCCACGACATCGTGTCCCTGAGTAAGCAGCCGCAGCGCGAGGCCGCGGCCGAGCACGCCGCTGGCCCCGGTCACCGCGATTCTCACTGACTACCCTTAGTCAATTGCGTCGTCGTCATCCAGCAGCGCAGCGTTGACCAGAGCGTCGAGGTCCATGTCCGCGATGTCCTTTTCGGTGGTCATCGCGGCGGCCGCCGGCTGCGCGGCGCCCTCGGCCTCGCTTGCCAACGCGAGCAACAGTTCCAGCACGCCGGCTTGGCGCAACCGCTTGACCGGAATGGATCCCACCACCCGCTGGATCTCGGCCTCCCCGGGCGCGGCGGCCGGTGTCTGCTGCTCCGTCGTGCCGACGAGTTCGGAGTACATGTAGCCGGCCAGCGCAGCCGAGTTGGGGTAATCGAATATCAGCGTCGGTGAAAGGGGCAGTCCGGTCGCGGATTTCAGCCGGTTGCGCATTTCGACCGCGGTGAGCGAGTCGAATCCGAGTTCTTGGAAAGCCCGGTCCGGGTGAATCGACTCCGGGCTGGCGCTGCCCAGCACGGTGGCGATGTTGGAGCGCACCAGGTCCAGCAGCACGGCCTGCTGCTCGTCTTCCGGAAGTCCTTCGAGGCGCTGCAGCAGAGCGGATTTGGATTTCGCCGCAGCCAACGAGTCGTCAACCTGACGCCGGGTCGGCGCGTTGATCAAATCGACGAACATCGGCGGCAGGGTTCCGCTGTCGAACTTGACCCGCAGTGCCGCCCGGTCGATATGGGCGGGCAGCATGAACGGCTCGTCGACGGTCAGCGCGGTGTCCATCAACTCCAGCGCCTCATCGGAAGACATCGCGACAATTCCGTCGCGACCGAAGCGGGCACGATCGGCTGCACCAAGCGCACCGGTCATGGCGCTGGCCTGATCCCACAGGCCCCAGGCCAGCGATACGGCGGGTAGCCCTTGCCTGCGCCGGTGCACGGCCAACCCGTCCAGGAACGAGTTCGCGGCCGCGTAGTTGGCCTGCCCCGACGCACCGGCCAGTCCGGCCATCGAGGAAAACATGACGAACGCCGAGATATCGAGGTCGCGGGTCAGCTCGTGCAGATTCCACGCGGCATCGACCTTGGCACGCAACACCGCTTCGACGCGCTCCGGCGTCAGCGACGAGATCACCGCGTCATCGAGCACCCCCGCCGCGTGAAAGACGCCGGATAGCGGTCGCTGCACCGGGATATCGGCGAGCACCTTGGCCAGCGCTTCACGATCGGCCGCGTCACAGGCGACCACCTGTACCTGCGCCCCGGCGGCGGACAGCTCGGTCATCAGCTCCGCGGCCCCCGGCGCGTCCAGACCGCGCCGACTCACCAGCACCACGTTGCGCGCGCCGTGGCGGGCCACCACGTGGCGTGCCAACGCCGAACCGGCCATCCCGGTCGCGCCGGTGATCAGCACGGTGCCCGTCGTCCACGCGTCGGGCATGGTCATCACGACCTTGCCGACGTGGCGGGCCTGGCTCAGGTACCGCAATGCCGCCGGCGCGCGGCGCACGTCAAACCTGGTCACCGGCAACGGGTGTAGCACGTCGTCGCCGAACAGCGCCGCCAGCTCGTCGAGCATCTGCGCGATCCGGTCGGGCCCGGCTTCGAAGAGGTCGAAGGCGCGGTAGCGCACACCGGAGTGGTCCCGGGCGACAACATCGGGGTCACGGATGTCGGTCTTGCCCATCTCCAGGAACACCCCACCGGGGGCAAGCAGTCGCAGGGAGGCATCGACGAACTCACCGGACAGCGAGTCGAGCACGATATCCATCCCAGCCATGCCCGTCCTGCCGGTGACCGCCCGGAACTTGTCCTCGAACTCCAAGCTGCGCGAATCGGAGATGTGATCATCGTCGAACCCCATCGCCCGCAGCGTGTCCCACTTGCCATGGCTGGCCGTCGCGAACACTTCCAGACCAATCTGGCGGGCCAGCTGGACCGCGGCCATGCCCACCCCACCGGCGGCGGCGTGCACCAGCACCCGCTGACCGGGCTTGGCGTCGGCCAGGTCCACCAGCGCATAGCGGGCCGTGGCGAACACCACCGAAGCCGTCGCGGCGGCGGTGTGTGACCATCCGGTCGGCACCTTGACGAGCAATCGCCGGTCTGTCTTGGCGATCGTTCCCGTACCGTCCGGGAACAGCCCCATGACGCGGTCGCCGACCACGAAACGTCCACCCTGCGAGGTAGTTTCGGGAGCAATTTCTATGACCACACCTGCGGCCTCGATGCCCATGACCGCGTCGGGGTCGGGATAGAGGCCCAACGCGATCATGACGTCACGGAAGTTGGCGGCGATGGCCGACAGCGCCACCCGCACCTGACCGGGCCCCAACGGCGCGTCGGCGTCGGGGATCCGCTCCAACCGCAGGTTCTCGATCGTTCCGTAA
>NZ_JAICZA010000186.1 GCF_025933915.1 Mycobacterium sp.
CCGGCCAGACCCGCGGACGCCCAGACGGTGGCCAGCCAGGCCAGCGCCAAGCCGAACGCCGAAACATTGAAGAACATCACGACCTCGGCGACCACTGGAAGCGGGGCGAGCTTGCTCACCGCGGTGTAGGTCTTGGCCAGCGCCATCGACACGTACTGATATATCCCCGTCAGCACCGGATACTCCATGTACCGCACCGCGGGCCGGCCGTCGTAGCGGACCTGCTGGGCGCCGGTGGAGTCGGTCTCGATCCAGCTCGACTTGTAGGGAAACTTGCCCTGACTCAACAACTCCGCGCCGTAGAGCGGCACCGTGTCGGAGTAGCACAACTCGTAGTAGGCGCGCTGGTTGTCCCAATTGGCCACGCGCTGATCGCCGGTGCCGGTGCCGGTGCTTTGCAGGCAGGCCGCTTTGGTCGACCAGCCGAGCGCCAGGAAGACCAGGCCGATCAAGAACATCACCCGCAGCGGGGTCATCAAACGAGCGCGGCCGATCAGCGCGTGCCGGCCGACGGGTCCCCCGACGACCTCCGAGAGCGCGGCGCCCAGAAAATCGGTGCGGCTCGGGCAGTCTCGGTTGCCGAGGCTACGCAGATCCGCGGCCAGCGGCCGCGGTGCGATGGTGGCGCCGTGTTCCGCAGCCTCGGTCACGGTGGCGGAGGCGGAGCTTGGGGTCCACCCGGCGGGACACCACCACCCGGTGCGAAACCGCCGCCCGGCTCCGGCGAGGCCGGCGCGCCGCCCGCGGGAGGTGGTGGCGCCAGCGTGATCGTCGTGGGCGGACCGACCGGGATCGTGATCCCGGGCGCCACCTCGATGGTCGGCTGGATGACGGTCTCCGACGGCGGCGCCTTCGGCGGGGGCGGCGGCGCCGGCACACCCGCGTAGCCGCCGATCTCGGTCGGCTTGGGGAAGGATTCGTTGGAGGTGCCCTTGAGCGCCCCGTCCATGGTGGACTTCCAGATGTCCGATGGCAGCCCCGATCCGTAAACCGGTGAACCCGAAGCGGTTACGAGCGGCACGTCGCCTTTGGCCGTGCCCAGCCACACCGCCGTCGACAGCGACGGTGTGTAGCCGACCATCCAGGCGTCCTTGTCCGAGTTGGTGTCACCCAGCTGCGTGGTGCCAGTCTTGGCCGCCGATGCCCTGCCGCCGGCCAGGGCGTGGCCGCGCGAATAACTGGCGATCGGCACCATGGCCGCGGTCACGTTGTCGGCAACGGCCTTGGGGATGCGCTGCTCGCCCTTGTTCTCGGACGTGGCGGCGTCGAAAAGCACCTGGCCGTCGGAGTTGACCACCTTCTGCACGAAATGCGGCCGGTGATAGACACCGGAGGCGGCCAGCGTGGCGTACGCCGATGCCATGTCGAACACCCGGGTTTGGTACTGGCCCAACACAATTCCATTGTTCGGTGGTCCACCCTTGCCGTCCTCGGACAGCGTATGGGCCACGCCGGGGAAACTGGTCGCGATGCCGGCTCGGTGCGCGGCATCGGCAACGGCCTGCGGTCCCCCCTTGAGTTTGAGCATCAGCCGGTAGTAGGAGGTGTTCAATGATTGCTTGAGCGCCTGGGCGATGTTGCACGTCCCGCAACTTTCACCCTCGACGTTCGTGATCTTGATGCCGTCGACGGTCAGTGGCGAACTGTCCACCTGAAAGCCCAGGCCGATCCCTTGCTCGAGCGCGGCAATCAGGCAGAACACCTTGAACGACGACCCGGTCTGCAATCCGGCCTGAGCGAAGTCGAAACCGTTGGCGTCGCTGCCGCCGTAGTAGGCGCGGATGGAGCCGTCGTGCGGATCGACCGACACCACCGCCGTGCGCATGTCGGGGTCTTGGCCGTCGAGGTATTTCGACACAGCCTTTTCGGCGGCCTGCTGTGCCTTGGGGTCGATGGTGGTGGTGACCTGCAGCCCCTGGGTGTTCAGCGTCCGCTCGTCAATGTTGAACAGCTCCATCAACTCTTTGGTCACTTGACGCTCGATCAGCCCATTGGGCCCGGTCGTCTGGTTCTGCGCGCGCGCCTGATCGGGCGGTACGGTCTGCGGGAAGACCTGCGCGGCACGGTCGTTCGATGACAGCGCCTTGGTCTCCACCATGCCGTCGAGCACCCAGTCCCAGCGCGCCACGGCCCCCTTGGGATCGACGGCCGGGTCCAGTGTGGATGGCCGTCGAATCAACGCCGCCAGCAGCGCTCCCTCCGAGACTGTGAGCTGCTCGACGGGCTTGTCGAAATAGGCCTTGGACGCCGCCGAAATGCCGTAGGCACCTCGGCCGAAGTAGATGATGTTCAGATAGGCCTGCAGCACATCGTCTTTGGACCACTCCCCCGACATCTTGGTAGCGATGACCAATTCCTTGGCCTTGCGCATCAGACCGCTGATGCCGTGTTGCGCCGAACCCACCAGCGCGTTTTTCACATATTGCTGGGTGATTGTCGATCCACCCTGCAGGTCGCCGCTGCCGAAGAGATTGTTGTTCACTGCCCGCGCGAAGCCGCTGAAGTCGAACCCGGGGTTGGAATAGAAGTTGCGATCCTCGGCGGCGATCACCGCCTGGCGGACGTGGACGGGCACTTGATTCAGGTTGACATCGACCCGATTGCCCTCCGGCGGAATGATTTTGGCGATCTCCGAGCCGTCGCTGGCGAGGATGGTCGAAACCTGGTTGGTACGAAGGTCACCCGGCTTGGGAATGTCGACGATGAAGTACGCCATGCCAAAGGTGACGATCGGCAACAGCACCAACACCGCGGCACACAGGTAGGCCGCCCGCCGTACCCACAGCCAGTTGATCTGCTGGGTCCATGTCCAGTCGCGCCACCCTCCGACCCCCCGGCCGCCGGGCCCACCGGGCGGAGGGGGAGGTCCGCCGGGTGGGCGCCCTCCGAGGCTCGCGCGCTCCCGCCGGTCGGACGCCGGCCCCCGGCTGTCCAAGGCGGCCTTGACCTCGTCGAGTGCGTCACGCCGTAAGGGCGTCGACGGGGGGCCGGCCAACGCCGCTTTGACTTCATCGATGGGGTCGGAGCGCCGGGGTGCCCGGTCATCTCTGACCGGCGGCAGGATGGTGGTCAGGCGATCGTCAGGCGGACCCTGGCGGCGGCGGTTGGCCGCCGGCGGCGCGTTCCGTTGTCCGGGATCCCGAGGACCGGCATCCCGACGCGCGGGATCCGGACGCTCGTCATTGCCGCGGTTGCCCACCTGCTCAGCCGCTGGCCCAGGTTGGTCACCGGACGACTGGCTGTGGCGTCCTTCGTCATTCGAGGTCATTCAGTGGCCGTGCGGGCGCCGTTGCGTGCCGTCCGCGAGCGCCCGGTGCCCCTGGGAGGAGATGCCGGGCGCACCGCACCGAGCACATACGACTTGACGAGGTGATTCCAGCTGCACGTGCGGCACACCTCCACCACGTGGACCGCGAACTCCTCGAACCGGGTTGCCAGCATCACCAACTCTTCGGCCGTACGCGCCGAGCCCGAGACCGGGCCCAGGTGTTCACCGAACACCCACGACACCAGCGTCAGCTGCTCCTTACGGCAGATCGGGCACATGACCTGGCTCGGTTTCCCGTGAAACTTGGCGGCGCGCAGCAGATAAGGGTTCGCGTCACATACCTCGGACACACCCGTGCGGCCCGAGTACACCTGGGCCAGCAGTGAGCGCCGCCGAAGCGCGTAATCCACCACTTGTCTCTGCAGTCGCACGTCCACCAGAGTACGACGCCATCCCGGCCAGTGATACGCAACCAAATGTGTGGCGGCCCGCCCGCGGTGATCGGTGGTGGTTGCGGCGCCGAACCGGGACCGGACTTCTACGATCATCTCCGTGGCGAAATGGCTCGGGACAGCGCTGGCTGGTGGGGTGACGGCGACCACGCGCGCCAAAGACACCGACCGTCAGGACACCTGCACGATCCTCGACAACGCACTGAGCGACGGCGAGGTCTCCGCCGAAGAGCATCGGGAAAGGGTCAGCGCGGCCACCAAGGCGGTGACGCTGGGCGATTTGCAGAACCTGGTGAACGACCTGCAAAGCAGCACCGGGCGACAACTGCCTGCGCTCGACTCGCGGCCCAAATCGCTGCAGCTGGGTGGGTGGCGCACGCTGGCGATCGCCTTCGTCGTGTCGGTACTGCTGGGTGTGGGCATCGGGTGGGGCCTCTACGGCAACACCCGCTCGCCGCTGGACTTCACCACGGACCCCGGAGCGAAACCCGACGGGGTCAACGCCGTGGTGCTGACCCCGCCCACGCAGCTGCACTCGGTCGGCGGCCTCACCGGACTGCTTCAGCAGATGCGCAACCGGTTCGGCAGCACCATCGGCTACCGGCTGGTGATCTACCCGACCTATGCGGCGTTGGACCGCCCGGACCCCTCCGACGACCGCCGGGTGCTGGCCTACACCTACCGCGGCGGGTGGGGCGATCCGACCAGCTCGGCCAAGAGTTCCTCGGATGGTCCCGTCCCGGTCGACCTGAGCAAGTTCGACGTCAACGCGGTCGTAGGCATTATGCGTGGCGCCCCCGAGACCTTGCGCATGAAGCCGTCCGACGTGAAGACCACGTATCTGATCGTCGAGCCGGCGACAGACCCGACCACGCCCGGGGCCCTCACGCTGTCGGTGTATGTCTCCAGCGACTACGGCGGCGGCTACATCGCGTTCAGCGGTGACGGCACCGTCAAGCAAATGAGTTTGCCCAGGTAAAGGCCGGTCCCGCCGGCGCAGCTCGAGTCCGCGCGCTGTGACGAATTGCAAACCAACACGAAGTGGTGTTGTGGCTAATATATCGAGACGATACGATTGCGCGAGGCGTCGGACCATCGTAACTGGCCGTGAAAACCTTTTGGAGGGGGTGAATCGATGCTGGAGCTTGCCATTTTGGGTCTCCTGATCGAGTCGCCCATGCACGGCTACGAGTTGCGCAAACGGCTGACCGGTTTACTCGGCGCGTTCCGGGCGTTTTCGTACGGTTCGCTCTACCCGGCCCTGCGCCGCATGCAGGCCGAAGGGTTGATCGCCGAGAATGCCGCCCCGGCCGGGACGCCTGTCCGGCGGGCCCGGCGCGTCTACCAGCTGACCGACGAGGGCCGTCGGCGTTTCGGTGAGCTGGTGGCCGACACCGGTCCCCACAACTACACCGACGACGGCTTCGGGGTACACCTGGCGTTCTTCAACCGGACTCCGGCAGAGGCGCGGATGCGCATTCTGGAAGGCCGTCGCCGTCAGGTCGAGGAACGGCGGGAGGGTCTGCGTGACGCCGTGGCGCGGGCCAGTAACTCGTTCGACCGCTACACCCGCCAGCTTCATCAATTGGGGCTCGAGTCCAGTGAGCGCGAAGTCAAGTGGCTCAACGAGCTCATTGCCGCGGAGCGGGCTATGCCCGGCCTCTCCGAGCAAACATAAATCCCCTGCACGAACCAAGCATCCCAGTCAGGTCAGAGGTTAGGAGAACGCCCAAATGAGTGAGCATCAGCCGCCAAAGGCGGAAGAGGCGCAGTCGGAGGTACGAGTCGCCATTGTCGGCGTCGGCAACTGCGCGTCTTCGCTGGTTCAGGGCGTGCAGTACTACTACGACGCCGACGAGAACAGCGCCGTGCCCGGCTTGATGCACGTGAAGTTCGGTCAGTACCACGTGCGCGACGTGAAGTTCGTGGCCGCGTTCGACGTGGACGCCAAGAAGGTCGGGTTCGACCTGTCCGAGGCCATCTTCGCGTCGGAGAACAACACCATCAAGATCGCCGACGTGCCGCCCACCAACGTGACGGTGCAGCGCGGCCCGACACTGGACGGCATCGGCAAGTACTACGCCGACACCATCGAGGTGTCCGACGCCGAGGCCGTCGACGTGGTCCAGGTGCTCAAGGACGCCCAGGTCGACGTGCTGGTGTCCTACCTGCCGGTGGGTTCCGAAGAGGCCGACAAGTTCTACGCCCAGTGCGCCATCGACGCCGGCGTGGCGTTCGTCAACGCCCTGCCGGTGTTCATCGCCTCGGACCCGGTGTGGGCTAAGAAGTTCGCCGACGCCGGTGTGCCGATCGTGGGCGACGACATCAAGAGTCAGGTAGGCGCGACCATCACCCACCGTGTGATGGCCAAGCTGTTCGAGGACCGCGGCGTGCAGTTGGACCGCACCATGCAGCTCAACGTCGGCGGCAACATGGACTTCCTCAACATGCTCGAGCGCGAGCGGTTGGAGTCCAAGAAGATCTCCAAGACCCAGGCCGTGACTTCCAACCTGCAGCGCGAGTTCAAGACCAAAGACGTGCACATCGGCCCGTCCGACCACGTCGGCTGGCTCGACGACCGCAAGTGGGCCTATGTCCGGCTCGAGGGCCGCGCCTTCGGTGACGTGCCGCTGAACCTGGAGTACAAGCTCGAGGTCTGGGACTCACCGAACTCCGCGGGCGTCATCATCGACGCGGTGCGTGCCGCCAAGATCGCCAAGGACCGCGGCATCGGCGGCCCGGTGATCCCGGCGTCGGCGTATCTGATGAAGAGCCCGCCGCAGCAGCTGCCCGACGACATCGCGCGCACCCAGCTCGAAGAGTTCATCATCTCGGGCTAGCCCCTTTCGCGACCCGCGAGCGTAACGGCAGGGCGATCTTCACGGCCGGAATTCGCCACAGCGTTACGCTCGCGGGCCCTCATTAGGTGCCATTCGTCGACACGACGCTGTGCAGGTGCTTAGCATCATCTCTCGATGACCGTTCAGCCCGCGGCGTTCCTCCGCACCACGCTCCCCCTCGACCTAACCCGGCTCGACGAACTCGACAGCGGCCGCTACCACTCGATCTGGCTGCCCGATCACATGGTCAGCTTCTGGCCCGACTCGATCTGGACTCCCGAGTTCACCGACCTGGCCACCGCCTCGCCATCGCCGCATCGCCACCTGGATGGGCTCGCGGTCGCGGCCGCGGCGGCGGTGCTGACCGAGCGGGTGCCGCTCGTCAGCGCCGTGGTCGACACGGTGCGCCGCCATCCCGCCATGCTCGCGCAGACGGCGCTGACGATCGATCACCTCGCCAAGGGGCGCTTCATCCTGGGCCTGGGCAGCGGCGAGAGCGAAAACACCCTGCCCTACGGTTTCGACTTCTCCCGTCCCGTCAGTCGTTTCGAGGAAGCCCTCGCGGTGATCCGGCTGCTCTGGCAGAGCGACGGCCCGGTCGATTTCGACGGCCAGTTCTATTCGCTACACCACGCCCGCCTGGACACCGAACCCTACGGGGGCCGACCTCCGCAGATCTGGATCGGCGCCAGCGGCCCCCGGATGCTCGACATCGCCGGCCGGCACGCCGACGGGTGGTGGCCGGCGGGCGCCTGGACTCCGGGGCACTACGCCGAGATGCTCGCCGCGGTAAGGGCATCCGCGGACCGCGCCGGCCGCGATCCGATGGCGATCACGCCGTGCTTCATCCAGGTGTGCCTGATCGGTGAGGACGACGCCGCCCTCGCCGAGATCCTGCAGGCTCCCCTGGTTAAGGCGTTTCTGCTGCAGGTCTCCGCAAAAACGTTGCACGACTTCGGTTTCGAGCATCCCATGGGCGACGATTGGCGCGGCTTTCAAGACATCGACCCCGCGGTGCTCACCCGGGACCGCATCGTCGAGTTCCTGCACCAGGTGCGACCCGAGATGGTGCTGTCCGTCGTGCCCCACGGGACGCCGAAAGAGGTCGCCAAGATCGTCAAGACCTTTGTGGACGCGGGGCTGCGCGTACCCAAGATCCTCGATTACGGCGCCATGGCCGGGCTGAAATACGCGCAGGCGTCGGCGGCAAACGTCCGTGCCGCCGAGGACGAACTCATGCGGATCTGCGGAGACCTGACGTGACAACACTTTTGGACGCCGCGGAGATGCTCACCGCCGCCGAGGCGGAAACCGGGCTGCGCGACTACG
>NZ_JAICZA010000087.1 GCF_025933915.1 Mycobacterium sp.
GACGTAGTCCACGTCCAGCAGCGCGAGCAACGCGTCGGTCTGGGCGTCGAGGTTGCCGGTGGATTCGGCCGCCTTGAGCAGCACGCGCACGTGCGTGCGCAGCACCATGGCCGGTGCGTTGTGCCGGTTTCGCGGGTCGCGGTTGGCGGCGGACAGCAGTTCGGAATGGTCGTGAGCGAACCGGATCCGCTCCCGGCCGAACGCGACCAGCCGTTCGGCCGGGAGCGCGCCCGGTCCCAGGGGCGGCGGCCCGAACAGAAACGCCTGCTGAACAGCTTGTTCGTCCTCGTCCAGCAGCACCATCATCAGGCCGGCCCGGCTGCCGAACCGGCGGAACAGGGTGCCCTTGCCGACGCCGGCGGCCGCGGCGATGTCATCCATGGTGACGGCATCGGCCCCGCGCTCGGCCACCAGGCGGCGCGCCGCCTCCAGCAACAGCGCGCGGTTGCGAACGGCGTCGCCACGCTCCTGCGCCGGCAGCTGCGGGACGCATATGGGCAACTCGGTCAACCGCTCGACGTCGCTCACTCCTGCACTTTAACGCTGCCGGAATAAATCGGACCACAGTCCGTTTAGCTGGTGCGAGGATGTATACCAACGACCGAAGGGAACCGCGAGAGTGGCAATCAAAATCTTGGCGTTAGTGGGCAGCCTGCGTGCGGCGTCGATCAACCGTCAGATCGCCGAATTGGCGGGGGCACTCGCCGCCGACGGCGTCACCGTCACGATCTTCGAAGGGCTCGGCGAGCTGCCGTTCTACAACGAGGAGATCGACGACGCGATGAGCGCCGACGCGCCGCCCCGCGCTCCGGTGGCCGCGCTGCGCGCCGCGGCGGCCGACGCCGACGCCGCCCTGGTGGTCACCCCCGAATACAACGGCAGCATCCCGGCGGTGCTCAAGAACGCGATCGACTGGTTGTCGCGCCCATTCGGCGACGGCGCGTTGCAAGGCAAGCCGCTGGTGGTCATCGGGGGATCCTTCGGACGGTACGGCGGAGTGTGGGCGCACGACGAGGCCCGCAAGTCCTTCGGTATCGCCGGTGCGCGGGTCGTCGAGTCGATCACACTGTCCGTGCCGTTCACAACGCTGGAAGGCAGGGCGCCCGCCGAGCACGCGCAGTTGTCGGCGAGCGTGCGTGATGTGGTGGGCAAGCTCGCCGCTGAAGCCGGCTGATTGGCGGAAGCCGACAAGTCGGCCGGGAGGCGACCAGCGAGGTTGCCGCCAACGGGTGGCCAAAGCCGCCAGCTCGGTCTGGCGGCTTTGCTAGCCGCGGGCTGACCCGTCGCGGCCCGCGGCTCAAAACCGGCTCAAAACGGCAGTGTCGGTGGTCGCTGCTATACCGATACCCAAAGGCGCCTTCGTCTCGCCGTGTGATCTGCGACACGCCGAGGCGGGTGTTCGAAATTGTTTGACACAGGCCTTACGACCAGGGAATTTCAGAAATGTTATTCAGAACATCTTGTATCTCGACATCTTGTCAGCCACTAGGTGTAGTGTTTCGATGCACCGGCAGACCCCAGGATCACCAAGCCAGCCAGGCTCGGTGAACCCCCCGAAATCGGCGCGAAGTGGTCGAAGACAGACCTTCGACACCGGCCCGCCGCACGACGGGAATCTGGGCGCCTGACGGATCGCTGAACCTAGCAAACAAGCAGTCCACAAGTAGTTGCCAGTCCATTGGGTCCCCCTCTTCCGCAAAGGAGCGGCATTCTATGAGCATCACCGTGTACACCAAGCCGGCATGCGTGCAGTGCAGCGCCACCTACAAGGCGCTGGACAAGCAGGGCATCGTCTACGACAAGGTCGACATCACGCTGGACCCCGAGGCGCGTGACTTCGTGATGGCGCTGGGCTATCTGCAGGCTCCCGTCGTGGTGGCGGGGAACGACCACTGGTCGGGTTTCCGCCCCGACCGCATCAAGGCGCTCGCCGGGGTGGAACTCAGCGCGTAGGGCGAGACGTTAGGTAAGGAGGTTGCGGCACCATGGACATCACGGGACGCAACCCAGGTTGGATGAGTGGCGACCCGCTGCGCCCGGGTGCTCCGCGCTTGCGATCGCCACTGGTCTATTTCTCCTCCGTGTCGGAGAACACCCACCGCTTCGTGGAGAAGCTGGGGGTTCCGGCCACGCGGATACCGCTACACGGGCGTATCGAGGTGGACCAGCCGTACGTGCTGGTGCTGCCCACCTACGGCGGCGGCCGGGCCACTCCTGACCTCAACGCCGGCGGCTACGTCCCCAAACAGGTCATCGCCTTTTTGAACAATGAGCACAACCGTTCGTTGATCCGCGGCGTCATCGCCGCGGGCAACAACAACTTCGGCGCCGAATTCGCCTACGCGGGCGACGTGATCTCGCGCAAGTGCGGCGTTCCGTACCTTTACCGCTTCGAACTAATGGGAACCCAGGACGACGTGGATGCCGTCCGCGCGGGCTTAGCCAATTTCTGGAAGGAACAGACGTGTCACCAACCGTCACTGCAGAGCCTGTAATCGCCGGCACTCATGGGTTGCCCGATGAAACGGATTATCACGCGCTGAACGCGATGCTGAACCTGTACGACGCGGACGGCAAGATTCAGTTCGATCGGGACGTGCTGGCCGCGCGCCAGTACTTCCTGCAGCACGTCAACCAGAACACCGTCTTCTTCCACAATCAGGACGAGAAACTCGACTACCTGATCCGCGAGAACTATTACGAGCGTGATGTTCTCGACCAGTACTCGCGCAACTTCGTCAAGGCGCTGCTGGACCGCGCCTACGCCAAGAAATTCCGGTTCCCGACCTTTCTGGGTGCGTTCAAGTACTACACCTCCTACACGCTGAAGACCTTCGACGGGAAGCGCTACCTGGAGCGCTTCGAGGACCGCGTGGTCATGGTGGCGCTGACCCTGGCGGCCGGCGACACCGGGCTGGCGGAGAAGCTGATCGACGAGATCATCGACGGCCGCTTCCAGCCGGCCACCCCGACCTTTTTGAACTCGGGCAAGGCGCAGCGCGGCGAGCCGGTGAGCTGCTTTTTGCTGCGCATCGAGGACAACATGGAGTCCATCGGGCGCTCGATCAACTCAGCGCTGCAGCTGTCCAAGCGCGGTGGGGGAGTTGCGTTGCTGCTGACCAACATTCGTGAGCACGGCGCCCCGATCAAAAACATCGAGAACCAGTCCTCGGGTGTCATCCCGATCATGAAGCTGCTCGAGGACTCGTTCTCCTACGCCAATCAGCTCGGCGCGCGTCAGGGCGCCGGCGCGGTGTATCTGCACGCGCATCACCCCGACATCTACCGATTCCTGGACACCAAGCGGGAGAACGCCGACGAGAAGATCCGGATCAAGACGCTGAGTCTGGGCGTGGTGATCCCCGACATCACCTTCGAGCTGGCCAAGAAGAACGAGGACATGTACCTGTTCTCGCCCTACGACGTGGAGCGCGTCTACGGCGTGCCCTTCGCCGACATCTCCGTGACCGAGAAGTACTACGAGATGGTCGACGACGCGCGTATCCGCAAGACCAAGATCAAGGCGCGCGAGTTCTTCCAGACGCTGGCCGAGCTGCAGTTCGAATCCGGCTACCCGTACATCATGTTCGAGGACACGGTGAACCGGGCCAACCCGATCGACGGAAAGATCACCCACTCGAACCTGTGCTCGGAGATCCTGCAGGTATCGACGCCGTCATTGTTCAACGACGACTTGTCCTATGCCAAAGTCGGCAAAGACATTTCGTGCAACCTGGGTTCGCTGAACATCGCCAAGACGATGGACTCACCCGACTTCGCTCAGTCGATCGAGGTGGCGATCCGCGCGCTGACCGCGGTGAGCGACCAGACGAGCATCACCTCGGTGCCCTCAATCGAGCAGGGCAACAACGATTCCCACGCGATCGGGCTCGGGCAGATGAACCTGCACGGATACCTGGCGCGCGAGGGCATCTTCTACGGCTCCGAGGAAGGCATCGACTTCACCAACATCTACTTCTACACGGTGCTCTATCACGCACTGCGCGCCTCCAACCGCATCGCGATCGAACGCGGCACGCACTTCAAGGGTTTCGAGAAGTCCAAGTACGCCTCAGGTGAGTTCTTCGACAAATACACCGACCAGGTGTGGGAGCCGGCGACCGACAAGGTGCGTCAGTTGTTCGCGGACGCGGAAATCCGCATCCCGACGCAAGACGACTGGAAGCGGCTGAAGGAATCGGTGCAGGCGCACGGCATCTACAACCAGAACCTGCAGGCGGTGCCGCCGACGGGGTCCATCTCCTACATCAACCACTCGACGTCGTCGATCCACCCCATCGTGTCCAAGGTCGAGATCCGCAAGGAGGGCAAGATCGGGCGGGTCTACTACCCGGCGCCCTACATGACCAACGACAACCTGGAGTACTACCAGGACGCCTACGAGATCGGCTACGAGAAGATCATCGACACCTACGCCGCCGCCACCCAGCACGTCGATCAGGGACTGTCGCTGACGCTGTTCTTCAAGGACACCGCCACCACCCGCGAGGTGAACAAGGCGCAAATCTACGCCTGGCGCAAGGGGATCAAGACGCTGTACTACATCCGGCTGCGTCAGATGGCGTTGGAGGGCACCCAGGTGGAAAATTGCGTGAGTTGCATGTTATGACGACTCGTCGCTAACGGCGCAGATTCTGTGACCGCCGAACTACCGGCAGAAGGCTTCATCTATGGGGTCAGGCTCCGATCGGAGTTTGATTATCGCTATGTCGGTCTCACGACCAAATCGGTTGAAATCCGCCTCAAGCAGCATTTCAAAATTGCCCGATCGGGAAGGAAGACTCCGTTTTACGATTGGCTCCGAGCGCATGACCTTGACGACGTCATTGCCGACGAACTTGATTCGCTTAGAGGCATCGAAGAACTCGGGCAGGCAGAGATCGACTGGATCGAGCTACTCAGGAGGTACGGGCACCCGCTGCTCAATCTATCTCGGGGGGGTTTGGGTCCGATGGGGGTCGAGTGGACGGCCGAAATGCGGGAGGCCGCAAGCATTCGATCGACCGGTCGGAAGGGCTTGAGCAGATTCGCTGAAAACAACCCGTTTTACGGCCGGAGTCACAGCCTCGAGCGGCGCGCGCAATGGTCGAAATTTCGCAAAGGAAAGAATACCGGGACCGAGAATCCTAATTATGGAAAGTTTGGTGAGGATCATCCGAGCTTCGGGCATTCCATGTCGGAAGGGGCTCGCGAAAGGTTGGCTGAACAGCGACGAGGCCCCGGCAATCCGAATTATGGGCGACGGGCAAGCGAGGAGACCCGCGCGAAGATGTCGGCAGTGCGTAAGGGACGGCCGATGCCTTCTAGCAGACGTAGTGCGCATACGCGGCACCACACAAATCGGGGAGTCAAGAAGGACACGTGTCAATACTGCATTGGAGACTCGCGTTAAGACCGGCCGGTTGATTGGGCCCGTGCTGGCGCATCCGCCGTAGGTATTCCCGGCCCGGCCGTTCGGCGGCCTCGTCCACCGTGTACAGCAGTGGATCGGCGGCCGCGTCGTTCTCGCTCATGCTCTCCCGGAACTCCCGCTTATTGACGCCTCGGGGTGAGTGTGAATTGCGCGGCGGATTCGCGTCGCGTCCCGAAATTCACACTCACCTGGCGGTAGGTTGCCTAGTCTGCCCAGGTCAGAAGCCGCGACGGGGTAAAGTGCCTGACGTGGTGAGAATGCCCCGACCTGCTAGACCCCACCCGGCCGTCAAGCCGGGGGCCAAGGTCGACGCGCGCAGCGAACGCTGGCGCGAGCACCGCAAGAAGGTGCGCAGCGAAATCGTCGATGCGGCGTTCCGCGCCATCGACCGCCTGGGGCCCGAGCTGTCCGTGCGGGAAATCGCGGAAGAGGCCGGCACCGCCAAACCGAAGATCTACCGGCATTTCCACGACAAGTCCGACCTGTTCCAGGCGATCGGGGAGCGGCTGCGCGACATGCTATGGACGGCGATCTTTCCGTCCATCGACCTCAAAACCGATTCGGCCCGCGAGATCGTCCGGCGCAGCGTCGAGGAGTACGTCACCCTGGTGGACAAGCACCCCAACGTCCTGCGGGTGTTCATCCAGGGCGGCTCGGCGGCCACCCCCCAGTCCACGGTCACCATCCTCAACGAGGGCCGAGAAATCACCCTGGCCATGGCCGACCTGTTCGACAACGAGCTGCGCGAGATGGAACTCGACCACGCGGCCTTCGAACTCGCCGCGCACGCCGCCTTCGGATCGGCCGCGTCGGCCACCGAATGGTGGCTGGGCCCCGAACCCGAGAGCCCACGGCTGATGTCCCGCACGCAGTTCGTCGCGCACCTGACGACCATCATGATGGCGGTGATCGTCGGCACCGCGGACACACTGGGCATCACGATGAATCCCGACCAGCCCATCCACGACGCGATGGTCAGAAAGCCGGCCGTGAGCTAAGCCGGAACCGGGCGTTGACACCGCCCGGGGCCATCGATAACACTCGTCCAAACCGATACCCTGGGTACTGGGTATTTGCGCCAGCGGGGTGGCTACGGCCGATGATGCCAGCGAGCGCCGACCTGAAACTGGCCTGAACAGAAAGACCGATCGACCGTGACCGACGTCGTGACACACACCGAGACACTGCCGGGGGCCAAGGCCCCCAAGCCCGTCCACACCCGGGCCGTCATCATCGGGACCGGGTTCTCCGGCCTGGGGATGGCCATCGCGCTGCAAAAGCAGGGCGTGGGCTTCGTCATCCTGGAAAAGGCCGACGACATCGGCGGCACCTGGCGGGACAACAGCTATCCCGGATGCGCCTGCGACATCCCGTCGCACCTGTATTCGTTTTCGTTCGAGCCCAAGCCCGACTGGAAGAACCCGTTCTCGTATCAGCCCGAGATCTGGGACTACCTCAAGGGAGTCACCGAAAAGTACGGGCTGCGCCGCTACATGGAGTTCAACTCGTTGGTGGACCGGGCTCACTGGGACGATGACGAGCACCGCTGGCACGTGTTCACCGCCGACGGCCGCGAATACGTCGCGCAATTCCTGATCTCGGGTGCCGGTGCGCTGCACATCCCGTCCATGCCCGACATCGAGGGACGCGACGAATTCGCCGGTCCGGCTTTCCATTCCGCGCAGTGGGACCACAGCGTCGACCTGACCGGCAAGCGGGTGGCGGTGATCGGCACCGGCGCCAGCGCGATCCAGATCGTGCCGGAGATCGTCGGGCAGGTCGCCGAACTTCAGCTCTACCAACGCACCCCGCCGTGGGTGGTGCCGCGCTCCAACCCCGAGATCCCGCCGGCGGTGCGCCAGGCCATGGAGAACGTGCCCGGCCTGCGCGCGCTGGTGCGCCTGGTCATCTACTGGGGTCAGGAGGCGCTGGCCTTCGGCATGACCAAGCGGCCGAACCTGCTGAAGTTCATCGAGGCCTACTGCAAATACAACATTCGCCGGTCGGTCAAGGATCGGGAGTTGCGCCGCAAGCTGATTCCCGACTACCGCATCGGGTGCAAGCGAATCCTGAACTCCTCCACCTATTACGGCGCGGTGGCCGACCCGAAGACCGAACTGATCACCGACCACATTTCGCGGATCACGCCCGACGGCATCGTCACCGCCGACGGAACGCACCGGCAAGCCGATGTGATCGTGTACGCCACCGGCTTCCACGTCACCGACTCCTACACCTACGTCCAGATCAAGGGACTGCACGGCGAGGACCTGGTGGACCGCTGGAACCGCGAGGGAATCGGCGCCCACCGCGGGATCACCGTCGCCGACGTGCCCAACCTGTTCTTCCTGCTGGGTCCCAACACCGGGCTGGGGCACAACTCGGTGGTGTTCATGATCGAGTCCCAAATCCGCTATGTCGCCGATGCGATCGCCACCTGCGACAAGCTGGGCGCGCAGGCGCTCGCCCCGACCCGCGCCGCCCAGGACGAGTTCAACGACGAGCTGCAGCGCAGGCTGGGCCCGTCGGTGTGGAACAGCGGCGGCTGCAGCAGCTGGTATCTGGATGAGCATGGCAAGAACACCGTGCTGTGGGGCGGTTATACCTGGGAGTACTGGCGGGCGACCCGCTCGGTCAAGCCCTCCGAATACCAGTTCTACGGCGTGAGCACGGGCAGGCACGCGGCCGCCTCGTGACGGCCCTTCGAAGCTGAGCCCCTTCGTCTGGGAATTTGGCCGCCCCGGGCTTTACAGTGGGAGGGAAATGAGCGCCTATCAGACCGTCGTGGTCGGCACCGATGGCTCCGACTCGTCGCTGCGTGCGGTGGACCGCGCAGCCGCGATCGCTGCGGATCACGGCGCGAAATTGATAGTTGCGACGGCGCATCTCCCCGTCCCCCAGGAACGCGGCCGCTACGCCATCCCGCCCGGGAGCGACCACGGCCAGGATTATCGGACGGTTGGCGAGGCCCCCTTCTACGCGATCCTGCAGAACGCCACGGAACGGGCGCACCAAGCGGGGGCCACGAACGTGGAGGAGAGGTCGATCGTCGGTGCCCCCATCAACGCGCTGGTGCAGCTCGCCGAGGAGGTCCATGCCGACCTGATGGTGGTCGGCAACGTCGGGCTCAACAGCGTCGCCGGGCGGCTGCTGGGATCGGTCCCGTCTGAAGTCTCACGCAGGGCCAAGACCGACGTCCTGATCGTCCACACCGCGAACTGAAGCATCGTTAGGAATCGGTTGATTTCGGAGTTGCCGACGGTCAGCGGCTGAGCAGCTCCGCGAAGGCCTGCGCGGCCGCGTCGACGCCGGCATCGTCGTCGGTGGCGACCAGATCCAGCAGCAAGCCACGGATTACGGCCAGCCCGAGCCGCGCCAGGGCGGGGTCGACCGGACCGCCGGCGACCGTCTCGACCTCTCTGAGCCAGCCGTCGACAGCGCCGGGAACCATTCGGGCGAAAGGCTTTTCGCCCTGGGCGGCGCGGGCGTAGCACTCGAAGAAGAGGCGTTCGGCTTGGCGCAGTTCGGGTCGCCGCACGTCGGCCCACATGGCGGCAAAGTTCTCGGCCGGGGTGGTGGGCAACTCGGGTAGGAGTCCCATCTGGCGGCGCTCGACCTCCTCGACGATCGCCACAAGCATGTCATCCCGAGACCCGAAGTGGTGCAACAGCATTCGGTGACTCGTTCCGACCGCGTCGGCCACGTCGCGCAGCGATCGGTCGCCGATGCCGCCGGCCGCGAACTCGCCGACAAGCGCATCGAGGAGTTGTCGGCGCCGCTCGGTGTCAGGAGTGCGCGCCATCGGCGCGGCTGAGCTGCTCGGAACGGGCCTTGAGCCCTTGAGCCTCGAGTTTGAGGTAGCGCTTGGTCATCGATCCCATGAGCCGCCCGACAAGAGCGCCGAATACGCCGTTCTGGTCGATCCGCTGGCGCACCAGCGTTCCGCCGCCCGGTTGGGCGATCACATCATGGCGAGCGCTGGCCGTAGCACCGGGAGCGCGTTGCACCCACGTCCAGGACGTGCCCGGGTCGATCTCGGTGACTTGCCAGACCAGCTTCGACATGCGCGGCTGCTTGATGGCGAACCGCTTGCCAACGGCGAGCCCGGGCCCGTCCAGCCCGGTCAGGGAGGTCACCGAGGCCGTCCACTCGGGCCAGCGCTCGACGTCGCTGAAGACTTCCCACACCAGTCGCGGCGGCGCGTCGATCGCGACGCTGTCCTCGGTAATCATGTACCAAACGGTACATGGTGTCGGCTGTTTTGCCTACGCCATGCCGGCGAACGCGCAATACTGGACAAGGAAGAGAAAATCTGGCGGCCACGGGTGTCCGCGACACGCAAACACAAGTTCTTGTGTTCCGCATTGTTGTCGTACCCCAGGGGTAGTGTCTGGAGCCTGACGTCCCTCAGGCAAAACGGCGTGTGAAGCGGGGTTCTGGTGACCGAAAACATGAAGCTGATCGACCGGGTTTCAGCGATCAACTGGAACCGCGTGCAAGACGAGAAGGACGCCGAGGTCTGGGACCGGCTGACCGGAAACTTCTGGCTGCCCGAGAAGGTGCCGGTGTCCAACGACATCCCGTCCTGGGGCACCCTGACCGCCCACGAAAAGCAGCTGACCATGCGGGTGTTCACCGGCCTGACGCTGCTGGACACCATTCAGGGCACGGTCGGTGCGGTCAGCCTGATCCCCGACGCGCTGACCCCGCACGAGGAGGCCGTCTACACCAACATCGCCTTCATGGAGTCGGTGCACGCCAAGAGCTACAGCCAGATCTTCTCCACGCTGTGCTCGACGGTCGAGATCGATGACGCGTTCCGCTGGTCGGAGGAGAACCCCAACCTGCAGCGCAAGGCCGAGATCGTCATGCAGTACTACCGCGGCGACGAACCACTCAAGCGCAAGGTGGCCTCCACGCTGTTGGAGAGCTTCCTGTTCTACTCCGGGTTCTACCTGCCGATGTACTGGTCGAGCCGGGCCAAGCTGACCAACACCGCCGACGTGATCCGGCTGATCATCCGCGACGAGGCGGTGCACGGCTACTACATCGGCTACAAATTCCAGCGTGGCCTGGCGCTGGTCGACGAGGCGCGCAGGCAAGAGCTCAAGGACTACACCTACGAACTGCTCTTCGAGCTCTACGACAACGAGGTGGAGTACACCCAGGACCTCTACGACGAGGTCGGGCTGACCGAAGACGTCAAGAAGTTCCTGCGCTACAACGCCAACAAGGCGCTGATGAACCTCGGCTACGAGGCGCTGTTCCCGCGCGACGAGACGGATGTGAACCCGGCGATCCTGTCGGCGCTCTCACCCAACGCCGACGAGAACCACGACTTCTTCTCCGGCTCGGGCTCGTCGTACGTGATCGGCAAGGCCGTCAACACCGAGGACGAGGACTGGGACTTCTAGGTAGGCAGTTCACCCAAGCGGTTTGTGAACGCCGCGTGAATTGTCGCCGGGGCGCGACGGCCCGGTGGCGCCGCTGACGGTGTAGCCGGGAGACTGGTGGATGTGGCGATAACCCCATCTTCGACGGCCGCTTTCTTCCGTTCAGTGATCCAGTGGCTGCAATGCGGCTACCCCGACGGCGTCCCCGGACCGGATCGTGTCCCACTGTTGGAGCTGCTGCGCAGCACGCCGCTGACCGAGGAGCAGATCAAGGAAGTCGTCGACGCCATCGACGAGGAAACCAAGCCGGGCGACGAGATCGACCGCGACGTGATCGCCGATTTCATCTCCGACATGACGCATTACGACGCGGGTCCGGAGAATGTCGCGCGGGTGGCCGCCCGGCTGGCCGCCGCGGGGTGGCCGCTCGCGGGCATCACGCTCTCGACCGACGCGGCGGAAGAACGCGGCGCGGCCAACGGCAAGCGTGAACCGGCCCCCAAGGCGGTTTCCTGAGCCGCTACAGCCTGGAGATATCGATGACGAAGCGGTAGCGGACGTCGCTGGCCAGGACGCGCTCGTAGGCCTCGTTGATGTAGTCGGGCTCGATGAGCTCGATTTCGGGCGTCACGTCGTGCGCGGCGCAGAAGTCCAACATCTCCTGCGTCTCGGCGATCCCACCGATGTTCGACCCGGACAGGCTGCGGCGTGCCAGCGCCAGCGGGAACGCGCCCACCTCCATGGGGTGCTCGGGGATGCCCAATTCGACGAGGGTGCCGTCGACGTCGAGCAGGCTCAGGTAGTCGTTCAGCTTCAGGTTCGCAGAGACGGTGTTGAGCATCAGGTCGAAGCTGCTGCGCAACTTCTTGAACGTGTCGCGGTCGGAGGTGGCGTAGTAGTGCTTGGCGCCCAGCCGCAGCCCGTCTTCCATTTTCTTCAACGACTGCGACAGCACGGTCACCTCGGCGCCCATCGCCGCGCCCAACTTGACGCCCATGTGCCCCAAACCCCCCAGGCCGATGATCGCCAGCCGCGTGCCCGGCCCGGCCTTCCAATGCCGCAGCGGGGAGAACAGCGTGACCCCCGCGCACAGCAGCGGTGCCGCCTTGTCCAGCGGCAGCGAGTCCGGGATGCGCAAGACGAAGTTCTCGTCGACGACGATCGCCTGGCTGTAGCCGCCCTGCGTCGTCGTGCCGTCTTCGTCCTTGGCGTTGTAGGTGAAGGTCGCACCCTTCTTGCAGTACTGCTCGAGCCCGGCCTGGCAGCTGCTGCACTGACCGCAGGAATTCACCATGCAGCCCACGCCGACGTGGTCGCCCACCGTGAACTTGGTGACCTCGGAGCCGACCTCGGTCACGACGCCGGCGATCTCGTGGCCCACGACCACGGGGTAATTCGGTGTGCCCCATTCGCCTTTGGCCGTGTGGATGTCGGAGTGGCAGATGCCGGCGAACTTGATGTCGATCGCCACGTCCCGCGGGCCCGGGTCGCGCCGCTCGATGGTGGTCTTGGTCAGCGGTTCGGTCGCCGACGTGGCGGCGTATGCCGAAACAGTGCTCATGAATATCCCTCGTCGATGTGATGGCTTCGCCAAGAAGTTTAGCTAAGGTAATAGTTCTTTCGCCAACCGGCGGGCGAAGATCACGTCGGCTGCCCGGCGTCAGTTGATCGGGGCGTTCACCAGGCGCAGGTCGTCGACGATGCCGCGGGCCGCGATCAGGCCCTCGCCGGTTTGCCAGATCTCGTCGTTGACGACATAGACCCGGTTGTCCCGGTTGGCGGACAGCTTGCGCCACGGGCCGCTGTCCAGGACCGTGGCGGCTCGATCGGCGGCGGCCGGTGTGGCGCACGACAGATACACCACGTCGGCGTCGGCGACGGACAGATCCGGATTCTTCGCGAGGTCCGCGTCGGTGGCGCCGATCTCGATGTAGGGCTTGTCGGTGAACCGCTGCGATGCCGGCCGGTCCACCCCGACCGCCCCGAGCACGCTGGCCGGGAAGTTGTTGGCGCCGTACACCCGGATCGATACGGTGGTCAGCTGCACGATGGACGCCTGAAAGTGGGAGGCGTCATGGCGCGCGCCCACATCGGTCGCCCGCTGGGAAAACCCGCTGAGCAATGCGTCCATCGCGCCGCCGCGCGCGGTGGCGGCGCCGACGGCGCGCAGGTTGTCTTCCCACGCCGCGCCCGGTGCGCCCGTGAACACCGTCGGGGCGATCGCCGCCAGCTCCGGATACAAGGTGGGCGTCAGCCCCTGCGAGCCCAGGATGAGATCGGGGTGGGCCGCTGCGATCGCCTTCAGGTCCGGGTGCGAGCGCGTGCCGGCGCCGGGCACACCGTGCACCGCGCCGCCCAAATAGGCGGGCTGACCCGACGAGCCGTCCGGCAACGCGGCGGCGACCACCCGCGATTGCAGGCCCAGCGCGCACAACGCGTCGAGCTGGTCGCCGGAGAGCGCCACGATGCGCTGCGGGTCGGCGGGCACCTGCACCACGTCCGGCTCGACCCCCGCGGCGTTGTGGACGCGCCGCTTCGAGGCCCCCGAATCGGCCTCGGCGGCGTCTCGGCCACACGAATCGTCCGGCCGGCGGTCGTTTCCGAGCACGCCGGCCCCCGCGATTTGGGTGGTGGGCGTGACCAGCGAGCGGGCCGGTGTCGTGGCGGCGGGCTTGTCGGACCCGCAGCCGACGCATGCCGCGACGACCGCCGCCGTCACCGCGGTGGCCGCGGCCCACCGGGCGGGTCTGATCACGCCGAACGACACGCGTCAGACGCTAACATCCGGCCAGCTCGGTGGCGCCGCGCCAAAGGACACACCACCCCGCCGACGCATTTACGACAGTTTGTAGGACCAGCCCTGACGTCGCCGTGATCGACGGCTAAGATTCCTCTGAATAGTGATGTTGGGCCAGTGTCCGATCCGGATGTTTGGAGAAGCTGTTGACAGCCGAAGCGCCCCCCTTGGGAGAACTCGAGGCCGTTCGTCCGTACCCGGACCGCCTGGGCCCCAAAGGGAACCTCGTCTACAAACTGATCACCACCACCGATCACAAGCTGATCGGCGTGATGTACACCGTCACCTGCTTCGCCTTCTTCTTCATAGGCGGGCTGATGGCGCTGCTGATGCGCACCGAGCTGGCCGCTCCGGGGCTGCAGTTCCTGTCGAACGAGCAGTTCAACCAGCTGTTCACCATGCACGGCACGATCATGCTGCTGCTGTACGCCACGCCGGTGGTGTTCGGCTTCGCCAACCTGGTGTTGCCGCTGCAGATCGGTGCGCCCGACGTGGCGTTCCCGCGGCTGAACGCCTTCTCGTACTGGCTGTTCCTGTTCGGCGGGCTGATCGCGGCGTCCGGTTTCCTCGTCCCGGGTGGGGCCGCCGACTTCGGCTGGACCGCCTACACGCCGCTGTCTGACGCCGTCCACTCGCCCGGCGCCGGGGGAGACCTGTGGATCACCGGCCTGATCCTCGCGGGTCTGGGCACCATCCTGGGTGCGGTCAACATGATCACCACCGTGGCGTGCATGCGCGCACCGGGCATGACGATGTTCCGGATGCCGATCTTCACCTGGAACATCCTGGTGACCTCGATCCTGATCCTGATCGTGTTCCCGCTGCTGACGGCCGCGCTGTTCGGCCTGGCCGCCGACCGCCATCTGGGCGCCCACATCTACGACGCCGCCAACGGCGGGGTTCTGTTGTGGCAGCACCTGTTCTGGTTCTTCGGCCATCCCGAGGTCTACATCATCGCCCTGCCGTTCTTCGGCATCGTCACCGAAATCATCCCGGTGTTCTCGCGGAAACCGATCTTCGGCTACACCACGCTGGTCTACGCGACCCTGTCGATCGCGGGCCTGTCGGTCGCGGTGTGGGCGCACCACATGTTCGCCACCGGAGCCGTTCTGCTGCCGTTCTTTTCGTTCATGACGTACCTGATCGCGGTGCCGACCGGGATCAAGTTCTTCAACTGGATCGGCACCATGTGGAAGGGCCAGTTGACGTTTGAAACACCGATGCTGTTTTCGCTCGGCTTCATGCTCACCTTCCTGCTCGGTGGTCTGACCGGCGTGATGCTGGCCAGTCCGCCGATCGACTTCCACGTCACCGACAGCTATTTCGTCGTCGCGCACTTCCACTACGTGCTGTTCGGCACGATCGTGTTCTCCACCTTCGCCGGCATCTATTTCTGGTTCCCGAAGATGACCGGCCGGCTGCTCGACGAGCGGCTGGGCAAGCTGCACTTCTGGTTGACGTTCATCGGGTTCCACACCACCTTCCTGGTGCAGCACTGGCTGGGGAACTTGGGTATGCCCCGGCGCTACGCCGACTACCTGGCCAGCGACGGCTTCCAGCCCTACAACGTCGCCTCGACGGTGGGCGCCTTCATCCTGGGCGCGTCGATGTTCCCGTTCGTCTGGAACGTCTTCAAGAGCTGGCGCTACGGCGAGGTCGTCACGGTCGACGACCCGTGGGGTTACGGCAACTCGCTGGAGTGGGCGACCAGTTGCCCGCCGCCGCGGCACAACTTCACCGAGCTGCCCCGAATCCGTTCGGAGCGGCCGGCATTCGAGTTGCACTACCCGCACATGGTGGAGCGGCTGCGCGCCGAGGCCCATGTGGGCCGGGCCCACGGGCCCGCGGACAAGGACGTCACCAGGCTTGACGACGTCCAGGTTCGCAGCTGATGGCCTGACGGGCGGCTGTCGGGAGTGAACTCACCACCACCCAAGGTGTCGGTGCTGATCACCGTCACCGGTGTGGACCAACCTGGCGTGACCGCGACGCTCTTCGAGGCGTTGTCGCCGCATGGGGTTGAGCTGCTCAACGTCGAACAGGTGGTGATCCGGCACCGTCTGACGCTCGGCGTGCTGGTGTGCTGCCCGGCGGACGTCGCCGACGGTGCCGAGCTGCGCCACGACGTCGAGTCGGCCATCCGCAAGGTGGGCCTCGACGTCAGCATCGAGCGCAGCGACGACGTACCGATCATTCAGGAACCCTCGACGCACACCATTTTCGTGCTGGGCCGGCCGATTACCGCCGGCGCGTTCGGCGCGGTCGCCCGCGAGGTGGCCGCGCTGGGCGTCAACATCGACCTGATCCGCGGCGTCTCCGACTATCCGGTGACCGGGCTGGAGCTGCGGGTCTCGGTGCCGCCCGGAGCCGATGGCCGGTTGCGGACCGCCCTGAACCGGGTGTCCGGCGAGCAGCACGTCGACGTCGCCGTCGAGGACTACACGCTCGAGCGGCGGGCCAAGCGGCTCATCGTGTTCGACGTGGACTCGACGCTGGTCCAGGGCGAGGTCATCGAGATGCTGGCCGCGAGGGCGGGTGCCGAGGGCAAGGTCGCCGCGATCACCGACGCCGCGATGCGCGGCGAGCTGGACTTCGCCCAATCGCTCGAGCAGCGGGTCGCGACGCTGGCGGGCTTGCCGGCCACGGTGGTCGACGAGGTCGCCGATCAGCTGGAGCTGATGCCGGGCGCGCGGACCACGCTGCGGACACTGCGGCGGTTGGGTTACGCGTGCGGCGTGGTGTCCGGGGGCTTCCGGAGGATCATCGAGCCGTTGGCCGAGGAGCTGATGCTGGACTACGTCGCGGCCAACGAGCTCGAGATCGTCGATGGCACCCTCACCGGCCGCGTGATCGGGCCTATCGTCGATCGGGCCGGAAAGGCAACGGCGCTAAGGGAATTCGCGCAGCATGCCGGGGTCCCGATGGCGCAGACGGTCGCCGTGGGCGACGGCGCCAACGACATCGACATGCTGGCCGCGGCCGGGCTGGGGATCGCGTTCAACGCCAAGCCCGCGCTGCGGGAGGTGGCCGACGCGTCGTTGAGCCACCCGTACCTGGACACGGTGCTGTTTCTGCTGGGTATCACCCGCGGCGAGATCGAGGCCGCCGACGCGGTCGACGGCGAGATCCGCCGGGTGGAAATCCCGCCGGAGTAGGCGGCCTCCCCGTCGCGAGCAGACGGATAATCGCACGGTCTCGGCCATTTTCATGCGATTCTGCGTCTGGTGACCGGGCAGGGCTCGGCGAAGCGCCGCTGTTGGAACCCGGCAGGTATTCGAGCGTCGCGGTACGGCACGATGGTCGGGTGCCCGAAAACGGAAGCCGGAGGTGAAACCCGAGGATTCGAGAGAATCCGAGGGTAGAGCCGACCAGACGAGCGAGGCAGCCGACCCCGATCTGTTGATCGAGTTACGCGAGGTGGCGTTGCAGCGCGGCGGCAACGTCCTGGTCGGGCCGCTCGATTGGGCTGTCGAACTCGACGAGCGTTGGGTGATCGTCGGGCCCAACGGGGCCGGCAAAACGTCGCTGCTGCGGATCGCCGCGGCGGCCGAACATCCGTCGTCCGGTGTGGCTTTCGTGCTCGGCGAGCGGCTGGGCCGGGTCGACGTGACGGAGTTGCGTTCGCGCATCGGGCTCAGTTCGTCCGCTTTGGCGCAGCGCGTGCCCGGCGATGAAGTGGTGCGCGATCTCGTCGTCTCGGCCGGCTACGCGGTGCTGGGCAGGTGGCGTGAGCGCTACGAAGACGTCGACTACCGCCGGGCGATCGACATGCTGGAGAGCCTTGGCGCCGAGCACCTGGCGGACCGCACCTACGGCACGCTCTCGGAAGGCGAGCGCAAGCGGGTGCTGATCGCCCGCGCGCTGATGACCGACCCCGAACTGCTGCTGCTCGACGAACCGGCCGCCGGCCTGGACCTGGGCGGCCGCGAGGAGCTGGTGGCGCGGTTGGGCGACCTGGCCGCCGATCCCGAGGCGCCCGCCCTGGTGCTCGTCACCCATCACGTCGAGGAGATCCCGCCCGGGTTCAGTCACTGCATGCTGCTCGCGGAAGGCCAGGTGGTGGCCGCGGGATTGCTCACCGACGTGCTGACCGCCGACAATCTGTCCACCGCATTCGGCCAAGCGATCGCCCTCGACGTCGTCGATGGACGCTACTTCGCGCGGCGAGTCCGTACCCGCGCAGCCCACCGGAGGCAGTTATGACGTCACCCGAGGAAACCCCGCTCGTTCCCAGGCCGGCGGCGACCGTGATGCTGGTCCGCGATGACGGCCCCGGCCTGAGCGTTTTCCTGATGCGAAGGCACGCCAGGATGGCGTTCGCCGCGGGGACGATGGTGTTCCCCGGCGGCGGCGTCGACGACCGCGACCGCAACGCCGATATCGCGTGGGCCGGCCCGGCGCCGGAGTGGTGGGCCCAGCGCTTCGGCATCGAACCCGACTTGGCCGAGGCGCTGGTCTGCGCCGCGGCCCGCGAGACGTTCGAGGAAACCGGGGTGCTGTTCGCCGGCCCTACGGGCCGGGGCCGTACGGCCCCGGACAGTATCGTCGGTGACGCCTCGGTGTACGGCGACGCACGCCGGGCGCTGGCCGACGGGACGTTGTCGTTCGCGGACTTCCTGCGGCGGGAAAACCTGGAGCTGCGCTCGGACCTGTTGCGGCCGTGGGCCAACTGGGTCACCCCGGAGGCCGAGCGCACCCGCCGTTATGACACCTATTTCTTCGTGGGTGCCCTGCCCCAGGGGCAGCGCGCCGACGGCGAGAACACCGAATCCGACCGGGCGGGCTGGACAACGCCGGAGGCGGCCATCGACGATTTCTCGGCCGGCCGCAGTTTCTTGCTGCCGCCGACCTGGACGCAGCTGGACTCGTTGGCCGGGCGGACCGTCGCGGAGGCGCTGGCCGTACAGCGCCAGATCGCGCCGGTGCAGCCGCATCTGGAGATCCAGGGCGACAACTGGGTTTTCGAGTTCTTCGATTCCGACCGCTACCACCAGGCGCGGGAAGCGGGCGGGCTGGGGTGGCGGCATTGAGCGAGTTCGTCAACGTCGTGGTCAGCGACGGTTCGCAGGATGCCGGCCTGGCCATGCTGCTGCTGTCGCGCCCCCCGACGAACGCGATGACCCGGCAGGTCTACCGGGAGGTCATCGCCGCGGCCGAGGAATTGGGGCGGCGCGACGACGTCGCCGTCGTGATCCTGTTCGGCGGCCACGAGATCTTCTCCGCCGGCGACGACATGCCCGAGCTGCGGACGCTGCGGGGCCCCGAAGCCGAGACCGCGGCCCGGGTCCGGCAGCAAGCCATCGACGCGGTGGCGGCCATCCCCAAGCCGACCGTGGCCGCGATCACGGGATACGCCCTGGGCGCCGGGCTCACACTGGCCCTAACCGCCGATTGGCGGATCAGCGGGGACAACGTGAAGTTCGGCGCGACCGAAATCCTGGCCGGGCTGGTGCCCGGCGGCGATGCGATGGCCCGCCTGACCCGGGCGGCCGGGGCCAGCAAGGCCAAGGAGCTGGTGTTCAGCGGGCGGTTCTTCGACGCCGAAGAAGCCCTGGCGCTGGACCTGATCGACGAAATGGTGGCCCCCGACGACGTGTACGACGCCGCCGCGGGATGGGCGCGCCGTTTCCTCGACGGCCCGCCACACGCGCTGGCCGCGGCCAAGGCCGGCATCAACGACGTGTTCGACCTCGAACCGGCCGAGCGGCTCTCCGCCGGACGCCGGCGCTACATGGAGGTGTTCTCCGCTGGTCAGGGCGGTGGCGATCAGGCGGATCCCGGCGGCCGTTAGGCTGCCCTGCATGACGAGTTCGACCGATGCCGTTCCGACGCCCCATGCCACCGCCGCGCAGGTGGAAGCCGCCCGCCACGACAGCAAGCTCGCGCAGGTGCTCTACCACGACTGGGAAGCCGAGAACTACGACGAGAAGTGGTCTATCTCCTATGACCAGCGCTGTGTCGACTACGCCCGGGGCCGGTTCGACGCCATCGTGCCCGACGGGGTCATCGCCGAGCTGCCCTACGAACGCGCCCTCGAATTAGGCTGCGGCACAGGGTTTTTCCTGCTCAATCTGATTCAGTCCGGGGTCGCGCGCCGCGGGTCGGTCACCGACCTGTCACCCGGCATGGTCAAGGTCGCCACCCGCAACGGGCAGTCGCTGGGCCTGGACATCGACGGCCGGGTCGCCGACGCCGAGGGCATTCCCTATGAGGACGACACATTCGACCTGGTGGTCGGACACGCGGTGTTGCA
>NZ_JAICZA010000117.1 GCF_025933915.1 Mycobacterium sp.
AAACCCTCAAAGTCTGCGCCACCGAAGACCCCGTCTGCTCCGACGGCATGAACTTCGCCGCCCACGACACCTACGCCGACGACGGCTCCATCATCGCCAAAGGCGTCACCTTCGCCTCCAGCCACCTCGGCACGGGCGGGACCGGCGCGATGTCGGTCGCGTCGCCGCACGGCGGTTTCGGGGAATGAGGGGTGCTGCTCGACGTCAAGCCGGCTGATCGCTGACGAACCCCTCGTCCCCTATTGCCTTGTCTCACGGGCGGTTCCACATCCGTGCACGCGATGTTCGACGCGATCGGCTAACCGCCGAACATCGCGGTGATCGTCTCGTTGAACCGGGGATAAATGTCGTCGTAGGTGCCGTCGCGCTCGGCGAACCGGAACATCTTGACGCGCTCCACCACGATCTCGTTGGCCTGTGGCTGCGTCTGCAACAGGGTCATCGTCTCGGTGATGTACTCCTCGAGTGGCATCGCCCGGGGGTCGAATCCCCGCTCGCCCTGCAGCGCGGTACGTACATGCGGCGGAATGATCTCGATGACCTGCACCGAGGTGTCGCGCAGCTGGAAGCGCAGCGATTCGGTGTAGGAGTGCAGCGCCGCCTTGGAGGCGCAGTAGGTCGGGGTGAGCGCGCTGGGCATGAACGCCAGACCGGACGTGACGTTGAGGATCGTGGCGTGCGGCTTGCGCAGCAGCGCCGGCAGCAAGGCCGAGGTCAACCGCATGGGGCCCAGCAGGTTGATGGCAACGGACTGCTCGGCCAGGCCGACATTGCCGCTGGTGAGGTCCTCGACCCGCTGAATGCCGGCGTTGTTGACCAGCACATTGAGGTCCGGGTAGTGATCGGTCACCTGAGTGGCGAATCGCCGGATGTCGGCGGCATCGCCTTGATCGAGCGACAGGGTCTGCATGCCCGGGTTGGCCTCCGCGACAGCCTGTAGCTGGTCGCTGCGCCGGGCGGCGATGATCACCTGGTTGCCCAACCGGTGGAAAGACTCGGCCAGACCGCGGCCGATTCCGCTGCCACCGCCGGTGACCAGAACGGTGTTGCCCGTCATCTGCATCGCGGTTCTCCTTCGGGTCTGCGGTCGGCTCGCTCGACCGGCCTACTCGACCGACGTTGCGGAATGCCCCATTGCGGAGCCGGCTAACCACCATGCCTTATCCGCCCGCGTGGTGTCACTGCCGACGCTGCGCCCAGGACGAGCCGCCGGGAACCTGATTACGCCGCGGCGCGGTTGTACAACCTACGCGGGTCGACGCCCGCGCGGGCCCATGCCCGAGCCGCCCAGGGAGTGTAGAGCGCCTTGACGGGTAGCCGATTGATCAGCGGATTGAGCGCCCGGATGACCGCAGCGATCCGCTGGAACCGCCTCTCCTTCTTGGCATCCCACTGCAGCTGGCACACCTCGCGCATCTGCGACGGCAACGTTCCGACGACGATAAGGCGGGTGTAGGCGTTCAGCGGCGCCGAGGCCACGTCCCAGATCGGCTTGGGCATCCAGCGCGGGCCCGGGATGCCTTTGCGGATGTATCCGGTGCCATACAGCACGGTCTTGTGCGGGACGAACCGGTCGAGCATCTCGTCCCAGTAAGCCACGAAGTCGTCGTAGGTCTGCGGCTGCCCGCGGTCGCTGACGCCGTAGAGGCTGTACCAGACCTTGCCCTCGTTGAAGATCTGCTCCTTCTCGGCGTGTGACAACCGGCGGATGAACGTGTCGGCGTTGTAGATGACCTGGTCGACGAAGGTGGCGTGCGCCCAGTAGAACAGCTCCGGGTTCAGCGCGTGATACCTCGAACCGTCGCTGATGGTGCCCTTGATCGTCTTGTGGAAGTCGCGCACCTTGCGGCCCCATCCGTGCGGGTCCTCGGAATAGATGGTGTTCATCAGGGGAGGCGCGGTCCGCTTGGCCCGGCCCAACGTGTCGCTGAAGACCACGGAGTGATCCAGCACGCCCTGCGCGAGCTGCTCGATGCAATTCTCGACCCCGGCGGTGCGCTGGAAACCGAAGAGTTGGGTCCGGTTGTCTCCGTAGAACTTCCAGATCAACGAATCGGGCCCCAGCCGCGGTGAGGTGTCCCCGGCCGACCAGTCTGCCCCGTCAGTCGGCATCGGCACCGCTTCGCGAACGCCGCTGTCGAATCGCGCTCCCGCGCTCACCCCGGCGAGCCGGTCATTCTGGGCGGTCATGCCCACCTCCTCATGGCGCACGCGGTGCGTCCGACCCCGCCGAAGCGTTGTGAACCAGTGATACAAACTCGTATCCTTGTTCCAGAGCTTAGCAACCGCGCGACGGCATCGCACATCGCCCGGTCAGGCCGCGCCGGCTTTCCCGCCCCCGAAAAGTCGGCCCAGAGTCGTGCTGGAGAGTTGATACGATGCCGCCAATCATGCAGTCCGAACCGGGCTCTGCCAGTGCCGAGGCGCTCACCGATCTCGATCGCACCATCCTGGACGCCGCGCGCGGCGTGTTCGAGACCTACGGCGTGCGTCGTGCCAATATCGACGACGTCGCCGCCCGCGCCGGGGTCAGCCGCAGCACCATCTACCGTCGCTTTCCGACCAAGGAGAACCTGTTCGGGCACGTGGTGCGGCGCGAGGCCGAACTCTTCTTCAGCACGCTGGGTGAGGCCACGGCCGGGTGTAATCCGCAAGAGGCGGTGATCGAGGCGTTCGCGCTCGGGGTGCGCCTGGTGCAGGACTCACCGCTGTATTCGCGGATCGCCGACAGCGAACCCGAGTTGTTCGGCATGTTTTCCCGGTCGCAGGTGTTCCCGATCCGCCAGTTCGCCGACGGGATCGCCCACACCCTGCGACGCTGCGGCGCCGACGCGACCGACGCCGACCTGGACAACATCGCCGACATCCTGCTTCGCGTCGCCCTCGGCATCATCGTCTTTCCCACCGACCGACTCGACACCTCGGACCCGGTGGCGGTCCGCGAGTACGCCGCCCGCTATCTGGTTCCGATCATCAGCAGGCCCGTTGACGGGCCTCGAATTGTCGGCACCCTGCACTAGCCTTGAGCCGTGGCTGGGAGTTCTGCGGCTCCGCGGACCCGGTACGCCAGTTGCGGCGAGATCGACATCGCCTATCAGCTCTTCGGCGATGGGCCGATGGACCTGCTCATGCTGCCGGGCCCGCTTATCCCGATCGACTGCGTCGACCTCGAGCCCTCGATGTACCGCTTTCATCGCCGGCTCGCGTCGTTCTGCCGGGTGATCCGCTTCGATCAGCGCGGGATCGGCCTGTCATCCCGGGTTCCGCTGGACATGCTCGGCCCGGAATCGTGGGCACAGGATGCGCTCGCGGTCATGGACGCGGTCGGTTGCGAGCGAGCCACCGTCTTCGCCCCGGGTTTCACCACGCTCGCCGGTGTGGTTCTCGCCGCTGACCACCCCGACCGAGTGAACAGCCTTGTCATCGCCAACGGCGCGGCGCGAACGCTGCGGGGGCCCGACTACCCCATCGGGGCCGAACTCGACGCCGCCGATCGATTCACGTCGATCGGGATGGAGCCGGACGCCGTCCAGCAGGGTTTCGACATGCTCGGCATCATCGCGCCCTCCGTGGCGGATGACGCCGCGTTCCGCTCGTGGTGGGACATGGCCGGCAACCGGGCCGCGTCACCCAGCATGGCCCGTGCGTTCATCAACAAGGTCAGGGAGGGCGATGTCCGCGACCGCCTGCCGCGCGTCGCGGTGCCGACGCTGATCCTGCATCGCGACAACCCTGCCTTCAGCCCCGTCGAGCACGCGCACTACCTCGCCGAGCGCATCGCCGGATCGCACCTCGTCGAACTGCCCGGCGAGGACGCCCTGTACTGGGTCGGCGACACCGCGCCCATGCTCGACGAGATCGAAGAGTTCATCACCGGGGTGCGTGGCGGCTCCGACGCCGAGCGGCTGCTCACCACGATCATGTTCACTGACATCGTCGGCTCCACCGAGCGCGCCGCGGCGCTGGGTGATCACCGCTGGCGCGACCTGCTGGACAACCACGACAGGATCGTGCGCCACGAACTGCAACGCTTTTCCGGCCGCGAAGTCAACACGGCCGGGGACGGATTCGTCGCGACGTTCAGTAGCCCGAGCGCGGCGATCGCCTGCGCCGACGCCATCGTGGACGCCGTCCACGTGCTGGGCATCGAGGTGCGGGTCGGCATTCACGCCGGCGAAGTCGAGGTGCGTGGCGCGGACGTCGCGGGCATGGCCGTCCACATCGGCGCGCGAGTGGCGGCACTCGCCGGGCCCGGCGAGGTACTGGTGTCGTCCACGCTGCGCGACATCGTCACCGGCTCGCGGCACAGATTCGGCGACCGCGGCGAGACCGCGCTCAAGGGCGTGCCCGGTTACTGGCGGCTGTACGCTCTGGTCCGCGAGCACGCCGTCGCTCGCCGATAACCCGGCGGACAATTCGCAGCGGTCGAAGACGTCGGGGGCCCCGGCGTAGGCTTCGGGCGGGGATTTACCGGAGCCGCTTCGCGGCTTGTCTTTCGATTTCTGGCGTCCAGCTCGGCATTTGCTCGAAGGAGTAGGCATGACCGACGTGCACATCTCGCTGTCTCCCGCGCTCCGGCGAGGGCTGGATCTGCTCATCGACCCGCCGGCCAACCCGGATGTCAGCCGGGGTTACCTCGACCTGCTCGGTGCCGGTTCGGCCGGGGACGCTGCTGTAGGGAAAAACAGCGGCCCCATCCAGGCCGCGTGGGCGTCGCCGATCGGATCGATGCTCTACGACAACGCGCAGGCCTTTTCTCGCCGGTGGATCAGCGCCTGGCAACTGCCGCTCGAGCGGTTGAACATCCCGCGGGGCGGTGTCGCGCTGGACGTCGGCTCGGGCCCGGGCAACGTCACGGCGTCGCTGGCGCGTGCCGCCGGTCCGGACGGGCTGGCCCTCGGCGTCGATATCTCCGAGCCGATGCTGGCCCGCGCGGTTCGTAATGAGGCCGGGCCGCAGGTCGGTTTCATCAAGGCCGATGCACAGCGACTTCCGCTGCGCGACAACATCTTCGATGCCGCGGTGTCGACCGCCGTGCTGCAATTGATTCCGGACCCCAAAGCCGCGCTCACCGAGATCGCGCGGGTGCTGCGGCCCGGCGGCAGGCTGGCCGTCATGGTGCCGACGGCCGGGTGGCTGACACGCTATTGGCAGTTGCTGCCGAATGTCGGGGCGCATGCGTTCGACGACGACGAAATCGCTGACACCTTGGAAGACAACGGATTTGCCAGCGTGCGGGTCAAGAACTTCGGGCCCTTCCAGTGGGTGCGCGCCAAGTTGGGCTGATTTTCGCCGGACGACGCGCGGGCGGCTTGTCAGTCGGCGCTCTGCGCCAGCACGGCGAGCCGATCCATCGACTCGCGCAACATGTCCACCGTCGTCGAACGAGCGCGCTCGAGGCGCGTGGCATCGGTCAGCTCCGTCCAGTCGTACGTATGCGTCACCGTGGTCAGCTCGGCATTGACCGGGCTGAGCTCCCAGCGCCACAGATGGCCGGGCGGCTGCTTGCCGGGTTCGGCCGGGCGCCAGGCGATTTTGCTGCCTTCCACGAATTCCGTGACGTGGTTCTCGCGCACCGCACCGTTCGTCAGCGTCGTCTTGAAGATGTCTCCCACACGATGCACACGCTGGCCAGGAGCCGACGAGGCCAGGTTGTCGTTGCCGTCCCAGCTCGGCTGGCGGGACGGGTCGGCGATCAGTTCGAAGATCCGGGCGGCATTGGCCGACATCACGCGGGTGGCGCTCACAACGCGTTCAAGTTCCGACATATCGCTATCCAAACACGCCGGGGGGCGATGCGTGCGGCGGCGAGGCGCGAACTCGGCGGTTTCGCCACCGTCGACGGTGGCGGTGATGAAGGCCCGACCGGGCGTCAGCAGCGTTCGACGCCCCTGGACATGATGCGCGGCCCGGTGGCCGCCGGGCGCCGCTTGCTTCCGAGCACCGCATACAGCGCCTCGCAGGCACGCGCCCGCAGCGGCGCGACCATGTCGAGGTTGGCGGAGCCCTGGCTGACCCAGGACGGAAGTGTGGCCACAGTGTGATCCTTTGTCTTTTCGGCCGTGCGCCGATTCATTCCATTGCACCACAGCTGTTTTGCGGAAGCGCAGCGCCGAGGTGAATGTCACGAAGATCCGCGCTGTGGGATAACACACATTCACGGTGCAACGAAAGGCACGCAACAGCGGGACTTAGCGAAAGCGCCTGAGCCGGCGTAGGTACCCGAACACGTGGCGCGCCGGCACCGCCTTCGGCCAGTCGTCGGACCGGAAATAGGCGTCGGTGCCGCCGTCAACGAATATGACGCTGCCGCAAAGGAAATCGGCGGCATCCGACAACATAAAGCACATCCACTCGGCCATGTGCCCGGGGTCGCCGAAGCCGCCGACCGGGACCGGGAACGACCGAACCGCCTTGGCCTGCCCAGGGTCCGCCAGCTGTTCCTGCAGAAGCGGTGTCATGACCGCACCGGGTGCGAGGGCGTTCAGGCGCACGCCCGACCCGGCCCATTCGGGCAGCACGGCGTGTCGCCGCACCCAACGGCTGACGGCGATTTTCGAGGCGCCGTACATCATGGCCGGCGCGGCCGGCCCGAACAGCCGCACCGAGCGCAACGCCTTACCGGCGTCGTGCGCGAGTAGCGCCTTCACGGCTCGGTGGGGCACCGCGGGCATCGTCGTCGTCGAATTGCTAGCGACGACAACGACTTTGGCACGGCCAGCGGCGGCCAGCGCGCCTCGCCAGGCGAGGAGCGGCTCAACGACCCCGAAATAATTGACCTGGGCGATCTGGCGAACACGATTCGGGGCGGGGCTGGGCCCCAGACCGGCCGCCAGCACGGCACCGTCAAGCCTGTTGCCCGAGGCCGCCAGGACACGCTCGGCGGCCTCGTTACGGCCGTGTGGTGTCGACAAATCGGCGACGATGTCGGCGTCCTTGATGTCGACACCGATCACCGTGTGCCCACCGTCCCGGAGGCGCTGCGCGGTCTCGCGCCCCATCCCGGACGCCGATCCGGTGATCGCATAGGTTCCCATCGAGTCCTCCGTTCCCGGGGAAGTATGCCCGCCCGGCCTGGCGGCGCGGACGGGCACGGCCCGCTGGGTGGACACACTGCTAAGTTGCGAACATGCATGACCAAACGCCCTGCATCGATTTCGGCCAGCTCGAGTCGGTGTACGCGCCGCTGGCCGAATCGATCCGCCGGCTCGTCGACGCTAGCATCCGCACCGAGGCCGGCCCCGCGGCGGTGGCTGCTGCCACGTCCAAGATCGACAGTGCCACAGCGGAATTGAGCGAGGCGCTGAAACCCGGGCCGTTCGGCGTGCACCGGAATCCGGATGGCCAGACCATCGCGTGGGGCAATGCCGTGGTCGGCGTGCGTAATCCGATCGCGCCGCCTCTGGTCATCCACCGTGATCCCGACGGGCTGGTGTGGTCGGAGTTCGTCCTGGGCGCCGCCTACGAAGGGCCGCCGGACACCGTGCACGGCGGTGTGTGCGCGCTGGTGCTCGACCATGTGCTCGGCGCGACCGCGCACCAGCCCGACAGGCCCGCCTTCACCGGCACGCTCACGCTGCGATACCGGCGCCCCACGGCGCTGGGACGGCCGCTGCGCGCGCAGGCTCATGTCGAGCGCGTCGAGGGCGTCAAGACGTTCGCCGTCGGTCACCTGGCCGACGAGCACGGCGTCACCGTGGAAGCCGAGGGCATTTTCATTCATCCCCGGCAGGCCCCGGCATAACGAACCTGACGCCGGCGTCAGGCCCTCGTCGCGGCCCGCTCGACGTCGAGTAGCTGCTCGCCGCGTCGTTCCTCGTCGTAGGCCGCACGCCCGCCGCGCAGGCCGAACAGCCGCTTGGAGATCAGCAGGTAGATCACCGCGGCGACGTTGATGGTGAACGTCACCACCCGGGTCATGGTGATGCCCCTGGCCAGGTCGTAGACCTCCAGCGGCAGGAAGACCGAGGTGGCGATCACCGCGAAGTATTCGCCCCAGCGCTTGAGCAACCACAGCCCGACGCCCTCGACGACCTCCAGCAGCGCGTAGCCGGCCAGCATCAGGGTCAGCAGCGCCAGGGTGGACGGCTTGGCGGCCAGCGCCTTTTCCAGCTCGTGCACGATGGTCATCTGGTCGACCTTGAAGCCGGCGGCGCGGAAGATCGGCAGGTCTTGGTCGAGGGTGGCCTGAATGGCGCCCCGCGCACCGCGGAACTTCCACACCGCGTAGGCCGCCAGCACGATCACCACCGCCCGGAACAAGCGTTCCACCGCGAGGGTGCGAATGATGATGGCCTGGCGTAAGGCCTTGCCGCGCATGATCATCGGCGCGTCCTCGGCGCGGCCGCGTCCGTGGGGCGCGCCGACGATGAATTCACCGCACCGCAGGCAGCGCCATACCTCACCCAGACCGGTGTTGCCGTTCAGCCGTTCGGCGAGTGCCTGCTCGTCGGGCGCATAGGTGACGTGTCCCGCGAGCGCGCAGGTGACCAGCTCCCACCGATTGAGGCGGCGTTCTTTGGGCATGGCCGATCATCGACCGCGGGTGCCCGGCCGCGCAAGGGGACGCGCACAGCGGCGTCAGAAGCGCGGCCTTATGTGCCACGGCTTTTCGCCTCCCGCGCGGGGCTACCCCGCGTGTGGAGCTTGCGATTCGCTCAATGCCGTCGTCTCATCGGTCAGGTGTTTGCCGATGTCCCGGACCTGCCGCGCGCTCAGCGGGCACAGCGGGTGTACGGCCACCATCAGGGAAACGCGTCGCTGGTCATCGAAAACCGGTGCGGCGATGGTCACCACGGGTTGTTTGCGGCGGCCGGGATTGTCGTCGGAAAGGAAACCGATGGTGGTGAACTCGACAAGCAGCTGGTCCATGATGTGGCGCACCGGCGTCGGCATCTCGCTGCTGTCCAAGGTGCCGACCACCTGGACGGCCTGCGCCAGCGCGGGCGTCGTCCAGTCGACGTCGAACCCCCGTTCTCGCGTGTGTGCGAGCACCTGTTGGAGGCGCTCCGTTCGATCGGCGTTGCCACCCGCACCGCGGCGGACCCAGGCGCATTGTTCCTCCTCGGTGTCCCAGGCCGCCATCGCGACGCCGAACGGCGGTGCGTAGGGAATGCGATCACCCGGTATTCCCGACGGCTGGGTGGCGGGTTCACCCTCAAAGGCGGTGACCACCAGGGAATCCCCGAACTTCTCGACCACCGAACAGGCGTAGCCGACCTCGCGGGACAGGCGCAGGGCCGCCGAACGTGCCGCATGCGCGAGCGGTCGGGCGGTGTCGGTGCGGGCGGCCACCACCGCGAGTGCGGGCCCCAGGGCGAACGTCTTCGTGACCGGGTCGCGGCTGGCCCATCCGCGGTCGCACAACGTCTTCAGGATCGCGTGCGCCGTCGCCTGCGTGAGATCCAGTTCACGCACGACGTCGGAGAACCGCAGCCGCGCGTTTCCCGACCGCGCCAGGAGCTCGACAACATCGAGCACCCGGGCGGTCGGTGCCGAGGTCGATCCGCGAATCGCTTGACTCCTTCGCCGCAAGATTTTTACAGTTGTGCGAACATTCGAGATTCTATATCGACTATTCGAGAAAGTTAACGTATTGCGCGCTGTGGTGTTACGAGACGGTCGGTTACAGGTCCGCGAGACGCGGGACCCCCGGCCCGGGCCGGGCGAGTTGTTACTGCGCACGTTGAGCACAGCGATCTGCGCGTCCGACGTGCACTTCATGGACCACCCGGAACTTGCGATCGACGACCCGACGGGTCGTTCGCTCTACGACACCGAGCGTGACATCGTGCTCGGTCACGAATTCGTCGGTGAGGTCATCGGGCACGGCCCCGGCTGCACCGACCAGTTCGCCGTCGGTACCCGGGTGACGGCCATGCCGGTGCGGCTGGTCGACGGCGGGGCGGGCGGCATGCGCATCATCGGACAACACCCCGAAGCCCAGGGCAGTTTCGCTGAGCTGCTGGTGGTTTCGGAGGTGGCGGCCAAGCCCGTCCCCGGTGACGTGTCCAACGACGCCGTCGCATTGACCGACGCGTTCGCCGTCGGCGAGTTCTACGTGCGGTCGGCGCGGATGCAACCGGGGGAGGTCGCCATCGTCATCGGCGCGGGGGCGATCGGGCTTTCGGCCGTCGCCGCCCTGGCCGGCCGCGGCATCGAACCCATCATCGTCGCGGACTACAAATCCGACCGGCGCGAGCTGGCGCGCGACCGCTTCGGGGCGCATGTGCTGGTCGACCCGTCGGAGAAGTCCCCGTTCGATGCGTTCAACGAGGTGCGCGCGCAGCGCGGATTGCCCGGACCCGCCGTCGTATTCGAATGCGTCGGCGCGGCCGGGCTGATCCAGAAGCTGGTCGAATCCGCCGAGATGGGCACCCGAATCTATTGCGCGGGCGGCTGGTACACCGGCGACACCCTCGACATCACCACCGCCACCCGGCAAGGGGTGACCATCCAGTTCGGCGGTGGCCCGCACCCGCAGGACTGGTATGGCACGCTCGACGCGATCGCGTCGGGGCGGCTGGACCCGCTACCGAGCGTCGGCACGATCATCGGCCTCGACGAGGTGCCCGGCGCCCTCGAGCTGGCCCGCAGGTCCGACGGTCCACCCCGCATCGTCGTCCGCCCGAATGGAGACCGCTCGTGAGCGAAAGAGATGACCGCCAAGACATTTCGGAGCTGCTGGTGCGCTATGCCACCGCGATCGACCGGCGCGACTGGCCGCTGTTTCGCACCGTGTTCACCGACGACTGTGAACTCGACTACGGCGAGATCGGCCGCTGGCAGGGTGTCGACGAAGTGACCGACTTCATGGACAAGACGCACGCGATGGCGGGTCATACCCTGCATCGGTTATCCAACCAGGTCATCACGGTCGATGGCGACGAAGCCTCCGCCCGAACCTATGTCGACGCGGTGATCATGTTCGGTGACAACCAAGCCGGCGTAAACGCGTGGGGTTTCTACGACGACGACATCGTGCGGACCTCCGATGGATGGCGCATTGCGCGACGCCGGTTCACCCAGGTGCGCGTCGCTACGTTCGGCCAATAAGGGAGCGGGAGCAGACACATGACGTTCGCTACCAAGTACGGACCGTGGGCGCTGGTGGCCGGCGCATCCGACGGTGTGGGCGCGGCGTTCGCCGAAGGCCTGGCCGAGCGCGGTGTCAACGTCGTTCTGCTTGCCCGCCGGCAAAGCGCGCTCGACCGCGTCGCGGCCGAGATCGAGAGCAAGACGTCGGCACAAACCCGCACTGTCGCCATCGATCTCGCGCAGCCGGGTGCGGCAGCGGCGGTCGCCGCGGCCACCAGCGGCCTGGAGATCGGGATGCTCGTCTACTGCGCGGGTGCCGATCCGAACTTCACACCGTTCCTTGCCAATTCGATCGAGGCCGCCGAGGCGATGGTCCAACGCAACTGCATGGTGCCCATGCAGCTGTGCCACCATTTCGCCCCCGCGATGGTGGAGCGGGGCAGCGGCGGCATCGTCCTCTTCGGTTCCGGTGCCGGGCTGGCCGGTGGGCCCAACATGGTCGCCTACGGTGCCTCCAAGGCTTTCGACATGGTTTTCGCCGAGGCGTTGTGGGCCGAACTGCACGGCAAGGGGGTCGATGTGCTGGGCCTCATCCTGGGCAAGACCGATACACCGGCCCTGCGTCAGCTCGAGTACAGCCGCGGCCAGATCGGCTCGCCCGACGAGTCGCCGCCGGACGCGGCGGCCGTGTCCGACGTCATCGCCGAGGCGTTCGAGAACCTGGGCAACGGTCCGACCTTGATGGTGGGTGACACCATGCGCGCGGCCGCGCAGCTGCTGGCGTCGCTGAGCCGCAATCAGGCCGTCGAGCTTTTCACCCAGGCCGCCGTCGCGGCCATGGGCCCGGGCGATTAGCGATCCGTGGGAACCGGCCCCGTTCGCTGTGCGTCGTAGTGGGTAGTAACAAGGTTTGCCAAAGTCCAAAATCAGGGCAACCTAACTTTTGCTTGAGTAGGTTCCTGGTCAGCAAATATAGACTCGGGCGCATCGTTGACTTTGCCCACCCTCCGCGTTGCTGACGGTGTAGGTCACGGGTAGCTTGGGTAACCAGTTCGCCACGGCAACCGAGCCGAAGTACCCACCACCCGATCGCCGCTTCCCGCGAAGGATGACGATGCTCGCCATAGACAGGCCCGCTGCCGACGTCCCGATGACGGCGCAGTGGCGGCGTCGCACCCTGACCCGTTCGGGGTTGATCACCGGCGCATTCGTCGCCCCGGCCGTCGTCATCCGGATCGCCGGCCTGCACACCGGCGCGGTGCCCGCCCTGCTGATCTTCGGGGCCGCGGTGGTGGCGGCCAGCTTCCTGCTCGCCTGGGCCGCCGAGGCCGCCCAGATCGACGTGTCCGGCGGGCTGGCGACGGCCCTCCTCGCCTTGATCGCGGTCCTGCCCGAATACGCGGTCGACCTCTACTACGCGTACGTGTCCGGGCACAACGCCGAATACACGCAGTACGCCGCGGCCAACATGACCGGGTCGAACCGGCTGCTGATGGGCCTGGGCTGGCCCGTCGTGGTGTTGGTCAGCATCCTGGTGGCGCGCAAGTCCGGATCCGGGAAACCCACCGGTTTGACACTGGAGCCAGCAAACCGCGTGGAACTGGGATTCCTGTTGATCGCCGGCGTCATCGCGTTCGCGGTACCGGCAACCGGTGAGATTCATTTCGGGCTCGGGTTGGCGTTGCTGGCCTGGTTCGGGTTCTACCTCTACAAGATCAGCCACGGCGAAGTCGAAGAGCCCGACCTGATCGGCACCGCCGCCGCGTTGGGCGAACTGCCCGACGGCCGCAGGCGCATCGCCGTGGTCGGCCTCTTTGTTGCCTCGGGGGCGGTGATTCTGCTGTGCGCCAAGCCGTTTGCCGACAACCTGGTGACCGCGGGTACCGAACTGGGCATCAACCGGTTCCTGCTGGTTCAGTGGCTGGCCCCGCTGGCCTCCGAGGCCCCGGAGTTCATCATCGCGACCATTTTCGCCAGCCGCGGCAAGGGCACGGCGGCCATCGCCACGCTGATCTCCTCCAAGGTCAACCAGTGGACCCTGCTGATCGGGTCGTTGCCGATCGCCCACCTGCTCGGTGGCGGCAAGTACTCGCTGTACCTCGACTCCCGCCAGGTGGAGGAGATGCTGCTCACGGCGACCCAAACGATGATGGGCGTGGCGCTGATCCTGGCGCTGCGTTTCCACCGGGGCGCGGCACTGGCGCTGCTGGGATTGTTCGTCGTCCAGTTCGCGATCACCTCGACGCACGGCCGGCTGCTGCTCTGCGGTGTCTACACGGCGGTCGCCGTCGTCGCGCTGATCCGCTACCGGCGCCACCTGCCCGCCACCCTCCGCGCACCGTTCTTGGGGACGGCCGTCCGCCATAGCGGTCACCCGTTACATCCGGTACCGGACCCGTAACGCCCCACGATCACGCGCCGTATACGGTCCAGGTATGAATCGAGTGTCCGTAATCACCGGCGGCGCGGGGGGCATGGGACTGGCCACCGCGAAAATCGTCGGCCGCGACCACACCGTCGTGCTCTGCGACGTCCGGCAGGACCGGCTGACGACCGCCGCCACGACCCTGCATGACATCGGAATCACTCCCACGCTCGTGAACTGTGACGTCACCGACCGGCGAGCTGTTGCGGACCTGCTCGGCACCGCCACGAACCTCGGGACGGTCGTCTCGGTCATCCATACCGCGGGGGTGAGCCCGAGCATGGGTCCCGCCGACTACGTCATGCGGACCAATGCGGTCGGCACCGTCAACGTCGACGAGGAGTTCTTCGCGCTCGCCGGCGAGGGCGCGGTGATCGTCAACGTGGCCTCGATGGCGGCGCACATGCTGCCCGCGGAAATCGTTCCGACAAACCAGTTCCCGCTGGCACTCGACGACGGCCCCGACACTCTTGCCTTCATGGACGCCATGATGGCGGCGTGCGATATCGCCCCCGAGGAGGCGCGCCCCGGCCTCGCGTACGCCCTGAGCAAGAGCTTCGTGAAGTGGTACAGCCAGTCACAGGCGGAGCGCTTCAACGCGCGCGGATTGCGCATCGTCTCGGTTTCCCCGGGGTCGATCGACACCGAGATGGGCAGGCTCGAGGAGGCGGCGGGTGCCGGTGCGATGGTGGCCGACGCCGCGGTCCCCCGGTGGGGCAAGCCGGAGGAAATGGCGGAGCTGCTCGCCTTCTGCGCCAGCGACAAGGCCGGCTACCTCACCGGCACCGACATCCTCAACGACGGCGGGGTGATCGCCTCGATGACCGAGCGAGCCCGGGCGGCCGCCGCCAGCTCAGCCTGAAGATGCCGGAGCACACCGTGTTTCACCATCGGCGGGGTGTGCGACTTTCCGCGCTGGCCCGGCCCTGCGGTGCATCCACTCTCGGCGTCGTAGCCGCCAGGTCCGGCGAGCGTACTCCAGCTCGGTATAGGGCCACTGGGTGACGATGCGACCGGTGGGTGAACGGAAGTAGCTGTCGCACTGCGTCCAGATGGTCCGTGCCAGGTCCGCGGAAAGCCGGTCGTTGAACCGCTTTTCGGCCTCGGGACGGACGTCGAGATATCCGCCGTGGCGCGCCAGCCGGCTCACCGCGCTGGCGACCAACCGGGCCCCGGCCTCGAGGATGTAGACGATGGAGTTGCCGCCCTGGTTGGTGTTAGGGCCGTAGAGCATGAAGAAGTTCGGGAATCCGCTGACCGCCACCCCTAGGTAGGCACACGGGTCGTCACCCCAGTGCTCGTGCAGCCGGCGCCCGCCGGCGCCGATGACCTCGATGCCGGACAGGTAGCGAGACGTCTCGAAGCCGGTCGCCAGCACGATCACGTCGCAGTCGATTTCGCGACCGGACCCGGTGATCACCGACGTCTCGCCGATCCGCGCGATGGGGTCGGTGACCAATTCGACGTTGTCCCGCTGCAGCGCCCGGTAATAGTCGTCGCCCAACAACACTCGCTTACAGCGGAACGGGTAGTCGGGCGTCAGCGCCCGGCGCAATGGCTCGTCGTCGACGGTGCGGTCCAGAAATGACGTCGCGATCTGCGTGCGGGCGGTGACCACGGGG
>NZ_JAICZA010000092.1 GCF_025933915.1 Mycobacterium sp.
CCGATCAGGTGTCGATGCCCTGACCGGTGAAGGCCTCGCCGACGCGCTCGCCGGTGCGGACGTCCTGGTCGATGTCGCCGATTCACCCTTGTTCGACGACGAACCTGTAATGCACTTCTTCACGACCGCGACGGCGAATCTGCTCTCTGCTGAACAGGAAGCGGGAGTCAAACACCATGTCGCGTTGTCCGTAGTGGGCGCGCAGGCCATGCCGGATAGCGGCTACAACACCGCCAAAGCAGCTCAGGAGAACCTGATCAAGAATTCGGGCCGGCCCTATTCGATCGTGCGGGCAACTCCGTTCTACGAGTTCGCGATTGGGTTGGCCGATTCCGCGACAGACGGAGACATTGTCAGGTTGCCACACGCGCTGTTTCGTCCTATCGCCGCCGACGATGTCGCCACCGCCGTGGCCCGCGCGGCGGTCGGACCCGCTATCAACGGAGTAACGGAGATCGCTGGGCCCGAAGCAATGGGGATGGACGATTTTGTCCGCACGGGCCTTGCCGCCAAGGCTGATCAACGTCGGGTCGTGACCGACGCCGAGGCGCCATACTTCGGTGCGGTGATCGACGATCACACCCTCGCTCCGGACGAGAACGCCACCATCTTCGCTACTCGATACTCCGACTGGATCGACACATGTTCGGTTTCGTAACCCCAAAGTCAAGATAGCGAATAGTGTTGGATACGAACGACTCCGAACAGAAATCAATAATAAAGGTGCTGCAGGAAGTACGGGCGCCGTCGATTCCTGTAGGCGCCCAGGTGATGACCATTCTCATCACCCATCCGCCGGGCGCCCCTGGATACCCGCCACATCGCCTTCCTGGCGGGCCGGGGTTCGGTTACATGATCGCCGGGGAGATGTTGTTCGAACTCGAGGGTGAAGCGCCACGCGTCCTACGCGCGGGAGACGCGTTCTGGGGGCCCGGCGGCGACGTGGTCCACTATCAGGACGCGAACAACCGCACTGACATTCATTGTAGCTTCGTCCTCACAATGCTGTGCTTGCCGGGTCAACCGCTGCGCGAGTGGGTTACCGAAGAGGAGCTTGAGGCGCGAAAGGGGTTGCGCGTCAACGGTTGACCGGCCGCGCACCTGAGCATTCGGACGATGTTGTTGCTCGCATCGACGGCGACCCGCTGCGCCCGGCTACGCCGCGCTGGCGATCGCCACTAAAGGTGGAGGTGGAGGTGGGGCAGATGCAGATGGTGGTGCGGGTGCCCCATGGGTGGGCACGTCTCCAAGCTGATCATCGTCGCGTGTAGCGTGCCGCCGTCCTGGGTTCCGTTTGCCCCCAAGCATTTACCGTTCGTGATCGCATGGGCGTCCGACGGTGTCTGCCTGAGATATGAGGTCGAGTCGGCGACGGTCACGGTGGTGGGAGCGCCCGGGCCGCCGGGGCCCAGACCGGTGATCGCAATGGTGTTGCCCGACACCGAGGCGACCGTGCCGTAGAACCCGGCCGGTGGCGGACACCTGCCGTCCGCGGACGCGGTGACCGTCACCGATTGCGCGGTGATCGCCCCGAGGGTCGGCGCGCTCTGCGGCGTGGCGCGAACATTTACGCAGCTGCCGGGCGTCACATCCGTCAGCTTCGCCGGGGTCGCCTCCACGACCCTCGTCTCGGGCGTGTAATCCACGGTCGCGGAGCCGGTCCGCGTCCGCAGCGCGATCGTGCCGCCCGACACCGACTGGACCATGCCCTCCACGTAGTCCTTGCCGATGGGAGGTGGCGGGGGCTGCGATGGCCCCGACGGTGGTACCGCGCTAGGCGGGACCGCGGTGACGGTAGGCGGGGCGCTGCTGTTCGACGAGTTGTGGGACGGCCCGCACATGGCGACACACAACGCGATGAAAACGATCACGGTGCCGATCGCGATCTGGGTCCACCGAGTCTTTGAAAGGGCAGGCACGGCCTCTTCTCCATCGCATGTTTCGCCGTGGTGGGCGATTACCCCCGGCGAGCGCGGTTTTCCACCCGCGCCCGTCGGGGGCTACGGCGATCTGAAGCTGCGCGAGCCGGGGTCAGCCACCCTGGCCGGGCTGCTTGGGCTTGCCGCATTTGCCGTCGACGGCCTGTCGTAGCTTGATGCTCGTCGCCTGCAGCGCGCCGCCGTTGTCGGTGGTTCCGCGCGCGGACAGGCACTTGCCCGGCGCGATCGCATCGGTGTTCGCGGACGTCTGCTTGGTGTATTTGGTCTTGTCGTCAACCGTCACGGTCGTTTGCGTGGTGTTACCGCTGGCATCCGTGCCGGTCAGGTTGATGGTGTTACCCGAAACCGACGCCACCGAGCCCCGCACCCAGGCTGGCTTCGCGGGCGCCGGTGAGGGCGAGCCGGGCGGTGGCGTGCTGCTGGCACCGCCCGGTGTGGACTCCGGCGGTTTGGGGCAGACGCCGTTGACGGACTCGCTGATCTTCACCTTCGCGGCCGTGACCTGCTGCCCGGGCGCCGACCCCTCGACGGGCTTCACGCTGACGCAGCTGCCCTGGGTGACGTCCGGCAGGCCCGCCGGAACGGCCTCGGTGATCTTGGTGGTCGAGGTGAAGTTCACCGCGGCGGTGGCGTTGTCTTCCTTGGTGACCTGGATGGAGTTGCCCGCCACGGACGCGATCAGGCCGCTGACCTTGGTTTCGGCGTTGGGCGTGGACGACGGGGCCGCCGAGGTCACGGTGGATGTCGACGTCGAGGTTGAGGTTGAAGTGGAACTGGATTTATTCGAAGAGCCGCAGGCGGACAGGGACAATGCGGTAGCCCCCGCGACCGCGAATATCGCGAACCGCGTGAGGCGGGGTACGTGACAGCTGGCAGACATCAACGTTTCTCCATTCGTCGGGTAAAGCCAACGTTCTGGTTTACCCGTTCGAACTGTGCCTAACCTGTGGGCCGTCAGAAGGCCGCTTCGGGCACCTTCATGATCTCGTCGTCGATGGCCTCGATGACGCCGCGCAGGGCGGTCAGCTTCGGCAACATGTTCTTGGCGAAGAACGCCGCCGTGGCGACCTTGCCCTGAAGGAACGGCTCATCGTGTCCCGCTGCGCCATCGGTCAGCGCGCGGTGCGCGACGCCGGCTTGCACCAGTAGTCTCCAGCCGATCAGCAGATCGCCGACCGCAAGCAGAAAGCGCACCGAACCCAACCCCACCTTGTAAATGTCGGTGGGCTGCTGGGCCGCGGACATCAGATAACCGGTCAGCGCACCCGTCATCGCCGTCACGTCGTCGTACGCGGTCTGCACTAGTTGGGCGATCGGCTTGAGCGCCTCGTCGCAGTCATCGATGGTCGCGGTGATCTGGGTCGTCAGGAACTGCAGGGCCTGGCCCCGGTCACGCACGATCTTGCGGAAGAAGAAGTCGAGCGCCTGGATGGCGGTGGTGCCCTCGTAGAGCGAGTCGATCTTGGAATCACGGATGTACTGCTCGAGCGGATAGTCGGTCAGGAAGCCGGAACCACCCAGCGTCTGCAGCGACTCGGTGAGCACTTCGTAGGCCCGTTCCGAACTGACCCCTTTGACGATGGGTAGCAGCAGATCGTCGATCCGGTGCGCCATGTCGTGATCGGCACCCGAAACACGTTGGGCCACTGCGTCATCCTGGTGTGCGGCGGCATACATGTAGAGCGCTCGCAGGCCCTCGGCGTACGCCTTCTGGGTCATCAGGCTACGACGCACGTCGGGGTGGTGGATGATGGTGACCCGCGGGGCCGTCTTGTCGGACATCTGTGTCAGGTCCGCGCCCTGCACCCGCTCTTTGGCGAAGGCCAGCGCGTTCAGGTAACCCGTGGACAGCGTGCCGGCGGCTTTGACGCCAATCGTCATGCGCGCCTGCTCGATGACGGTGAACATCTGCGCGATACCCCGGTGCACGTCGCCGACGAGGTAACCGACCGCGGGCACATCCGTTGCGCCGAAGGTCAATTCGCACGTGGGGGAGGACTTGATGCCCATCTTGTGCTCCACCCCGGTGACGTACACACCGTTGCGCGGGCCGAGCTCGAAAGTGTCCGGGTCGAACAGGTGGTTGGGCACGTAGAACAGGCTCAGGCCCTTGGTGCCCGGACCGGCGCCCTCGGGACGGGCCAGCACCAGATGGAAGATGTTCTCGGCGGTGTCGCCCACGTCGCCGCCGGAGATGAAGCGCTTGACGCCCTCGATGTGCCAGGTGCCGTCGGGTTGTTCGAAGGCTTTGGCGCGGCCGGCGCCGACGTCGGAGCCCGCGTCGGGTTCGGTGAGCACCATGGTGGCCGCCCAGCCCCGCTCCACGCCTTCGGCGGCCCATCGGCGCTGCTGCTCATTGCCCTCGATGTACAGGGCCTGAGACATGAACGGGCCCAGGCAAAAGAAATTCGCCGACGGATTGGCGCAGATCAGCATTTCGTTGACCGCCCACGCCAGCGGCGGCGGGGCGGGCATGCCGCCTATCTCTTCGGCCATGCCCAGCCGCCACCAGCCGGCTTCCTTGAGCGCGGCCACCGTCTTGGCCAGCTCGTCCGGCACGCTGATGGTGTGCTCGGCCGGGTCGAACACCGGCGGGTTGCGGTCGGCGAAGGCGAAGGAGTCGGCCACCGGACCCTCGGCCAGGCGAGCGGCTTCGGCCAATATGGTTCGCACCGTTTCCTCGTCGAGGTCGCGGTAGCCTCCGGTGCCCAGGACGGCGCCGATACCGAGGACTTCGAAGAGGTTGAACTCGAGATCACGGACGTTAGCGATGTAGTGGCCCAACGCGATTCCCTCACTGGTCCTTTGAGGCGGCGGATGGTCAGGCCCAGTCTGTCGGACGCGGGAAAACGTACGCAACCGTAACCAGCGCGGAATGCGGCGCCGCGCGTCACGGCGCACCGGGAACATCACGTCGGCGCGGGGCGTTACCGCAAATGTGACAACACTTGATCTCACCGCTGAGAAGTTCAACGAAACCGTCGCGGGCAACGACATCGTGCTCGTCGACTTCTGGGCGTCCTGGTGTGGTCCGTGCCGCCAGTTCGGCCCCACTTTCCAGGCGTCGTCGGAGAAACATCCCGACATCGTGCACGCCAAGGTCGACACCGAGGCCGAACAACAGCTGGCCGCGGCCGCCCAGATCCGGTCCATCCCCACGCTGATGGCCTTCAAGAAGGGCAAACTGCTGTTCAACCAGCCCGGGGCCCTGCCGCCGGCGGCCCTCGAGGACCTGGTCCAGCAGGTCCGGGCCTTCGACGTCGACGCGGCAGAAGCCGGGCCGGCCGAATAAGCGCGACACCGCGCTGCCGTCGGTCACGCGCTAGGTTGCATGGGTGAGTTTGGTACTGGTAGACCACCCGCGGCCCGGCGTGGCGCTGATCACCCTCAACCGACCCGAGCGGATGAACTCCATGGCGTTCGACGTCATGGTGCCCCTGAAGGAGGCCCTGGAGAAGGTCCGATACGACAACGCGGTGCGCGTAGTCGTGCTGACGGGCGCCGGGCGGGGCTTTTCCTCGGGTGCCGATCACAAGTCCGCGGGCTCGGTGCCCAATGTCGAGGGGCTGACCCGCCCCACCTATGCGCTGCGCTCCATGGAGATTCTCGACGAGGTCATCCTGGCCTTGCGCCGGCTACACCAACCGGTGATCGCCGCGGTCAACGGCCCGGCCATCGGCGGTGGTCTGTGCCTGGCGCTGGCCGCCGACATCCGGGTGGCCTCCACCAGCGCGTACTTTCGCGCCGCCGGCATCAACAACGGGCTGACCGCCAGCGAACTGGGGCTGTCTTACCTGCTGCCCCGGGCCATCGGATCGTCGCGGGCGTTCGAGATCATGCTGACCGGCCGCGACGTCACCGCGGAGGAGGCCGAGCGGATCGGGCTGGTGTCGTGCCAGGTGCCCGACAAGCAGCTGCTGGACACCTGCTATGCCATCGCGGCGCGGATCGCGGCGTTCTCCCGGCCTGGTACCGAGTTGACCAAGCGCACGCTGTGGACTGGACTGGACGCCGGTAGCCTGGAAGGGCACATGCAAGCCGAAGGCTTGGGACAGCTTTTCGTCCGCCTGCTCACCGCCAACTTCGAAGAAGCGGTTGCCGCGCGCGCAGAACGACGACCAGCGGTATTCACCGACGACAAATAGGCGTCCTTCAACTCAGGAGAGCGATCGTGATCACGGCCACGGACCTCGAGGTCCGCGCTGGCGCGCGCATCCTGCTCTCACCCGACGGCCCCGACCTGCGGGTGCAGCCCGGCGACCGCATCGGGCTGGTCGGCCGTAACGGCGCGGGCAAGACCACCACCCTGCGCATCTTGGCGGGGGAGACCGAGCCGTATGCCGGGTCGATCACCCGCACCGGCGAAATCGGTTATCTGCCACAGGATCCCAAAGAGGGCGACCTCGATGTGCTGGCCCGCGACCGGGTCCTGTCGGCCCGCGGGTTGGACGTCTTGCTCACCGATCTGGAAAAGCAGCAGGCGTTGATGGCCGAGGTCGCCGACGACGACGCCCGCGACCGCGCGATCCGCCGGTACGGCCAGCTGGAGGAGCGTTTCGTGGCCCTGGGCGGCTACGGCGCGGAAAGCGAAGCCAGCCGCATCTGTGCCAGTCTCGGCTTGCCGGAACGGGTGCTGACGCAGCAGCTGCGCACCCTGTCCGGCGGGCAGCGCCGCCGGGTGGAGCTGGCGCGCATCCTGTTCGCCGCCTCGGAGGGGGGAGCGGGAACCTCAGGCTCGGAGACCACCCTGCTTCTCGACGAGCCCACCAACCACCTGGACGCGGATTCCATCGGCTGGTTACGCGACTTCCTGCGCGCCCACACCGGCGGGCTGGTGATCATTAGCCACAACGTCGAATTGCTCGCCGACGTCGTCAACCGGGTGTGGTTCCTGGACGCCGTGCGCGGCGAGGCCGACGTCTACAACATGGGCTGGCAGAAGTACCTCGATGCCCGCGCGACCGACGAGCAGCGTCGCCGCCGGGAACGCACGAACGCCGAACGCAAGGCCACCGCGCTGCGCACACAGGCCGCGAAGCTGGGTGCGAAAGCCACCAAAGCCGTTGCCGCCCAGAACATGTTACGCCGCGCCGACCGGATGATGGCCGCGCTCGACGAGGAGCGAGTCGCCGACAAGGTGGCCCGCATCAAGTTCCCGACGCCCGCCGCGTGTGGGCGCACACCGCTGATCGCCAAGGGGCTGAGCAAGTCCTACGGATCGCTGGAAGTGTTCACCGGTGTCGATCTGGCGATCGACCGCGGCTCGCGGGTGGTGGTGCTGGGGCTCAACGGCTCCGGCAAGACCACATTGCTCAGATTGCTGGCCGGCACCGAGGCTCCCGACACCGGAGGGCTGGAGCCCGGACACGGCTTGCGGGTCGGGTATTTCGCGCAGGAGCACGACACGCTCGACAACGATGCGAGCGTGTGGGAGAACATCCGGCACGCCGCACCGGATTCGGGCGAGCAGGAACTGCGCGGGCTGCTGGGCGCGTTCATGTTCAGCGGGCCGCAACTCGACCAGCCGGCTGGCACCCTGTCCGGCGGTGAGAAAACCCGGCTCGCGCTGGCCGGTTTGGTGGCGTCGACCGCCAACGTCTTGTTGCTCGACGAACCGACGAACAACCTCGATCCCGCGTCGCGCGAGCAGGTACTCGACGCGCTGCGCAGCTATCAGGGCGCGGTGGTGCTGGTGACGCACGACCCCGGCGCCGCCGAGGCCCTCGACCCGCAACGAGTGGTGCTCCTCCCGGACGGCACCGAGGACTACTGGTCCGACGAATACCGGGATCTGATCGAGCTCGCCTGATTTGATGGTGGCGACCCGCTTCGCCGCGCTGCGCCGCGCTCGCGATCGCCACGGGACTGCGGCACGTGGCGACAGGTGATTTCGCGAAATCCGCCCGCGGCCGACAACGGCTTCTTACTCTAGGTGCTTGCGATCGTGTCCCGGCCTCGGAGGAACCATGAGAAGAACAGTGCAAAGGTCGGCCAAGGTGCGCGACCAGTTGTTGGACGAGCTACGCCACGCCTACGAAGGTGGGGCCAGCATCCGCAGTCTGGTTGCCACGACCGGCCGGTCGTACGGGTCGATTCACAGCCTGTTGCGGGAGTCGGGTACCACGATGCGCAGCCGCGGCGGCCCAAACCGGACCGCGAAGGTCGCGCGGTAAATCCACGAGCGTGAACCCGGCGACACTGAATCGGCCTGTCGCGTCGTGAGATTCACAATCGGCGCGCCTTAACTGCGCCGCACCGAGCTCTCCACCAGGTCGAGCACCGCGGCCAGGCGCTGCGGATCCTCGCCGGACGCCAACCGGGCCACCAGGCCGTCGAGCACCAACTCCAGATAGCACCGCAGCACATCGCCGGGCACGTCGTCGCGCACCCGCTGCGCCTCCGTCTGCCTGCGCAGCCGATCGGTGGTCGCCGCCGCCAGCTCGGCCGAACGCTCCGCCCAGCCGCGGCTGAACGCGGGATCGTTGCGCAGCTTGCGGGCGATCTCCAATCTGGTGGCCAACCAGTCGAACTGGTCGGGCGCGGCCAACATGTCCCGCATCACCTGGATCAGTCCGGCGCGGGAGGCCACATCGGCCATCCGCTCGGCGTCCTCGTGGGCGAGCGCGAAAAACAGCGCGTCCTTGTCCCGGAAATGGTGGAAGATCGCGCCGCGCGACATCCCGATCGCCTTCTCCAGCCGGCGCACCGTGGCTTTGTCGTAGCCGAATTCGGCAAAGCAGCGACGGGCGCCGTCGAGGATCTGGCGGCGGCGGGCCGCCAGATGGTCCTCGCTGACCTTGGGCACGGGGGGCCGGCCGGTTTGGGCTAGTCCGACTTGAGCATGTTGCGCAGCACGTACTGCAGGATGCCGCCGTTGCGGTAGTAGTCGGCCTCGCCGGGGGTGTCGATGCGCACCACCGCGTCGAACTCGATGGCATCCGAACCATCCTTGCTTGCCTTGACGCGCACCGTCTTCGGCGTCTTGCCGTTGTTGAGCTCGTCGATACCGGTGATGTCGAACACCTCGGTGCCGTCCAGCCCCAGATCCTCGGCGGACTTGCCGTCCGGGAACTGCAACGGGATCACGCCCATACCGATCAGGTTGGACCGGTGGATGCGTTCGAACGACTCGGCGATCACCGCGCGCACACCCAGCAGCCGCGTTCCCTTGGCCGCCCAGTCGCGTGACGAGCCCGACCCGTACTCCTTACCGCCCAGCACCACCAGCGGAATATCTTGTGCCGCATAGTTTTGCGCGGCGTCGTAGATGAACGCCTGCGGCGCGTCATCCTGGGTGAAGTCGCGGGTGTAGCCGCCGGACACGTCGTCGAGCAACAGGTTGCGAAGCCTGATGTTGGCGAACGTGCCGCGGATCATCACCTCGTGGTTGCCGCGCCGCGAGCCAAAGGAGTTGTAGTCCTTGCGTTCCACGCCGTGGTCGTCGAGGTACTGCGCCGCCGGGGTGCCCGGCTTGATGCTGCTGGCGGGGGAGATGTGGTCGGTGGTCACCGAGTCGCCGAGCAGCGCCAGCACCCGTGCGCCGGTGATGTCGGCGACCGGCTCGGGATCGGCGGGCATGCCGTCGAAGTACGGAGGTTTGCGCACGTACGTCGAATCCGAGTCCCACTCAAAGGTGTTGCCGCTCGGAGTCGGCAGGTTGCGCCAGCGTTCGTCACCCTTGAACACATCGGCGTAGTTCTTGGTGAACATCTCCTGGTTGATCGCCGACGCGATGGTGTCGGAGACGTCCTGCTGCGACGGCCAGATGTCTTTCAGGAAGACGTCGTTGCCGTCTTTGTCTTGGCCGAGTGGCTCCTCGTCGAAGTCGAAGTCCATGGTGCCGGCGAGCGCGTAGGCCACCACCAGCGGCGGCGACGCCAGGTAGTTCATCTTCACGTCCGGGTTGATGCGGCCCTCGAAGTTGCGGTTACCCGAAAGCACGGCGGTGACCGAAAGGTCGTTGTCGTTGATGGCCTTCGAGATCTCGTCGGGCAGCGGACCGGAGTTACCGATGCAGGTGGTGCAGCCGTAGCCGACCAGATAGAAGCCGAGCTTCTCCAGATACGGCCACAGGCCGGCCTTGTTGTAGTAGTCGTTGACCACCTGGGAGCCGGGCGCCATGGTGGTCTTCACCCACGGCTTGGACGCCAGTCCCTTGTCGACGGCGTTGCGTGCGAGCAGCGCGGCGCCCAGCATCACTTCGGGGTTGGAGGTGTTGGTGCACGACGTGATCGCGGCGATGACCACCGCGCCGTGGTCGAGCACGAACTCGCCGAACTCGTCGGAGCGCACCGTCACCGGGTTGCTGGGCCGGCCGGTGGCGTGCGCGGCGGCCGACTTCGCCTCGGGCACGTCGTCCGCGTGCCCGTTCGTGGGCGATCCCGGGTCACTGGCCGGGAAGGTCTCTTCGACCACCTCGTCCAGCTTCGAGTAGCCCTGCTGGCCGTTTTGGTCGCCGACGTAATTGGGGATTTGCTCGCGGAACGTGGACTTGGCTTCCGCCAACACAATTCGGTCCTGGGGACGCTTGGGCCCGGCGATCGACGGCACCACGTCGGACAGGTCGAGTTCGATGTATTCCGAGTACTCGGGCTCGTGAGTGGGGTCGTGCCACATGCCCTGTTCCTTGGCGTAGGCCTCGACCAGCGCCAGCTGCTCATCCTTGCGGCCGGTGAAGCGCAGGTAGGAGATGGTCTCCTCGTCGATCGGGAAAATGGCTGCGGTGGAACCGAATTCGGGGCTCATGTTGCCCAGGGTGGCGCGGTTGGCCAGCGGCACCTCGGCCACACCCTTGCCGTAGAACTCGACGAACTTTCCGACCACACCGTGCTTGCGCAGCATCTCGGTCACGGTCAGCACGACGTCGGTCGCTGTCACGCCAGGCTGGATTTCACCGGTCAGCTTGAAGCCGACCACGCGGGGGATCAGCATCGACACCGGCTGACCGAGCATCGCGGCCTCGGCCTCGATGCCGCCTACGCCCCAGCCCAGAACGCCGAGGCCGTTGACCATCGTGGTGTGCGAGTCGGTACCCACGCAGGTGTCGGGGTAGGCCACCCCGTCGCGGCTCATCACCACGCTGGCCAGGTACTCGATGTTGACCTGGTGCACGATGCCGGTGCCCGGGGGCACCACCTTGAAGTCCTGGAATGCTCCCTGGCCCCAGCGCAAGAACTGATAGCGCTCGCCGTTGCGCTGGTATTCGATCTCGACGTTGCGCTCGAATGAGTCGGGGGTGCCGAACAGGTCGGCGATCACCGAGTGGTCGATCACCAGGTCGGCGGGCGCGAGCGGGTTGACCTTCTCCGGGTTGCCGCCGAGCTCGCCGATCGCCTCGCGCATGGTGGCCAGGTCGACGATGCACGGCACACCGGTGAAGTCCTGCATCACGACCCGCGCCGGGGTGTACTGGATCTCAATGCTGGGCTCCGCCTTGGGATCCCAGTTTGCGATGGCCTCGATGTGGTCCTTGGTGATGTTGCTGCCGTCCTCGTTGCGCAGCAGGTTCTCGGCCAGCACCTTGAGGCTGTAGGGGAGCTTCTCCGTGTTGGGGACGGCGTCGAGGCGATAGATCTGGTAACTCTTGTCGCCGACCTCGAGGGTGTTGCGGGCTCCGAATGAGTTCACAGAATCAGTCACTTCAACTCCCAAGGATTTAGTTCTCCCACCGACGGGGCTGGTGTCGGCGGATCGTCCGAACGAACATGCAACTTTAACAGTACGCTTGTCCTGCATTACAGACGGCAGCCCTGACTCCAGTCTTATCGCGGCGGCCCCGGGCTAAACCTCCGTGTGCGCACCAATCGCGCCGAGGTCTCACGCGGGGCGGCCGGCGCCGGCGCGGTGGGCCCGCGATGGGACGGGGCGAGGTCGCGTACGGTGCCTGTAGCACTGCGCCAGGAGGGACACGCCGCCGCAGGAGGGAAACAATGACCGGGCAAGATTCTTTCGTCGGACCGCTGCCGGAAACGGTTCCGGGCCTCCCCGCCTACATTCCCGTGGACGTCGACATCACGATGGTCAAGGCTCAGGTCGCCGCCACCGGAGTCAGCGCGCCGCCGGCGGCCATGCCCGGGCTGCTCGACGTGGTCAACCAGGCGCACGCCGAGGGCATCAACCTCAAGATCGTGATGCTCGACCACAACCCCCCGAACGACACGCCGTTGCGCGACATCTCGACCGTGGTCGGCGCCGACTATCACGACGCCACCGTCCTGACGCTGAGCCCGAGTTATGTCGGCAGCTACAGCACGCAGTTCCCGCGCGTCACCCTCGAGGCCGGTGAGGACATCGCCAAGACGGGCAACCCGGTGGCGTCGGCGCAGCATTTCCTCCACGAGCTGGACACGCCCGAGTTTCCCTGGACCGGCCTGACCATCTTCCTCTTGATCGGGGTCTTCGCGGCGGCCGTCGGCACCCGGCTGTTGCAGGTGCGTAGCAAGCGTCCAGCAACATCGGACGACGCGGCGGCGACTGACGATGCCGAGGCCAATACCGGCGCCTGACATCTCGTATTCGGTTCTTCGGGTTCGGCTGACGGATTTCGCGCGCTGCCACGGCAAACGGGGCAGGTCACCGTTCGGTCACATTAAACGCACGTAGAGAGTGCGATTTCGGCGGAGCGTTTGCACGCCCACCCCTGTGACGTACGGTGCAAATGATGCTGGTGTTGTCTTTGGCGCCTTACGAGAAGTCTGTGGCCGGCGCCACCCGTCGCGTCGAGCCGTAGGAGACCTGAGTCGAATGAGACGCACACGCTGGGGGTCTTCCGCGCGACCGGCCGCAAGGCTGGTGCGGCCCATCGTGCCGTCGGTGTTGAGCGTGGCCCTGTTGATCTGCACCCCGGGCCTGGCGCAGGGTGATTCCTCCGCAGACAACCTGGCCGCGCTGATCGCGAACGTCGCCAAGGCCAACCAGCGCCTGCAGAACCTGAGCGCCGAAATTCAGACCGAGCAGGAAAGCGTCAACAAGGCCCTGGTCGACGTGGAGACCGCCCGAGACAACGCGGCCACCGCCCAACGCGATCTTCAGACCAGCCAGCAGGCGGTCAAAGATTCCACCGCGGCGATCGCCGGAGCGCAGCGCCGCTTCGACACTTTCGCCGCGGCCGCCTACATGAACGGCCCGTCGAGCAGCTACCTGAGCGCCAGCAGCCCCGACGACATCATCGCCACCGAAGCCGCGGCCAAGAGCCTGACCGCCAGTTCGCAGACCGTGATGGCCAAGCTGCAGCAAGCCCGCACCGAGCAGGTGAACAAGGAATCGGCGGCGCGGCTCGCCAAGCAGAACGCCGACAAAGCCGCCGGCGACGCCAAGTCCAGCCAGGATGCCGCCGTGGCGGCGCTGACCAACTCCAGACAGAAGTTCGACGAACAGCGCGAGGACATGATCCGTCTGGCCGCCGAGCGGAACCAGGCGCAGGCCAAGCTCGAGGAGGCCAAGCGTGAGGCCGCCGCCCGGCAGGGGTCGACGGGCGGGGCTCCGGCGTCCGGGGACCGGTGGGAGTCGGGGACTGCGGGAGCGGCGGCACCGTCGGCCGGGGCCCGCCAATGGGACGGCGCCTGGGACCCCACCCTGCCGATGATCCCGAGCGCCAACATTCCCGGCGACCCGATCGCGGTGATCAACCAGGTGCTGGGTATCTCGGCCACCTCGACGCAGGTCACCGCCGGTCTCGGCCGCAACTTCCTGCAGCAGATCGGCATCCTCAAGCCCGACGACACTGGCATCACCAATGCGGCGCCGGGTGGGGTCGGGGGGCGTATTCCCCGGGTCTATGGGCGCCAGGCCTCCGAGTACGTGATCCGGCGCGGCATGTCTCAGATCGGCGTGCCCTACTCCTGGGGTGGCGGCAACGCGGCCGGCCCGAGTAAGGGAATCGACTCCGGGGCGGGCATCACCGGCTTCGACTGTTCGGGTCTGGTCTTGTACTCGTTCGCCGGGGTGGGGATCAAGCTGCCGCACTACTCGGGCTCGCAGTACAACCTGGGCCGCAAGATCCCGTCCTCGCAGATGCGCCGCGGCGACGTCATCTTCTACGGCCCGGGCGGTAGCCAGCACGTGACGATCTACCTCGGTGACGGCCAGATGCTCGAGGCTCCCGACATCGGGTTGAAGGTGCGCGTCGCCCCGGTGCGCACCAGCGGCATGACCCCCTACGTGGTCCGCTACATCGAATACTGAACGAGGAGCCATGCGCCGCAAGCGGTTTCGTTTCATCAACTTCGCCTGGATCGCCACTGTGGTGACCGGGCTGTTGCTTTCTGTGGCCGGCCCGGCTCCGCTGGCCACGGCTGACCCCGGCGCGTGGGATCCCACCCTGCCGGCCCAGATCAGCGCCGGCGCCCCGGGAGATCCGCTGGCCGTCGCCAACGCCTCGCTGCAGGCCACCGCCCAGGCCACCCAAACCACATTCAACTTGGGCAAGCAGTTCCTGGGCGGGCTCGGGATCAACCTCGGCGGCGATCCCGCTCCCAGCGCGGCAACCCCCAGCAACCCCGGCGGCAAGATCCCGCGGGTCTACGGCCGGCAGGCCATCGAGTACGTGATCAAGCGGGGCGGGTCGCAGATGGGTGTCCCGTATTCGTGGGGTGGCGGCTCGCTGGACGGGCCCAGCAAGGGCGTCGGCGACGGCGCCAACATCAACGGCTTCGACTGCTCGGGCCTGATGCGGTACATGTTCGCCGGTGTCGGCGTGCTGATCCCGCGGTTTTCCGGTGACCAGTACAACGCCGGACGTCACATTCCGCCGGATCAGGCCAGGCGCGGCGACCTCATCTTCTACGGCCCGAACGGCAGCCAGCACGTCACCATGTACCTGGGCAACGGCCAGATGCTGGAGGCCTCTGGCAGCGCCGGAAAGGTTACGGTCAGCGCGGTTCGTAAGCCCGGCATGACGCCGTTCCTGACCAGGATCATCGAGTACTGATCCCGGGGCCGGCGACCCATCAGCTGGGCGAGCGTCGACGGAACTGCGCACGCCTGGAATAGTTGGACGCGGGCACGTCGCTGCCCGGCAGTCGTGTCCGATTGAGCGTGGAGGGTTCTTGATGACAGCAGCAGGTGGGCCGCCGCCAGGCGCCAGTGGTTACTCGGGCCCGGGCGGGCAATCAGGTTCGCCGGCTCACGAAGCGCCGACAGGCGGCGGTAACGGGCTGGCCGCCGAGGTCCAGACCCTGGAGCGGGCCATCTTCGAGGTCAAACGCATCATCGTCGGCCAGGACCAGCTGGTGGAGCGCATGCTGGTCGGCCTGTTGTCCAAGGGCCACGTGCTGCTCGAGGGTGTTCCCGGTGTCGCCAAAACGCTGGCCGTCGAGACGTTCGCGAAGGTGGTCGGCGGGACGTTCGCGCGCATCCAGTTCACCCCCGACCTGGTGCCGACCGACATCGTCGGTACCCGCATCTACCGGCAGGGCAAGGAGGAGTTCGACACCGAGCTCGGCCCGGTGGTGGTCAACTTCCTGCTCGCCGACGAGATCAACCGCGCGCCCGCCAAGGTGCAGTCGGCGCTGCTGGAGGTCATGCAGGAACGCCAGGTGTCGATTGGTGGCAAGCGATTCCCGCTGCCCAACCCGTTCCTGGTGATGGCCACGCAGAACCCGATCGAGCAGGAAGGTGTCTACGCGCTTCCTGAAGCCCAGCGCGACCGCTTCCTGTTCAAGCTCAACGTCGACTATCCGTCGCCGGAGGAGGAGCGCGAGATCATCTACCGGATGGGTGTCAAACCCCCGGAGCCCAAGCAGATCCTCGACACCGGCGACCTGCTGCGGCTACAGGATGTGGCGGCCAACAACTTCGTGCACCACGCGCTGGTCGACTACGTGGTACGCATCGTGACCGCGACGCGCGAGCCGGAGAAGTTCGGCATGCCCGATGCCAAGGCGTGGATCGCCTACGGCGCATCACCGCGTGCCTCACTGGGCATCATCTCGGCCGCACGGGCGCTGGCGTTGGTGCGGGGCCGTGACTACGTCGTCCCCCAGGATGTCGTCGAGGTCATTCCGGACGTGCTGCGGCACCGTTTGGTGCTGACCTACGACGCGTTGGCCGACGAGATCTCCGCGGAGACGGTGGTCAACCGCATTCTGCAGACGGTGGCGCTGCCGCAGGTGAATGCGCTCCCGCAGCAAGGGCATTCGGTTGGCCCCGTCGTGCCGGTCGCGGCTGCTGCGGCCGCAGGTCGGTGACCAGTTCCCGACGCACCGTCGACCTGCCATCGCTGAAGCGGGGGGAGATCCGCGACCCCGCCCTTACAGCGGCGTTGCGCAAGCTGGAGCTGACGGTGCGTCGCAAGCTCGACGGCGTGCTCCATGGTGACCACCTGGGCCTGCTGCCGGGCCCGGGATCGGAGCCGGGGGAGTCACGGATCTACCAACCCGGCGACGATGTGCGCCGCATGGACTGGTCGGTGACCGCCCGCACCACCCATCCGCATGTCCGGCAGATGATCGCCGACCGGGAGCTGGAGACCTGGCTGGTGGTGGACATGTCGGCCAGCCTCGATTTCGGTACGGCGGGCTGCGAGAAGCGTGACCTGGCGGTGGCGGCCGCGGCGGCCATCACGTTCCTCAACAGTGGGGGCGGAAACCGGATCGGCGCGATCATCGCCAACGGCGACACGGTGCGGCGGGTGCCTGCACTGTCGGGCCGCATGCACGAGCAGGAACTGCTGCGCACGATCGCCACGATGCCCCAGGCGCCGATGGGCGTACGCGGCGACCTGGCTGCGGCCATAGACGCGCTGCGCAGGCCTGAGCGCCGCCGGGGCATGGCGGTGATAATCAGTGATTTCCTGGGCCCGATCAACTGGATGCGTCCGCTTCGGGCCATTGCCGGGCGCCACGAGGTGCTCGGGATCGAGGTGATCGATCCCCGCGATGTCGAACTGCCCGAAATTGGAGATGTCGTTCTGCAGGACACCGAAACCGGCGTCACCCGCGAATTCACCATCGACGAACAGCTGCGCACCGACTTCGAGAGGGCAGCGGCTGAGCACCGCGCCGAAGTGGCGCGGACACTGCGGCGCTGCGACGCGCCCCTGCTCACCCTGCGTACCGACCGGGACTGGATCTCCGATGTGGTCCGGTTCGTTGCCACCCGGCGGCGCGGCGCCCTGGCGGGCCGATGAGCGCTTGCGCGAAGAGCATGCAGATCCGATGAGTGCTTGATACGAAACTGAAATGATAAGTAGCACATGACTTTACCGTTACTCGGCCCGATGAGCCTGACTGGATTCGCGCACGCCTGGTGGTTCCTGTTCCTGTTGGTGGTGCTCGGCCTGATCGGCTACTACCTGGCGGTTCAGCGCGCCCGCAAGCAGCGTGTGCTGCGGTTCGCCAATATGGAACTGCTGGAGAGCGTGGCGCCCAAGCAGCCGACCCGCTGGCGGCATCTGTCTGCGATCCTGATGGTGGCGTCGCTGGTGCTGTTGACGGTCGCGATGGCGGGCCCCACCCACGATGTCCGGATTCCCCGCAACCGCGCGGTGGTGATGCTGGTGATCGACGTGTCGCAGTCCATGCGTGCCACCGATGTTGCGCCCAGCCGTTTGGCTGCGGCCCAGGAGGCGGCCAAGCAGTTCGCCGACCAGTTGACCCCCGGCATCAATCTTGGGTTGATCGCCTACGCCGGGACGGCGACGGTGCTGGTGCAGCCCACCACGAACCGTGAGGCCACCAAGACCGCGCTGGACAAGCTGCAGTTGGCCGACCGCACCGCCACCGGTGAAGGCATTTTCACCGCGCTGCAGGCGATCGCGACGGTCGGAGCGGTGATCGGCGGTGGCGATGAGCGCCCGCCCGGGCGGATCGTGCTGATGTCGGACGGCAAGGAAACGGTGCCGTCGAATCCGGACAACCCCAAGGGTGCATTCACCGCGGCCCGTACCGCCAAGGACCAGGGGGTGCCGGTATCCACGGTGTCATTCGGTACCCCGTACGGCTATGTCGAGATCAACGATCAGCGCCAGCCGGTCCCGGTTGATGACGCGATGCTGGAGAAGATTGCGCAGTTGTCCGGGGGCGACGCGTACACCGCGTCCAGCCTGGAGCAGCTCAAGGCGGTGTTCACCTCGCTGCAGGAACAGATCGGCTACGAGACCATCAGGGGCGACGCCAGCATGGGTTGGTTGCGGCTCGGTGCGCTGGTGCTCGCGTTGGCGGGGGTGGCCGCGCTGCTCATCAACCGCCGGTTGCCCGGTTAAGTGATCGCCGAGATCTACGTCAGGGTCGTGGATCCGCGCGGCCAACAGCCCTGGTGTCGATTTCGGCGATCCACAGACCACACGTTAAGTTGACGGGCATGAGTGACAGTGTTGCCGCTGAAGTCGACGCCGAGAGCCAGGGCGGTCGACCGGCCTTTGTTTCCCGCTCCGTCCTGGTCACCGGTGGCAACCGGGGTATCGGCCTGGCGATCGCGCAGCGGCTGGCCGCCGACGGGCACAAGGTCGCGGTCACCCACCGCGGATCCGGGGCGCCCGACGGACTATTCGGGGTCGTGTGCGACGTCACCGACAACGAGGCCGTCGACCGTGCATTCAAAGAGGTTGAGGAGCACCAGGGCCCGGTCGAGGTGCTGGTGTCCAATGCCGGCATCTCCCAGGACGCGTTCCTCATGCGGATGACCGAGGAGCGGTTCACCGAGGTCATCAATGCCAACCTCACCGGAGCGTTCCGGGTGACCCAGCGCGCGTCGCGCAGCATGCAGCGCAAGCG
>NZ_JAICZA010000153.1 GCF_025933915.1 Mycobacterium sp.
CTCGTCGAGCTCCCGATACGTCATCGACCGGTCCCCGAACGTCACCGCCACCGCGCCCGGGGTACGCGCCGCCTGCGCCGCGAACAACCCCGCCACCGACACCGGTTCCATGCGCTCGGTCAGCACCGACCCGTTGCCCCAGCGCGCCAGCCGCGTGTGCTCGGCGGTGTCCAGCAGATCCACCGACGACAAGCGCCGCTCCGGTTCGGCGGTGACCGCCGCCAGCAGCCGCTGCAGCCGCTCGATCATCGCCTCGACGGTGTCCGCGTCGAAGACGTCGGTGCGGTACTCCGCCGTCACGGCGATCCCGGCGCGCTGACCGGACTCGGTGAAGCGTTCGGCGAGCGAGAACGTCAGATCCATGCGAGCGGTGTTGGTGTGCAACGGTATCGGGGCGACCCGCAGATCTCCCAACGTCAGCCCGGCGGCGGGGGCGGTGACCTCCCCGGGGAAGTTCTCCCAGCCCAACAGCACCTGGATGAGCGGATGATGGGCCATGCTGCGGGTGGGGTTGAGCCGCTCCACCAGCAGTTCGAATGGCACGTCCTGGTGCTCGAACGCGGCCAGGCTGCGCCGGCGCACCTGGGCCAGCAGCTCGGCGAAGGTGGGGTCCCCGCCGAGATCTCCCAGGTCGACCCGCAGTACCAACGTGTTGACGAAGAAGCCGATCAGGTCGTCGAGAGCGGGTTCGGGACGCCCGGCGATCGGGAAGCCCACGGCGACATCGGTACTGGCGCTGATCTTGGCGAGCAGCGCGGCGAAGGCGGCCTGGATCACCATGAAGCTGGTGGCGTTGTGCTCGCGCGCCACCCGGCGGACCTGTTGCTGTAGCTCGGCCGGCCAGTCCACCGCCAGCCGGGCGCCGCGGTGGTCGGCGACCTGCGGGTAGGGCCGATCGGTGGGCAGCTGCACACGTTCGGGAAGACCGGCCAGGGTGTCGACCCAGTAGTCCAGCTGGGCGGCGATGCGGCTGTCGCCGTCGTCCACGTCACCGAGATGTGCGCGCTGCCAGAGCGTGTAGTCGACGTACTGCACCGCCAGCGGCGCCCAGTCGGGGGCGTGGCCCCCGCAGCGGCTGGCGTAGGCGATTCCGAGGTCACGCGCGAACGGGGTGATCGACCAGCCGTCGGCGGCGATGTGGTGCACGGCCACCACCAGCATGTGGTCGTCGTCGCCGACGGTGAAAAGTTCGGTGTGCAAGGGGCTTTCGTTGGACAGGTCGAAGGTGTACCGGGCGGCGGCGGCCATGGCCTCACGCAGCCGGTCTTCGGGCCATCCGCGGGCGTCGATGATGTCGCAGGCGAACCCGATCTGGTCGGCGGGAACCACCACCTGCTGCGGAATTCCGTCATCCGCCGCGAACACCGTCCGCAGGCTTTCGTGGCGGCCCACGACGTCGGCCAGCGCCGCGGACAGGGCGGCGGCGTCGAGGCGCCCGCGCAGCCGCAGCGCCACGGTGATGTTGTACATGGGTGAGGGACCCTGGAATTGGTCGATGAACCACAGCCGGGTCTGCGCGAAGGACAGCGGAATCGCCGCCGGGCGCTCCCCCGCCACCAGCGGGTCCGGACGGTCGGCGTCGCCACGGCACAGCAGCGCCAACTCGGCGACCGTGGGCGCCTCGAATACGGCCCGCACCCCGAGGTCGGAGTTCAGGCTGGTGTTGACCGCGGCGATCAGGCGCATCGCCGACAGCGAATCCCCACCCAGGTCGAAGAACGAGTCGTCGACACCCACCCGTTCCAGGCCGAGCACCTGGACGTAGATGCCGACCAGGATCTCCTCGACGGCGGTGGCCGGGGCGCGGTACCGATCGGCGTCCTGGTAATCGGGGGCCGGCAGGGCCTTGCGGTCGAGCTTGCCCGAGGTCGTCATCGGGAATTCTTCCAGCGCCACAATGTGTGTCGGCACCATGTACTCGGGCAGCCAGGCGCTCAACCGTTCGCGCACCTCGCCGATCTTGGTGTTGGTGCGGGGGTCGTTGGCGTGGCTGCTGCGTCGCCGGGCCCCGTCGGGGGCCAGGTAGAGATCGGTCAGGGCCGCGACGGCCCGGTCGCCGGAAGCGATGAAAACCGCGCTGAGAGTGCCGGGTTGGGCGCCCCAGGTGACGGCCACATGATATCCGGCGCCCTCACCGAGGCGGTGCAATTCTTCGGCGACGGTGGCGTCGGGGCCGGCGTCGGCCCGGGCCAGTGCGTCGGCCAGGGGCAGCCCCTCGGCCAGCGCGGCCTCGACGCCGACGTCGGTGATCAGTCCGGCGCGCGGGATGTCGGTGACGCGGATGGCGGCGGGACGCTGCGATGTCAGGGTGTCGTGCAGCCCGCGCAGGCCGTCGCACTGCGCCCACGTCAGGGCGGGGTCGTCGGCCACCGAGCGCACGCGCGCGGGCGCCTTGCGGATGGCGACGTCGTAGCGGTGCTGGTTCAGTTCGTTGTCGGCCATTCCGCGTTTGACGCGAATGTCGACTCCGACGGCCTCCGGGCGGGAGCCGGCCCAGGAGGTGAAAAACTCGGGCGCCAGGAGCAATTCGGTCTCGCCGAGCATGGCGTGGCGCACACGTTGGCGGATCTCGGCCGCATCGGCGCCGTCACCGCGGGCCAGCGCGATCGCGGTCTGGAACGCGCCCTGCAGGGTGTGGTTACGGATGTCACCGATGAAGACCGCACCGCCGGGGGCCAACAGCTCCATGGCCTTGTCGATGACCTGGGCCAGGTATCCCGCGCTGGGGAAGTACTGGACGACCGAGTTGAGAATGATGGTGTCGAAGTGGCCCTGCGGCAGCCCGTCGGTCACGTGGGCGGGTTGGGTCAGCAGCTCGACGCGGTCACGCCACGGCAGCTGCAGCTGCTCCATCGAGCGGGCCAGGTTGTCGATCGCGACGGCCGAGAAGTCGGTGGCGACATACTGATCGCATTGCGGGGCGATCTGTGAGAGCAGCAATCCCGAACCCGCGCCGATCTCCAGCACCCGTCGTGGCTGCAGGGACATGATGCGTTCGACTGTGGCGGAACGCCATTCGGCCATCTCTTCGAGCGGGATCGGATCGCCGGTGTAGCTGCTGTTCCAGCCGCGGAAATCCTCGCCGAAGTTGGCCGCGAGGTCGGCGCCATACAGGCCGTCGTAGAGGTGCTGCCACTCCTGGACGTCTTCGGCGTCTTGTTCGACGCCCCGGTCGGCGGTGGCGGCGTGGTCGAGCGTCACGTAGGCGACCAGGTGCGAGCCGGTCGCGCCGTCCGCAACGGTGACGGCGGCCTGGGCCACCTGCGGGCAGGCCAGCAGGGTGTTTTCGATTTCGCCCAATTCGATGCGCTGCCCGCGCAGTTTGATCTGGCTGTCGGCGCGGCCCAGATAATCCAGGGTGCCGTCGGGCATCCAGCGCACCAGGTCGCCGGTGCGGTACATGCGCTCCCCCGCGGCGCCAAAGGGGTTGGCGACGAACCGTTCCGCGGTCAACTCCACCCGGCCCACATAGCCGTGCCCCAGGGCCGGCCCGCTCAGGTACAGCTCGCCCACCACGCCGACCGGGACGGGATTCAGCCAGGCATCGAGCACACGCGCGCACACGCCGGAAATGGGGGCGCCGATGCGAACCGGCTCGCCGGCCGACAGCCGCGCACAGGTGACCCAGATGGTGGTCTCGCTCGGGCCGTAGCCGTTGAACATCTGGCGGTCCGGCGCCCAGGCGTCCACCAGTTCGGGCAGGCAGGCCTCCCCGACGGCGACCAGCGTGTCCAGGCGATCCAGGCGGGCGCGGTCCAGCGTCGAGATCACGGTGGGTGTCAGGATGGCCGCGCTGACCCGCTGGTCGTGCAGCAGCGCGGTCAGCGCCTCACCCGCATACACCTGCGGCGGCGCCACCACCAGCGCCGCGCCGGATCCCGCGGCCAGCAACAGTTCTCCGACCGATGCGTCGAAGGTCGGCGAGGCAACCATCAGCACCCGCGCGTCCGCGCCCAGACCGAACAGCTCGCGTTGGGCGGCAGCCCAGCCCAGCATGCCGCTGTGGCCGACCGCCACGCCCTTGGGCACGCCGGTGGACCCCGACGTGAAGATCACGTACGCGGTGTCGCCGGCGCGCAGCGGCGACAGCCGGTCGGCGTCGGTGATCTCCTCCGTGGAACGCCCGGACAGGTCGAGACCGTCGAGACGCACGATCGGGCGCGCCCCGGCGCCGGCGATGTCGTCGGTGCCGCAGGTCAACACGCACACCGCGTCGACGGCGTCGAGCACCGACGCGACGCGCTCGACGGGATGGTCCAGATCCACCGGCGCATAGACGCCGCCGGCCTTGACGACGGCCCACCAGGCGACCACCAGCTCCGCGCAGCGGTCGATCGCCACGCCGACTGCGCGCTCCGGGCCCACGCCCGCCTCGATCAGCGTGCGCGCCAAACGCGTTGACCATTCGTCGAGTTCGCGATACGACAACTCCCGCACGCCGTCGAGTACCGCGGGCCCGTCCGGGTTCGCCGCCACCGCCGCGGAAAGCAGTTGCGGCGCAACGCCGACCGGTGCCGCCGCTCCGGCGCCGGACATCGTCGACAGCAGCAGTTCGCGCTCGTCGCGGTCCAACAGGCCGACCGATGACAGCCGCCGGGCGGGGTCGGCGGTCATCGCGACCAATACCCGCTGCAGGCGCTCGATGAGCGACCCGATGCCGGCGGCGTCGAACACGTCGGCATCGAATTCGATGTGCAGGCCGAGTTCGCGGCCGGGCAGGGCCTCCACCGTCAGCGGGTAGTGGTTGTACTCGCGGTTGGTGAACGCCGCGATGGCCAACCCGTCGTCACCCAGCGTCATGCCGCTGTCGATCGGGTAGTTCTCGTAGACGAAGAGCGTGTCGAAAAGCTGGTCGTGGCCGGTGACGCGATGGATCTCGCTGAGCGCCAGGTGCTGGTGCTCGAGCGCGTCGTTGTGACTGTTCTGCAACTGCGCCAACAGATCCGCGGTGGTGGTCGTCGCGGTGATGTTCGCGCGCACCGGCACCGTGTTGATCAGCAGCCCGACCATCGATTCCGCGTCGTCGACCTCCAGCTGCCCGACCCGCGATCGCGGGGTGCCGAAGACGACGTCGTGCTGACCGGTCAGCGAGGTCAGCACCAACGCCCACGCGGCCTGCAGGACGGTGCTCAGCGTGGTGTGGTGCGAGCGGGCCAGTTCGCCGAGGGCCCGGGTGATCTGCGCGGGCACTCGAGACTTCTCGAAGCCCCGGGGCCCCTGCCCCAACCGGTCCTCGGCCGCGACCAGGGTGGGAGTTTCGAAGCCGGACAACAGCTCTCCCCAGGCTTCGCGGGCGGCGTCGAGGTCGCGATCGGCCAGCCAGGTGAGGAAGGCGCGGTAGGAGCCGGCGGCGGGCAGGCGTTGCCCGTAGTAGCCGGCGAAGATTTCGCGCAGCAGGATGGGCAGCGACCAGCCGTCGAGCAGGATGTGGTGATTGGTCAGCACGAACCGGAACCGACGGTCCGCGGTGCGGATCAATGCGGCCCGGAACGCCGGCTGCCCGGCGAGGTCGCACACCGCGGCGCGTTCGGAAGCGCACAGCTGCTCGATTCGCTCGTCGGTGTCGCCGGTGCCGTCGAGCTCGAGGTAGCGCCACTCGACAACGGGATCGGCCGGGATGATCTGCACGGGCTCGTCGAACCGTTCGCAGAACAGGGCCGCCAGGTGGGGGTGCCGGTTGACGACGGTGTGCACCGCGTCGCGCAGGCGGTCGGGGTCAAGCGGCCCGGTGAGGGTGAAATCCAGCTGGACCGCGTACATGTCGTCGTTGCCCTGCGCGGTGCTGGAGTGGAAGAGCAGCCCCTGCTGCAGCGGGGTCAACGGCAAGATGTCGGCGATATGGTGCTGGGCCGCCAACTCGTCGATCTGCTGCTGGCTCAGGCGGGCCGGGGCGATGTCCGACGGGGTCAGTCCCCCGCCACCGGAGCGCACGTGCGCGCAGACACCGGTCAGGGCCTCGAACCACAGCCGGCTCAACCGGGTGATCTGCGTTGCGTCGAGAGCTGATGGCGCCCAGGTCCATTCGGCGTGCAGGTGTGGCCCGGTACCGGTGTCGATGGTGCCGGCGTTGAGCTCGACGGTGTGCATCAGCGGCATGGGCACCGCGGCCGCGACGCCGAGCAACGACAGCCCGTCCTGGCTGATGCGCCAGCCCGCGCCCGCCGAATCAGACGCCGCGCCTTGACGTCCCAGGTAATTGAACGCGATGGACGGGTCGGGCCCGGCCAGGTCGACGTCGGCGTTGAGATAACGCAGCAGCCCGTAGGTCAGCGGCTCGGGCAGGGCGCGAAGCTGCTCCTTGGCGTGTTTGATAACCGGGCCCAGCGCCGCGTCGCCGGAAATTACCTGCGCCCAACGCAATCCGGCAACCGGCCCCGGCACGTTCAGCGAAACCGGGTACTTGGTGGTGAACCACCCGACGGTGCGGGACAGATCGGTGTCGGGCCCGAGCTCCTCGTGACGCCCGTGCGCCTCGACGTCGATGCCGATCGGGGCGCCGGCGTCACCCAGGAATTCGGCCCACGCCAGTCCGAAGGCGATCAACAGGATGTCGTGGATCCCGGCGTGGAAAGCCGTCGGCACGTCACCGAGCAGCATGCCGGTCGTCTCGGTGTCCAGCTCGACCGACAGGCGGCCGGCGGTGACGTACGTGTCCACGTCGGGACGCGCCCCGGGCAGCGCGGCGGGAGTCGCGGTTACCTTCTTCCACGCGTTCAGCTGGCTGACCACGTCGGGGTGGTGCGCGTGCTCGTTCAGCAGCGTCGCCCAGCGGGCAAACGACGTCCTCGCCGGCGCCAACTCCACCGGCTGTCCACCGCTGTGCAGCGCCCAGGCAATGTTGAGGTCTTCCAACAGGATCCACCACGACACCGCGTCGACCGCCAGGTGGTGGATGATCACCGCCAGCTCGCCGGTGGACTCGACCCACAACGCGCTGAGCATCGCCCCGGTGGCCGGGTTCAGCCGCGAGCGGGCCGCAAGTAACGCCTCATCGGAGAACGCGTCCACCGACCGCAGGCAGTCGTCGGCCCGCACCGTCCCGGGTTCGGGTACGTGGAACGACCAGCCGCCGGCGTCGTCGTGATCGACGCGCAGCCGAAGCATGGCGTGTCGATCCACCAAGGCCTGCAACAGGATTGAGACGTCCGCCTCGGACACCCCCGCGGGAGCCTGCACCATCACGGCCTGGTTGAACTGATCGACCGGGCCGCCGGCCTCGTGCGCACCCTGCAGCCACCGCATGATCGGGGTGGCAGACACCGGCCCGACACCGTCGTCGGCCACCTCCGCCGCCCCGCCACTCACCGCGGCCACCCGGGCCAGCCGGGCCACGGTCTGCTCGACGAACACGTCCCGCGGCCGGCACGTCAGCCCCGCGGCGCGTGCCCGCGCCACCACCTGCAGCGACAAGATGCTGTCGCCGCCCAGCTCGAAGAAGGACTCGTCGACGCCGACGCGCGGCACGCCGAGCACCTCGGCGTAGATGCCGGCCAGGATCTCCTCGACCGCGTTGCCCGGGGCCCGATACTCGCCCGTGGTGTATTCGGGCGCCGGCAGCGCGCGGGTGTCGAGTTTGCCGTTGGGTGTCAGCGGCAGCGCCTCGAGTCCGACCACGGCCGCCGGCACCATGTAGCCCGGGAGTCGTTCGGCCAGCGCGGTGCGCACCCCGGCCGGGTCGGCGATTCCGGTGACATAACCGACCAGGCGCTTGTCGCCGGGGCGGTCCTCGCGGGCGATCACCACGGCCTGGTCGACGCCGTCGAGCGCGGCGAGCGCGGCCTGGATTTCGCCGAGTTCGATGCGGTAGCCGCGGATCTTGACCTGCTCGTCGGCGCGGCCAAAGTACCTTAGTTGCCCGTCGCCGCCCCAGCACGCCAGGTCGCCGGTGCGGTACATGCGCTCGCCCGGCCCCCCGAACGGGCACGCCACGAACCGCGACGCGGTCAGCCCGGTCCGGCCGACATATCCGCCGGTCACCCCGGCCCCGGCGACATACAGTTCACCGACCACTCCGGGCGGCACCGCGCGCAGCCAGCCGTCGAGCACGAACAAGGCCGCGCCCTCCACCGGCGAGCCGATCGGCGGGGTCCCGGATCCCGGGGTCAGGGGTGCGCTGATCGCGACGCACATGGTCGTTTCGGTCGGGCCGTAGGCGTTGACCATCACCCGTCCCGGCGCCCATTGATCGACGACCTCGGCCGGGCAGGCCTCACCCACCACCACCAGTGACACCGACGTCAGGCCCTCCGGCGAGAGCATCGCCACCGCCGACGGGGTCTGGGTCAACACGTTGACTTCCTCGGCGGCCAGCACGTCGTGGAACTCTTCGGGTGAACGCGCCACGTCTTCAGGCACCACCACCAGCCGCCCCCCACGCAGCAGCGCGCCGAAGATCTCCCACACCGAGACGTCGAAGGCGTACGAATGGCACTGCGACCACACCCCCGACGGCGGCAGGCCCCCATCCAGAGATCCCAGCAGCTGGGTCACGTTGCGATGGGTGACCGCAACGCCTTTGGGGACACCGGTGGTACCCGAGGTGTAGATCAGGTAGGCGGTATGGTCCGGACGCGGCGCCGGCAAGGCCGCGACGGGCTGGTCATCGATGCGGGAATCGTTGATATCGATGACCGTCACACCGTGACCGTCCAACCGGTCGGCCAGGTCGAGGGTGCTCAGCGCGGCAACGGGTTTGGCGTCGCCCAGCATGAACCCGATCCGGGCCTCTGGCGACGAGGGGTCGATCGGCAGGTAGGCCGCCCCGGTTTTGAGCACCGCCAGGATCGACGCCACAGCCTCCGGAGAGCGTGAAAACAGCAGCGCCACAGTCTGCCCCGGGCCCGCGCCCAGGCCGATCAACAGGTGCGCCAACCGGTTGGACGCCTCGTCGAGTTCCCGGTAGGTCACCGACCGGCCCTCGCACACCAGCGCCATGGCCTCGGGTGCGCGCGCCACCTGGGTGGCGAACAACTCCGGAACCGACACCGGCGCGCTGGCCGGCAGGCTCAAAACCGCCTTGTTTCCAAGGTCTTCCACGCGGGCGAGCTCCCCGGTACGGAGCACATCCAGGGAGGACAACGGCCGGCCCGGGTCGGCCGCCATGGTCGCCAGCACCCGCTGCAGCCGCTCCGCCAGGTCCGCGACGTCGAAGTTGGAAAACGGTTGTCCGGTACCGACCGTGCTCAGGAACTGCTGGTCCCCGAAGCCGAGGAAGAACAGCCCGAAGTGACCTACCGGACCGAAGCTGGTGTATTTCGCGGTTGCCGGGACGTCGCCGAGGCTGAGAGTGAGGCGGGCCGGGACGAAGTTGACTACCACGCGGTTGGGCGCCTGCCTCGGGCCGTTGAAGTCGCCTTCGCCGTCGAGCGTGCGCGTCGGGAATTGCTGATGCCGCAACGCTTCCCGGGACCGCTTGTCGACGTGCCGGCAAAAGTCGGCGAAGGTCGCGTCCGGCGACGCGTTCAACACCAGCGGCACGACCCCGGCGAGCATGCCGGGATGCGTCTTCGACCCCGGGTCCACTCGCCGGCTGACCGGAAAGTCGAGCACGACTTCATCCGAGTTGTCGGCGCACCACCCACGCACTAGAAGCGCGCAGGCCGCCGTGAGTACCGATGACCGACGGATGCCCAACGCCTTGGACAGCTCTTTGACCTTGCCGACCACGGACTGATCCAATTGCACTGGTGGAGACGGCGAATACGGGTCTCGCCCGTCATCGACCGACGCCGCCGGATAATCGTACGCGCCGCTCGCGGGGCGGTGCTCGGCCCAATACTCTTGATCTTCACGGAATTTGGCGGATGTTTCGTATTCCAACTCACTGCTGACGAGGTCGTGCAACGAGCCGAAGAAGGCGGGCGGAACCGGTTTGCCGGACGTGAGCGCAGAGTAGACAGCGGCGATCCGCCGACCCAGCAGCGCGATGCCCATCCCGTCGATGGCGATGTGGTGGCAGGTCGTGAACCAGTAGTACTCGTCGGGGCCCGTCCGGAACAACGCGAACTTGATCATCGGGCCGGTGAGCGGCATCGGCGTTCGCTGGATCGATGATGCGGTCTCTCGGACTTCCCGCTCCGGATCTCGCGAATCGGTCAGGTCATAGAAGACCAGATCGACATCGTCGTATTCGACGGCCTTTTGGAAGACCTGGCCATCGGCCTCGAAGAAGCAGGCCCGCAGGCTTTCGGCCTCGTTGACCACGTGTCGCATAGCCTGATGCAAGAGGCCGGGGTCGATGGCACCCTCGATATGGACCAGCACGCCCAGCTGCCATGCCACGTCGAGATGGCCGGTTTGCTGTGCTAGCCAGATATCCAGCTGGCCACGCGTCACCGGAAATGCCCGGTCCCCGACGTCCACTACACGCCCCCCACGGCTTGAGCCCCAAACCCCTTCATACCGACATCGGTCGGCAGATCACAAACCGGCGCTCAGCGTGTCGCGCAGACTTTTCGCCCGGATATCGGGCCAGGTTTCTTCGATGTAGTGCAGGCAGGTTGCGCGGTCGGCTTCCCCAAAAACTACTCTCCAACCGGCGGGAATGACAGCAAATGTTGGCCAAAGACTGTGTTGTTCTTCGTTATTGACCAGGACGAAAAAACTGCCGCTGTCGTCATCGAACGGATTGAGCTGCATCGGATGGCCCCCTAACACCGAAACGGAAAGTGCACGGTGCGCTGCGCACCGCCTGAGCGGCCTTGCAGCGCTTACCGATTGAGCGTCGAGCTCGGCTGCAACCTCGACTAGCGCACGCGATGTCGACTAGCGCACGCGGTCGAAAGCGGCGCCCGTGAGATTGGACGCGGTGGCAACTGCGCCATGACGGCCGTGGCGGACCCCCTCACCGGACTGACGCTACGACCGTCAATGCTGCCATTCACGCTCGCGGTGTACCCACACCGCTCGCCTCGAAACGTCTGAATCACGTTCCTACGTAAGACAATAACAATGGCCCTTGTTGCACTCGTGTCTTGCTATTCAGCAAAAGGACTTTCAGGGTCGACCGACGACGACATCGCCCCCGCAGGCGGGTTAGAGCAACTGCTTCCGCGTACCGCCACGAAACGGGTGGCTATTTGCCGACGCAGTGATAAGGGCATCGCTTACGCAATCGCAAAATATTTGCCCTCGACCTCACGGCGGGAAGCGGCGCGAGGGGGCCATGGGCCGCGACGTAACCGATTACCTTGCCGCACGTGCGTTGCAAATGGACCTCTTAACAGCA
>NZ_JAICZA010000055.1 GCF_025933915.1 Mycobacterium sp.
CAGCGGGCGCCCATAGCCGAATCTGCGGTAGAAGGCCGCGGCGAAGATCAGCACGTCGGGCGTGAGCATACCGCCGGAGTGGTTGGCGACAACCAGCGCAGCGCCATCGGGCGGTAAGGCCTCAAGCCCACGCACTTCGAACCGAAACCAGCGCCGTGCCAGTGGTTCTGCCGCGGTGACGAAGCGCTTGGTGAAGCCGGGATCCCACTCGTCGAATTCGGGAACACTCACGAAATCGGGGTGAATTCGAGGTGCAGCTCGGTGAGACCCCGCATCTGCCAGGTCGGTTCGTAGGTGTAGCGGCGGGCATTCGACGGCCCATGCTTGTCCTCGAGAATCGCGACGTCCGCCATCCGGTCGAGTATGCGGTTCAGCGAAATTCGTCCCTCCGCGCGGGCCAGCGGGGCACCCGGGCACGAGTGATTGCCCCTGCCGAACGCCACATGCTCGCGCACGTTCGGACGGTCGATGCGAAACTCACCGGGCCGCTCGAACTTCCGTGCATCCCGGTTGCTCGCGCCGGGCAACAGCATCACCGTGCTGCCCGCGGGGATGGCGGTGTCACCGATCGAGGTCGAGGTCCGCGCCATCCGGAAGTGACACTTGACCGGGCTTTCCATCCGCAGCGTCTCTTCGACAAAACTCGGTATCCGGCTGCGATCTTCACGAAGCAACTCCTGTAATTCCGGGTTCTCGGCGAGCGTGCGGATCCCGAAGCTGAGCAGCTTGGTGGTTGTCTCCTGGCCGGCCGCAAACAGGAACGTCGCCAGGCGCACGACGTCGATGACTTCCGGAGTCGAGCCGTCGGGATACTTCGCCTGCGCCAACTCGGTCAACACATCCTCGCGCGGCTGTCGGCGGCGCTCGGTGATGTGGGTGGTGAACTTCTCGTCGAGATACTCCAGCGGATTGTGGGCACGCGTCATCGAGTCGTCCTCGATCCCGCCCGAGAACTTGCCCGAGAAGACCTCCCGGAATTCCTCGTGATCCTCGGCGGGAACTCCCAGTAGGTCGGCGATCACCAACCCGGAGAACGGTCGCGCATACTCATCGAGAAATTCACAGTTGCCGCGGGACAGGAACTCGTCGAGTTGCTGGTCGGCGAGTCGCCACATGAAGTCTTCATTTTCTTTGAGCCGCTTGGGTGTTAAGAGGCGGCTGAGCAGACCTCGAGTCCGGGTGTGCTCTGGTGGATCTTGGGTCACGATGTGTTCGCTCATCGGGATCTGCGAGCGATGCTGCTCGATCAGGCTGCCGATGTCGTCGCCCTCCGGTTCGAACGGCAGCCCGGAAAACGGCCCGGCGACCGAAACACACGAGGAGAATGCCGGATCTTTGTAGACCGCAAGCGCTTCCTGGTGGCCCGTTATCGCCGTGACGCCCTGGTCGGATCGCGGCAGCACCGGGCAACGCGCGCGCAGGTGATCGAAGTACGGGTACGGGTCCGGAATCAGGGACGGGTCAGCAAAGAAATCAACCGATTCGAATTCGCTCAACAGAACTCCTACGCATCCAGGTAACCGCCCCACCAATGTCAACCCCGGGCGACGCAACCCCTCCTGGTAATCTAGAGCTGAACAAATATTAGGTCAAGTCGATCGTCACGATGGTGATCGTGCGATAGCCCGGTGCGTGCACACCGGGTGCCGCGTCTGCATCGCGTAATCGCGGCGGTGCTAATCCGGCGCGCACGTCAGGTACGTTTATCCACGCAATCGCCGGATGATCCGCGGCAACCCCGGCCCGTCGAGCATGTGCACCAGCGCGGTGCGGCCGGCGACAGTCATCATCAGGGCAGCCACCGGCCCGCGAATTTCCGCGCCGCTGCCCCACACGCGACTAATATCACTGGCGCGCAGGCTGATCCCGCGTAGCCGGCCGAGAGGGACGAACCCGAACGGCCACCAGCCGGTCAGGAAGTCCATCGCCAACGCCGCTCGCTGTGGGTCGGGTTGGAAAGGCAGCCTGAGAGGGATCCTGATGTCGCCGCTGTGCACCAAAACATCCGCCAGTGGGTCCAACGGACCGAATAGCGGCGGATCGATCCGGCGATCCGCGCATTGACGCAAACCGGCCACGATCTCGGCGGCCGGCAATTGGGCACGACGGCGCGCCAACTCGTCGATCGCGCGAGCCATGCCGCCGCGACGCAGGGCGAGCCGCAGGAATGCGGGAGTACCGTCGGTAGCGGTACTGACAACATGAGCGGCCACCGTCTTGACGTCCCAGCCCGCACAGAGGCTCGGCACCGTCAACTGCGCGGCGCCCAGGCTTTCCAGCAGACAGGCGATCCGGCGGCGCTCATCGGTGACGGCCGCGAACACAAACTCGCGGTCTAGGGGCATCGACGGAAGATGTTGCTGCGCAGCATTTTACGACGATACCTGCTCGCTGTTGCCGTCGATATCGGTGCGGGGTGAACTGGTCGATCGGCTCGCTGCGATCTTCCCGACCAGTTCACCCTCCCGACACTCAGCCGGCCGGGTAAGCGACCGACTTGATCTCGGTGTACTGGTCGAAACCGGCCACGCCGTTCTGGCGTCCCACGCCGCTTTCCTTGTAGCCGCCGAACGGGGTGTCGGCCCCGTACGGGGCACCACCGTTGACGCCCATGAAGCCGGCCTTGATCCGGCGGGTCACCGACAGCGCCCGCTCGAGCGAGCCCGCAAACACGTTGCCGGCCAATCCGTACTTGCTGTCGTTGGCGATACGGATCGCGTCTTCCTCGTCGTCGAACGGGATCACGGCCAGCACCGGACCGAAGATCTCCTCCTGGGCGATGGTCATCTTGTTGTCGACGTTGGTGAAAAGCGTTGGCCTGACGAAGTATCCCTTGTCGAAACCGGTTTCCGCGTCGGGTCCACCGACCAGCGCCGTCGCACCCTCCTCGACGCCCTTGCGGATGTAGCCCATCACGCGGTCGCGCTGGACCTCCGAGATCACCGGACCGCACAGCGTTGCGGGGTCCTGCGGGTCGCCGCATGTGACGTTCTCGTAAATGTTCTTGAGGATCTCCACGCCCTCGTCGTACCGGGACCGCGGCAACAGCAGCCGGGTCGGGTTGGCGCAACCCTGACCGGCATGCATGCACGGCGCGATGCCGACCATGCACGCCGTGCCGAAGTCGGCGTCCTCCAGCACGATGGTGGCCGACTTGCCGCCGAGCTCCAGGAACAGCCGCTTCATGGTGGCCGCGCCCTTCTCCATGATCCGCTTGCCGACCACGGTCGAGCCGGTGAAGGAGATCAGGTCGACCTTCGGGGACAGCGTGAGTTCCTCGCCCACGAAGTGGTCCGACGCGGTGACGACGTTGACCACACCGGCTGGGATGTCGGTCTTTTCGGCGATCAGCCGGCCGAGCCGGTTGGCGTTGAACGGCGTGTTCGGCGCCGGCTTGAGCACCACCGTGTTACCGGTGCCCAGCGCCTGGCCGAGCTTGTTGAGGGTGACTTCGAACGGGAAGTTCCACGGCACGATCGCACCGACCACACCCACCGGCTCCCGCCACACCTTGCGGGTGGTCAGCGTGCCGGTGAGGCTGATGACCTTGTCACCCAGGTCGGTCTCCCAGGCGTACTCGTCGATCAACCGGGCAGGGTATTTCAGCCCGTCTTCCAGCGGGGCGTCCAGCTGCGGGCCGAACGTGATCGCCCGGGGCGAGCCGACCTCGAGGATGAGTTCCTCGCGCAGCTCTTCCTTCTCCGATTCGATCGCCTCGTGCAGCTGCAACAGGCAGCGCTTGCGCAGCTCGCGGTTGGTCGACCAGTCGGTCTCGTCGAAGGCGCGCCGGGCCGCGTCGATGGCCCGGTGCATGTCCTCCTTGGAGGCGTCGGCGACCTCGCCGAGCGGCTCCTCGGTCGCCGGGTTGATGTTGGTGAAGGTCCCGGCCTGCCCGTCGACGAGCTTGCCGTCGATCATCATCTTCGGCTCGAAGCGGACCTTTACAGCCTCAGTCATATCTGTCACTCTCTCCTGGGTCGTTGAGGGGCTACGGAGAGCCTTACCGGAAACTAGCCGATTGGCAAGCTGCAACCGGCTGCGGGGCCGGCTATTGGGGGTCGAACAGCACCGGCACCGACGTCGGCGACCGGAAGACCTGGCCGCGGATATGCGGATCGTCGCCGTCGGGGTCCAGCCGAAGGTTCGGCAGCCGGTCGAGCAAAAGGTTGATGGCGGTGCGCATCTCGAGGCGCGCCAGGTGCATGCCGAGGCAGACGTGCACGCCGTGTCCCCAGCCCAGGTGGCTCTTGGGTGCGCGGAAGATGTCGAACGAGTCCGGATCGGGGTAACGGTCTTCCTGCCGATTGGCGGAGCCCAGCATCGGCATCACCGTCGAGCCGGCCGGTATCGGCACCCCGCCGAGTTCGGTGTCGCGGGTGGCCACCCGGGTGATGGTCAGCAGGGGCGGTTCCCAGCGAACCCCTTCCTCGATGGCCTGCGGCAGCAGCGACCGGTCGGCGCGGATGGCATCGAGCTGCGCGGGATCGGACAGCAGTGCCAACAGCAGGTTGCCCAGCGACCGGTAGGTCGTCTCCACCCCGGCGGGCAGCAGCAGGCGCAGAAACGAGTAGATCTCCTCGTCCTCGAGCTTCTCGCCGTCGATCTCCGCCTGGGCCAGCGCGCTGATCAGATCGTCCTTGGGCTCGGCGCGGCGGGCCGCCAGGATCGGCGCGAAGTAGTCGCACAGCGCGGCCGAGGCGGCAAGACCGCGTTCGGGATTCAGGATCCAGCTCAGCAAGGAGATGGACCACCGCTGAAACTGCGGGTAGTCCTCCTGTGGCAGGCCGAGTAGTCCGGCGATGATCTGACTGGGATAGTCGAAGGTGAATTCCTTGACCAGGTCGGCCTTGCCGTTGGCCGCGAACTTGTCGATCAGGCTGTTGCCCACGCGCCCGACCAGCTCGTCTTCCCATCGCGCCAAAGCCTTCTGCGAGAAGGCCTTTGACACCAGTGATCGCAGCCGGCCGTGCACCGGCTCGTCCATGCCGAGCATGACGCGCTCCCCCAGCACGGGGCCGAACGCGGCGATGACGGCCGCCGAGGAGAACGTCTCGTTGTCGCGCAGCATCTGCTGGGCTTCCTCGTGGCGGTAGACGATGAAGACGGGCTTGGATTCCTCATGCGGCATCCCGGAGACATCCAGGCGTTGAATGGGCTCCTCGCGGCGCAGCCGGGCCAATTCGGTGTACGGGTCGCGCACATCGCCCGAGACCGCATCGTCGAAGGCGCCGAAGTCTTCCAAGTCGTCGAAAAGTTGTTCCATGATTGCCCCTCTAATCCCCTTGCCGTGCCGGATTCTTTTGCGACGAGAATCGTCCCGCCACTGCGGCCAAGCGCTGCAACACCGGCTGCGGAAGTACACGCGCGACCAACAGCAGTGCCTTTTGGCCTGTCGTCAGCGGCCACGCCCCGCCCCGCATCGAACCCTGTCTCGGTATGCCCAGCACGATGCGCGACATGTGGTGCATGCCCGACGCCGGGAGGATCCTGTTGGCCACCAGCAGCATCGAGGCATCCGGGCCGATGCCGCGGCGACGGAATGGCCCGCGGTCATCAATCGCCTTGAGCAGTCCGTCGGTGAACCGCTCGGGTGACCGGGCCATTTTCATCGCAAAGCGCCCGCGGCTGTTCATGGTGTTGTGCAGCCGGGCGTACGGGCCTTCGAAATTGCGGTCGTCAGTGGTGCCGGCGTCGGTGATGATCTCGGTGTCATACGTGCCGGCCACCACGACGGTGACCCCCAGACCGAACGGCGCGATCTCGCACGCCATCGATTCCCCCCACCGCTCCAGCGCTCCCTTGGCCGCCGAGTACGGCGCGGTGGCGGGCTGGCCCCGCACCCCGGCCGCGCTGGACACCAGGACGATCCGCCCCTGGCCCGCCGCCCGCATCGACGGCAGCAGCGCTTGGGTGAGCGTGACGGGGCCCAGGACGCTGGTGGCGAACATTCGCTGCCACAACGCCATATCGGTCTCCTCCACCATTCCGGCGGCGGAGATGCCCGCGTTGTGCACCAGCGCATACGGTGCGCCCACGGCTTCGTCGATGGCCTTGGCCGCCGCGGCGATCGACGCGGTGTCCGTCAGGTCGAGCTGGACGCCGATCAACCGTTCGTCGTCGGCGTCGGCCCCGGCCGCCTGCCGGAGCAGCGGAAGGCCACGGTCGGGTGTCCGCATCGCCGCGACCACCCGCCACCCTTCCCGATACAGGCGCACCGCCGAGGCGAACCCCAGTCCGCGCGACGCACCGGTGATGACGACCGTGCGCGGCTCAGCCATGGTTGCTCGGTGACGAAGTCGCACAGGCACCCTGTCCCGGCGGCGGCGGGTCGACGTGCGGTCGACCGTTCGGTTCCCCGCTCGCCCAGGTCGACCAGATGCCGACCGAATACGGGCCCTGTGCACCGGCCTTTTCGTAATAGCCTTGCGGGTCATACACTTTGGCTTCCGGGTACGGCCATGGGCATGCCACCGACGTCGCGGCATGACTGACCTTGATGACCCAGAACCACGCCCCGTAGGCGAAGTACGACACGTTCATGATGGCGAACATCACCACGAACGTGCCGAGCACCGGACGGCTCGGGAACACCTTGGCTTTCGCGGTCAGCTTCTCCGCCACCGATTTACCGGTGTCGTCGCGATAGCAGAGGATCGCGGCGGGCACCATCACGAAGGTCACCGAGAATGATTCCCAGATCAGCGGGAACTGGAATGTCGTGCCGGTGAACACCGATCCCCACGGGATCACCTGCGAGTAGATGTACATGCCGGTGTGCACGAGCTGGATCTCCAGCCAGGCATCGAAGACGAAGCCGATCGCACAGGTCAGCACGCCCAGGCTGACCAGCGGGTGCCGCGACACAAACGCCTGCGGCCCATGCCTGGCCTGCAGCTTGCGCAAGATCCAGACCGCCGGGAAGTACGGACCGAAGTAGAACATCACGTAGCCGAACACCACGAACGGCTCGACGCTCGGCGACAGCGACACCAACGGCCACGACTCCGGCCAGTGGATCAGGTCGGGGTTGTACACCGCGAACGGGGCCCAGTTCATGATCGGGTCCTGCCACACGATCAAGGTGGTGCACAGGAACATCAGCATCACCGGGCTGCCGGGATTGCGGCGCCAGCCCCTGATGAACACCACCAACAGCACCAGCAGCATGACGCAGGTGGCAACGTGCAGGAACGTGATGTAATCCAAGCCGAAGATGAACTTCACCGGGCGGGGCCGGCCCTGCACGTTCGGGTTGGCGACGCGCGGGTCAAGGGCGACACGACAATTCGCGATGAAGAAGAGCGCGAAGGCCAGCAGCGCAAGGCCCGAGATCCAACGACCCCAGTTGGGTTTGTCGCTGGCCGGCGCGCGCGCCGGCTCGTCGCCTTGAGCCAGCGGTGTGGACTGTTCGGTGGACATCGTCGTCAGCCTTCCTCGCCGAAGCGGTCAACCAGGTGCGAGTTGACACCGTCGGCGTCGAGCGTCCGGGCCACCAGATACCCGGCGCCCATCCATGCCCGTCGCGTCCACTTGCCGAACGACACTCGCGTGCCGGGCGCGCCAGAGGCGGCGGGCATCATCTTCACCCGCTCCAGCGCCTCTTTGACCCCGCGCGGGCTGAGCGGGTGCGCGTCGGTGAACGCACGCACGAGCGTGGCGGCGACGTCGCGGTTGACCACGGTCACGCAGAACTCGGGGCGACTGCCGTCGTACTTCTTCGCGTAGGCGTCGAGGAAGTCCTGGCCGATCCGATTCGCCTCGTCGTACTGGTCGACACCGGTCCAGCCCATGAACGCGTTCCACATGATCGGGTTCACCCATGCGTTCTGCCACGCGGTGGTGGTGAAGCGGGGTGGGTCCCAGCCGAGGGTCTCCAGCGCCGGGTTGATGAACACGATTCCGAATCCGAATCCCAGGTGCACGATCGCCTCGGAGTTCGCCTCATGCAGCGTCTGCACCGCAGCGTTGATGTCCTGCGCCGTCTGGGCGATGGCAACTTCGGCCACGATCCGAATGCCCTTGCGCCGGCAGGCACTTCGCAGGTTTTTCAGGTAGCTCTCACCAATGAGGCTCTGCTCGACCAGGACACCGATCTCGGCGAGTCCGCGTTTGGCGATGAGGTCGGCCAAGAAGATGGGTTCATCGGTCATGGATCCCTGGGGGAAGGCGAAGGTCCACTCGCCCAGCCAGTCGTCGGTGCCGGTCACGCTGATCGCGGGCACCTTGAACCGTTCCTCGATTGCTTCTCGCAACGGCACGCAGTTATCGGTGATGTTCGGACCGAACACCACCAGGCAGCCCTCGTCGACCAGTTCGCCATACGCATCGATCACCGCCTTGACCGAACCCTTGGGCAGGCCCTCCACCTCGCGATAGATCATCTGCACGGGACGGTCCATCAGGCCGTGGGCGACCGCCTCTTCGAAGATGAGGTCGAAAGTCTGGGTGAAGGAGGCGAACAGATCCTCGGGAAACCCCGGTGGCAGCGTGAAGTCCATCAGATAGCCGACCTTGATCGGCTCTGCGCTGCTCTCGTAGGACATCTGACCTCCCCGGTGACACACTCGCGCGCACCGATCATAAACCTAATATTTGTTCAGACGCTAGCGGGGGCGGTACGCAGCGTCAATCATCGGGTCCGTCAGGCCCGCACAGATATATCTCGATCATCTCGCCCAGGGCCTTGCCCACCGCCACGTCGTCGGTGAGCGGGCCCGCGATCGCGGCCCGGGCCGCCTCCGGCATGCTCAGCCCCTCGGCGACAAGCCGGCCCGCCGCGATCAGCACGCGCGTCGACGCGACCTCGCGCAGCCCGCCCGTCTCCAGCCGGCGAATGGCCTGACCGAAACGGACCAGCTCGGCCGCGGTGGCACCGTCCACGCCGGCCTCGTGCGCGACGATGCCCTCTTCGATATCGGCTGCGGGGAAACCGAATTCGATCGCGACCATGCGCTGGCGTGTCGAATCCTTGAGGTCCTTGAGCACGCTTTGATATCCCGGGTTGTACGACACCACCAGGCCGAATCCGGGTGCGGCGTCCAGAGTGACGCCAAGTCGTTCGATGGGCAGCTGTCGACGGTGGTCGGCGAGCGGATGCAGCACCACGGTGGTGTCCTGCCGGGCTTCGACCACTTCGTCGAGGTAGCAGATCGCTCCCTCGCGCACCGCCCGGGTCAGCGGGCCGTCCGCCCACACCGTCTCGTCGCCGCGCAGCAGATAACGGCCGACCAGGTCCGCGGTGGTGAGGTCGTCATGACAGGCGACCGTGATCAGCGGCCGGCCCAGGTCATGGGCCATCGCCTCGACGAATCGGGTCTTGCCGCAACCCGTCGGACCCTTCAGGACCAGCGACAGGCCCTGGCGGTACGCCGCCTTGAAAACGGCCTCTTCGTTGCCGACCGCCTGGTAGTAGGGCCGTACTTCTCCCCTTCCGTCCGCGTCGGACGGAAGGCCCTTGACGTATGCGAGCCCGGACTCGTTGGCCATAGCTTCCCTTCAGATCGCCCGGCGATTGGAGCCTAACCGGAACAGATGTTTGTTTCAAGTATCCTGACGAGCGGGGTTGGCGTTCTGGTGCGTCAACTGTGTTCTGGGACTTGACTTCCGGGACACACTGCGGCGAACCTCCGCGGAGCGCAGCGCCGACCGAAACAGCGGTCCGATCACACCGGCCAGCTGATCGGGGCGCGCGATCGTCGCGTGCGCGGCGCTGCCGAACACTCTGCGCAGCGATTGCACGTCGGTTCCCGCGCCGATCGTCAGGCACACACAGCCCGTCCCCCGTCGGCGGGCCTCGGTCAGCGCGCGCCGCGCGTCCGCGGCGCCGTAAGCCCGTTCGTACCCGTGGTCGTAGGCAAGCCCGTCGGAGAGCACCACCAGCAGCCGCCGCGATGTGCCGCCACGCGCCTCCACGGTCGCCGAGCCATGGCGGATGGCCGCACCGAGGCGCGAATACGCGCCGGGTTCCAGGCTGTTGAGCCGCCGGATTACCTGGGCGTTCAGCTGATCGTCGAACCGCTTCACGGGCACCATGCTCACCGCGCGCCGGCCCTGCGAGTAGTAGGCGTAGAGCGCGACCCGGTCGCCCAGGTCGTGCAGCGCCACGGTGAGGTTGGCGACCGCCGCGCGCTGTTGTTCGTGCACCGTCCGCCCGACCGTTCCCGGCTCACCCGCCGACCCCGACACATCGAGTAGGAGCAGCACCGACAGGTCGCGCCGGCGCCGCAGGCTGTCGAGGTACACCGCCTCGTCGGGCACCGCCCCGGCCCGCACTTCGACTCGGGCTTCGACGGCCGCGTCAATGTCGATGTCGTCGCCCTGCGTCTGTCGGTGACGACGGTGCAGGCCCATGCCGAGTCGCGACAGCGGCCGGCGCACACCGATGGCGTCGTCGATCGCCTGGGTGGCCGATACTTTGATCGTCGGCTCGACCTCGCGCACGGTGCACCATGCGGGCCGGTAGCTTTTGCGGGCCACATCCCATTCCGGATACCGCACGCCATCCGCGGCGGTCTGCCCCTCGCGGTCGCCGTCGTCCCCGTCATCGCCGGAGGTCGACGCCAGCGAGGCGACGGCGTAGGCGCCGCGCCTGGCGGAGTTGGTGCGGTGGGTCGGGTTGTCCGCACCGGGCGGACCGCCGCCGCTTCCGGTCTTCCGCACCGATGACAGCATCTTTTTCAACCACTTCCCGATGAAGCCGCCACCACCCACCGGGCTGGTGAACAGGTCCGGGTCGTCGGAGTCGTCGACCTCGCCGTCGTCGAGTTCCTCGAGTTCCTGCGTGGGCTTCTGGTTGCTCAGGTTTCGCGGAACATGCTGGGGTTCCGCCTGATTGCGCTGCGCGGACGCCCGGGAGGCCGCAGCCACCACCTTCGCCGCGCGGATCACCCCGAATTCCGGTGCCGGGTCATCGATCGGTTCCCGGCCGGAGGCGATGCGCAACGACGCCGCGGGTGAGTCACTGCGACTGGCGATGTCGCGATCGCCGACCGACGCCAGGATGCCCGGCAACAGGTCGGCGTTGATCACCAACGCGCGGTGCCCCTCGATCGCCAGATAGCGTTTGGCCAGCCGCGGGTGACGCACCAGGGGGCGCACCGCGTCGGGGTCCAGGCTGCCGGCCGCGATCATCGAGGCCAGCACCGCAACCGACTCGAACCGCGCGCGGCCTCGCACGGCGGCATCGACGTAAATCGTCTGGCCGTCCGTCCACGCGGGTTCGTCCGGTTGCAGTTCGGCGACCGCCACCGGCCGGCCCGCCAGCGCCGAGGCGAGCATGCCGAGTCCCTGCACCCGGTTGCCAGGAGCGTCGTCCGCCACGCCCCACCTCCGACCCGTCGTTGACCAAATATCTGTTCCACCGTAAAGTCCGGCGTGAGCGCAGTCAATCGCACCGGCTCGTCCGCTGCACAGGAGCCGGCATCGACGACGGGCAGGACACGAGTTAGTCGGGAGCACATCATGATTGAGTTCACCGGCCAGGTGGCGGTGGTCACCGGCGCCGGTCGCGGGCTCGGTCGGCTGTACGCGCTGGACCTCGCCCGCCGCGGCGCCGCGGTGGTGGTCAATGACCTCGGTGGCGGAATGCGGGGCCTTCCAGACGAACTCGCCGATGCCGGGGTGGCCGACCAGGTGGTCGAGGAGATCAAGAAGGCTGGTGGCACCGCGATCGCGTCGTACGACTCGGTGGACAGTCCCGCAGGCGGCCAGGCGATTGTCGACGCCGCCGTGGACACCTTCGGGCGCCTGGACGCGGTGATCAGCAATGCCGGCATCTTCGGCAGCGCGCCCTTCGAGGACATCTCGCACGACGAATGGACGCGAATGCTGCGCGTGCATCTCGACGGCGGCTTTCATCTGTCACAGCCCGCGTATCGCGTGATGAAGAACTACGGGGGCGGCCGATTCGTGTTCATCTCGTCGTCCGCCGGGATCTTCGGACAGCCGATGGAGGCCCACTACGCCGCGGCCAAGGCCGGCCTGGTCGGGTTGACCAACGTGATCGCCATCGAAGGCGAGGCGCACGGGATACTCGCCAATTCCGTTATGCCGACCGGCTTCTCGCGCATGGTCACCGAGACCGTCGGCGACGAGAAATTCCTCGCCGAATCCGGGTTCATGCAGGCCATCCGGCCCGAGCTCGTCGTGCCGCTGGTGACGTTTCTCGCCAGCAGCGCCTGCACGTTCACGCACCGCAACTATTCGGCCTCGGCCGGGCGCTATGCGCGGGTGTTCGTCGGCCTCACCGAGGGATGGCTCGCCGACGCCCAGGGCCGGCCCACCGCGGAGGACATCGAGGCACATCTCGAGCAGATGTCGTCGACCGAGAAGTTTTTCGTGCCGGCATCGATCGTCGATGAGGTGCTGGAAGTGTGCGAGCGGCGCGGTGTCAGCCCGATGCCGGGCGGCACCGAGATCGAATTCCCGCAACCCCAACGCAACGGGAGCTGATCGTGGACGAAGAACTGGCCGACCGGGTCCGGCGGCTCGCCGATCGCTTGGAGATCGCCATGGTCCCGGGGGCGCGCACGCCCCGCCACGATGCGACGGGCGCCTCATACGATCGGCCGCTCACGGCGTCTGGCGTGGCCGCCGGCGTCATTGACCAAGTATCTGCTCGAACGTAGAGTCCGGCGTGGTGGCAAGGGGACGCGCAAGACGTCAAGAGAAAAGCAACGTGGACTTCTCATACCCGGCGGACGTGGAACAGTTCCGCATCGAGCTGCGCGACTGGTTGTCCGAGAACCTGACCGACGAGCTGGTGGCCGCCCGCCGGTCCACCGGGCGCGACGACACCGCGTTCCAGATGCTTCGCGTGTGGGACGCGACGATGTCCGATGCGGGGTGGGCCGCCGTGGCGTGGCCGCGCGAATACGGCGGCCGCGGCGCGACCGTGCTCGAGCAACTGGTTTACACCGAGGAGACCACCCGCGCCCGAGCCCCGGTGCCGCTCAACGTCATTGGATTGAACAACATCGCACCGGCCATCATGCAATACGGCACCGAATCCCAGAAGCTCACCCTGCTCCCCCGCATGATGCGGGCCGACGACATCTGGTGCCAGGGAATGTCGGAACCCGAAGCGGGCTCCGATCTCGCGGCGCTGCGCACCCGCGCCGTACGTGACGGTGACGATTTCGTGGTCAACGGCCAAAAGATCTGGACGTCGCTGGGGCATCGGGCCGACTGGTGCCAGCTCTACGTGCGCACCGATCCCGACGCTCCCAAACACCAGGGGATCTCCTGCCTGATCGTCGACATGACACTCCCCGGTATCGAGGCGCGTCCGCTCGTCACGCTCAACGGCGACGCCGATTTCGCCGAGGTGTTCTTTCACGACGTGCGGGTGCCGGCAGACGCATTGCTGGGGCCACTGGATGGGGGCTGGCAGGTGGCCACCACCACGCTCAGCCACGAGCGCGCCGGGGCCGCCAGGTTGTACGCGGAGATGCAGGTGCGGCTCGAAGAGCTGGTGGACGATCTCGCCGCGGCCGACACCGGCGCGCTGGACGACCCCGTGACACTGCGGCGTCTCGGCGAAATCGCGGTCCGCATCAAGTATCTCGAAGTCCTGTGTCAGCGGTCGATCTCGGCCACGATGCATGGCGGGCCGGAAATCGTAGCGTTGGGGTCGGCCAGCCTCGCCAAGACCGTGTGGGGCGAGATCGGGCAGGACCTGGCCGCCCTGGCATTCGACGTGCTGGGTGACCGCGATGTCGGCGCGCCGTGGGCGAATTACCGTCTGACGTCGCGCTCGCTGACCATCGCGGGCGGCACCAGTCAGATCAACAAGAACATCACCGCGCAACGGGTACTGGGGCTGCCGCGGAAATGAACCTCGAACTCACCGACGAGCAGGTGGCGCTGCGCGACACCACCCGGCGTTTTCTCGCCGAAAGGGCTTCGATCTCCGATCACGTGCGCCCGCTGCTCGACGACCCGACCGGAACCGACGACGCCGTGTGGCACGGGCTCGCCGGCCTCGGCACCACCGGCCTGCTGGTGGCGGAGGACCACGGCGGGTCGGGCATGACGATGGTGGAAGCCGGACTCGTCGCCGAAGAGCTGGGCGCCGCGCTGCATCCGGGGCCGTGGCTGTCGACCGCGGTGGCCGCCCCGCGGGCGCTGAACCGGTTGGGCGCCAACGGTACCGCCGCGGAGCTGCTGCGTGGAATCGCGGACGGCACCACGATCGCCGCCGTCTGCTTCCTGGATCTCGACGACGCTTCGGTTGCCGCGAGCCGACACGACGGCGCCCTGGTGCTGCGGGGTGAGGTCGCCGGCGTGCCCGACGCAGGGGCCGCCCACGTCCTGCTCGCCGCCGCCGAGGATGCCGACGGCACCGGGCTTTTCGCGGTGCGGAACGGCTCACCCAGGGTTTCGGTCACACCGAAACTCGGCATCGATCCCACCCGAAAGCAGTTCCGCATCACGTTCGACGCGGCCCCCGCGCGGCGCCTGGCCGCGATCTCCACCGAAGACCTGGCGGCGGTGGTCGACGACGTGCTGATCGCGGCCGCCGCCGATGCGCTCGGCGCCGCGCGCGCCGTCATGCACCTCGCGATCGAATACGCAAAAACCCGAAGGCAATTCGGTCAGCCGATCGGCTCGTTCCAGGCGGTCCAGCATCTGTGTGTCGACATGTACGAGGCCGTCGAGCTCGCCCGCAGCGGCGTGCTGCACGCCCTGTGGGCCAGCGACGCGCTGGGACGCAGCGACGGCCCATCCGCCGGCGAGCGGCATCTCGCCGCGCTGCGGGCGAAGGCGTTCGCCGGGCGACTGGTCGCCGTGGCCGACACCGCCATCCAGGTGTTCGGTGGGATCGGCTACACCTGGGAGCACGACGCTCACCTGTATCTCAAGCGCTTGCTGGGGTGGAGCGCGTTTCTCGGTGCCCCCGACCGGTATCTCACCGAACTCGGTACGCGCCTTGCGAAGAGAGGCCGTCAATGATGGATATCGAATATCTGCTCACCGCGACCCCGTCGGCGCGCAAGTCGCTGGACCTGGACGCGCCCGTCAACGTCGACGACATCCGCGAGTGCCTGCGGATCGGCCTGCAGGCCGCGAACGGGTCGAACGCCCAGTCGTGGCGCTGGCTGGTCGTCACCGACCCGGCGCTGCGCGCCAAGGTCGCCGAGCTGTATCGCGAGGCCTATCTACGGCGCGTCGGCGGGCAGATGCTTGCCGACCTCATGCCGGCGGGCACACCCGAGAGCCGGGTGATGTCGTCGACGGAGTGGTTGGTCGAGAACATGGCGAAGGTGCCGTTGCTGGTAATCCCTTGCTACGAGCCCTACTTGCCGCGCATCGACGGTGACGAATCGTTCCACCTGGCGACGCTGTACGGTTCGATCTTCCCGCCGGTGTGGAACTTTCAGCTGGCCTTGCACACCCGGGGCTACGGGACCTGCATCACGACCCTGCACCTGCATCACGAAGAAGAGATCCGAAAACTGCTCGGAGTCCCGCAAACTTACGTTCAGGGTTGCCTGCTGCCGGTGGCCCGCCTGCGTGCGGGCCGCACCTTCCGACCCGCCCCACGGCGGCCGGTCGACGAGGTCGTTGCGCGTGACCGCTGGGATGGCCCGGCGCTCTAGAATGGGCTTTCACCGCTGTGTGCAGCGCATTCGTCGGGCCCGGTCTGATAGCCTCTAACAAAGATTTGGTTCGGCACGAGAGGACGAATGCGCATGTTCGCCAAGTCGCAGCCGTCCGGATCCGCACACCGCTGATCATGGCGAAGGCCGAGTCATTGCGGGCCAGCGGCACAACCGATTCTCCGACGCGCCGGGCCGAGATCCTGGCAACCGCGGCGTCGCTCATCGCGTCCTCGGGATTGCGGACGTCGCTCCAAGAGATCGCCGATGCCGCAGGCATTCTTCCCGGCAGCTTGTATCACCATTTCGAGTCCAAAGAAGCGATCCTCGTCGAGCTGATCCGGCGCTATCAAGACGATCTGGAGCGTATCGGGCGGTCCGCCCAGGCGAAATTGGACAAACCAGACTCCCGTCCGGTCGCCGAACAGATCATCGAGCTGGGATCGGCGATCGCCAATTGCGCCGTCGAACATCGCGCCGCCTTGCAGATGTCGTTCTACGAGGGGCCCAGCACGGATCCGGAGCTGATCAAGCTGACGCAGCAGCGGCCGGTGGCGATTCAGGAGGCGATGCTGCACACGCTGCGCGCCGGCCGGTGGAGCGGCTACATCAAACCCGACATCGACCTACCCACGTTGGCCGACCGCATCTGCCAAACCATGCTGCAGGTCGGCCTCGATGTCATGCGCCACAAGTCTCCCGCCGACCAGGTGGCTGGGCTGCTCTGCCGAATCATTCTGCACGGGTTGGCAACTCGGCCACCGACCGACTCGGCGCTGGACCGGTCGATGGCGTTGGCCGCCGCCAACGACGTCATCGCCACCTGGTCCGACGACAGCGACGCCGACCCCGGCGACAAGGCCGCGCTGGTGCGCGCGGTGGCGCGAACGGAATTCGGCCGCAGAGGATATGAAGTCACCACCATCAGGGACATCGCCTCGGCGGCGGGGCTTGGCACCGGAACGGTCTATCGCGTGATCGGATCCAAGGACGAACTGCTCGCCTCGATCATGGAATCCTTCGGCAAGAAGGTGGAGGCGGGCTGGGTCAGCGTCCTGCGCTCGGATGCCACCGCTATCGAAAAGCTGGACGCGCTGAGCTGGGTCAACGTCAATGCGCTCGACCGGTTTTCCGACGAGTTCAGGATCCAGCTCGCCTGGATGCGCCAATCGCCCCCGGACACGCCCAACCCGGGCTGGCTGTACGCCACACGGCTGCGGCAAATGAAAACGCTTCTTTCCGAGGGGATCCGGTCGGGGGAAATCGGCGTCGACGCGCCCTCCACCGCGATGTTGTCGCGCTGCGTGGTCGGCCTGCAGTGGATACCCGAGAACATCCTTCAGGACGTCGGCAAGCGCGCGGGATTGGTGCACGCGCGGGACACCGTTCTGCGCGGTGTCGCGGTCCGCGACAGGTAGGTATTGAACCAAATAACTGTTCTACATACAGTAGGGCAGTTAGAACCGGGTTAGCAGTTACCGAGAAGGGGATTTCCATGACCATTGTCGATCGCTTGCGCTATGACGGCAAGCGCGCTCTCGTTGTCGGTGGTGCCACCGGCATGGGCGCCGCCGCGGCCAAGTCAGCGGCGGAGCTGGGTGCAGAAGTCATCGTGATGGACTACGCGCCGGTGGACTACAAGGTCGCCCAGTCCATCCAGGTGGACCTGCGCGACCCCTCCTCGATCGACGCCGCGCTCGAGCAGCTGGACGGCCCCATCCACGCCGTGTTCTCCGCGGCCGGCGTCGCCGACGGAACGATCGAACTGATGAAGATCAACTTCATCGGCCACCGCCACCTCATCGATCGCCTGGTGGAGAAGGACCAGCTTCCGAACGGCTCGGCGATCTGCTTCATCTCCTCGGTCGCCGGCATGGGCTGGGAGAACGACCTGGACCTGATGCTTGAGTTCCTGGCCACGCCGGACTTCGCGGCGGCCGAGGCGTGGTGCGAGGCGCACGAGGCCGAAGGGATCAACCACTACGGCACCAGCAAGAAGGTGATCAACACCTACGTGGCCACCCAGGGCTACCCGCTGGCGAAGAAGGGGATTCGCATCAACGCGATCTGCCCGGGGCCCACCGACACCCCGCTGGCCCAAGCCAACGCGGACCTGTGGCTCAGCTTCGCCCAGGATTACCGCGACGAGACGGGCTCGAAGGTGCACACGCCCGAGCAGATGGGCGACGTGATGACGTTCCTCAACAGCGAGGCGGCCTGCGGCATCAGCGGGATCACACTCCTGGTGGATTCCGGACACACCATGGCCTCGATGACCGGTGCGTACGCGCCGGGCAAGCCGATCATCGACATCATCATGGGCAAGGTGAAGCTCTAACCACTCGCCGCGAGACTGCAACTGCTGACGGCGCTACTCGGCGTTTGCGTCGGTAGTTGCAGTCTCGCGGTGAAGTACCTTCGGAGGCATGACACGCATCGTCGTCATCGGCGGCCACGGCAAGGTCGCCCTGCACCTGGCCCGCATCCTGACCGAACGCGGCGACGAGGTGAGCTCGGTCTTTCGCAACCCGGATCACTCCGACGATGTCGCCGCCACCGGCGCCCAACCGGTGGTGGCCGACATCGAGCGGCTCGACACCGACGCGCTGGCCGGCGTGCTGGCCGGGCATGACGCGGTCGTCTTCTCCGCCGGGGCGGGTGGCGGCAACCCGGCACGGACCTATGCCGTCGACCGCGACGCGGCGACCCGGGTGATCGATGCCGCCGCCCAAGCCGGCGTCAAGCGGTTCGTGATGGTGTCCTACTTCGGCGCCGGTCCCGATCATGGTGTGCCACAAGACGATCCGTTCTTCGCCTACGCGGAGGCCAAGGCGGCCGCGGACGCGCATCTGCGCGCCAGCGACCTGGACTGGACGGTGCTGGGGCCGGGCCGGCTCACCCTCGAGCCGGCAACCGGGCGGATCGCCGTGGACCAGGCCAAGGGTCAAGTGTCGCGTGCCGACGTCGCGCACGTCGCCGCCGCCGCGCTGACGGACGACTCCACCATCGGCCGCACCATCGACTTCAACAGCGGTGACGTCCCGATTGCCCAGGCACTGGCTCGCTGACCCCGTCACCAGCGGGGTAGGCTGCGCTACGCAGCTGGTCTGCCGTCGCCGCACGACGCGGCGTCGGCATCGAGCGAGACATGTCAGCCATGCTTCGCAAGAGGGAACCCGGTGAGAGCCCGGGACTGTCCCGCAGCGGTATGCAGGAACGACCGCCGTCACGAGCACTGGTCTTACCAAAAGACTGGGAAGCGACGGCCATTAGGAGCACCACCCGGTGCGCGCTTGCGAGTCCGAAGACCTGCCAGCTGTGCCGGACGCGCCGCGTCCGGCGGGCTCATCGCCTCGTGGAATGGGCGTTCGACCGTAATCGTTGAGGTTTGTGTGCCGGTGGCGCACCCCCCGAGATGGTTCGGCCTCGCGTCCGCCGGCGGTGACCAGACCGTTGATTAAAGGACGAAAACGTGACCTCTCAACCATTCACCGCCACGGTTACCGGCTCGCCGCGCATCGGCCCGAAGCGCGAACTCAAGCGCGCCACCGAGGGCTACTGGGCCGGCCGCACCAGCAGATCGGAGCTGGAGTCCATCGCCGCGACACTGCGCCGCGACACCTGGGCTCACCTGGCGGCCGCCGGCCTGGACTCGGTGCCGGTGAACACCTTCTCCTACTACGACCAGATGCTGGACACCGCGGTGATGCTCGACGCGCTGCCGGCCCGTGCCACGCAGGTGCCCGACGACCTCGACCGCTACTTCGCCGCCGCGCGTGGCAATTCCGACGTCGCGCCACTGGAAATGACCAAGTGGTTCGACACCAACTACCACTACATCGTTCCCGAGATCGCCCCCACCACGAAGTTCGCACTGAACCCGGACAAGGTGCTCTCGGAGCTGAAAGAGGCCCTGGGACAGGGTATTCCCGCGCGGCCGGTCCTCATTGGGCCGGTGACCTTCCTGCTGCTCAGCAAGGGCGTCGACGGCGCGGGCGCACCCGTCGAGCGACTCGAAGAACTGGTCCCCGTCTACTCCGAGCTGTTGTCGCTGCTCGCCGACAACGGTGCGCAGTGGGTGCAGCTCGACGAGCCGGCGCTGGTGACCGACGTCTCCCCCGACGCGCCCGCGTTGGCCGAGGCGGTCTACAACAAGCTGGGCGCGGTGAGCAACCGGCCGTCCATCTACGTCGCCACCTACTTCGGTGACCCCGGTGCGGCGCTGGCCGGACTCGCCCGCACACCCGTCGAGGCGATCGGCGTCGACCTGGTCTATGGAGCCGACACCGCCGTCGCCGCGGTGCCCGAACTGGCCGGCAAGATTCTGGTGGCCGGTGTCGTGGACGGACGCAACGTCTGGCGCACCGACCTGGAGGCGGCGCTGGGCAAGCTGGCCCCCCTGCTGGGTTCCACTGCCGGCGTTGCCGTCTCGACGTCGTGCTCCACGCTGCACGTGCCGTACTCGTTGGAGCCGGAGACCGAACTGGACGACGCGCTGCGCAGCTGGCTGGCCTTCGGACAGGAGAAGGTCGCCGAGGTCGTGGCGCTCGCCCGCGCCCTGCGCGAAGGGCGCGACGCCGTCGCCGACGACATCGCGGCCTCCAACGCCGCGGTGGCCTCCCGCAAGAGCGACCCGCGCCTGCACGACAACCGCATCCGGGCCCGCATCGACTCGATCGTGGCGTCCGGCGCGCACCGGGGCGACGCGGCTGCGCGCCGCGCCAGCCAGGACGCGCGGCTGCAGCTGCCGCCGCTGCCGACCACCACGATCGGGTCGTTTCCGCAGACCGTCCAGATCCGCAAGGCCCGCGCCGCGCTGGTCGCCGGCGAGATCGACGAGGCCGAGTACGAAAAGCGGATGAAGCAGGAGATCGCCGACGTCATCACGCTGCAGGAGAGCCTTGGGATCGACGTGCTGGTGCACGGCGAGCCGGAGCGCAACGACATGGTGCAGTACTTCGCCGAGCAGCTCGACGGCTTCTTCGCCACCAAGAACGGCTGGGTGCAGTCCTACGGCAGTCGCTGCGTGCGTCCGCCGATCCTCTACGGTGACGTGATCCGCCGGCACCCGATGACGGTGGAGTGGGCCAAGTACGCGCAGTCGCTGACCGACAAGCCGGTCAAGGGCATGCTGACCGGTCCGGTCACGATCCTGGCGTGGTCGTTCGTGCGCGACGACCAGCCCCTGGCCGACACCGCCAACCAGGTGGCGCTCGCCATTCGTGACGAGACCGTGGACCTGCAGGCCGCCGGCATCGCGGTCATCCAGGTCGACGAACCGGCGCTGCGTGAGCTGCTGCCGCTGCGTCGCGCCGACCAGGACGACTACTTGCGTTGGGCCGTGGGGTCTTTCCGGTTGGCCACGGCCGGTGTCGCGGACTCCACGCAGATCCACACCCACCTGTGCTACTCGGAATTCGGTGACGTGATCGGTGCGATCGCCGATCTGGACGCCGACGTGACGTCGATCGAGGCGGCGCGCTCGCACATGGAGGTGCTCGACGACCTCAACTCGATCGGCTTCTCCAACAGCGTCGGCCCGGGCGTCTACGACATCCACTCGCCTCGGGTGCCGAGCACCGAGGAGATGGCCGAGTCGCTGCGCGCCGCGCTGCGGGCCGTTCCGGCGGAACGGCTCTGGGTCAACCCCGACTGTGGGTTGAAGACCCGCAACTCCGACGAGGTGAGCGCGTCGCTGAAGAACATGGTCGCCGCCGCCCAGGAAGTGCGAGCCGGAGCCTAGCGTTTCGCTCGCGGGTGTAACGCCACGGCGATTTTCGGCGGGAAATGTCGCCGTGGCGTTACACCCGGGGTTAGTCCGACACCACCTCGACCGGAACGTCGTCGGCCCAGGGCTGCCGGGTGACCATGTCCGCGACCCGGACGATGCCGCGCTCGAATTCACCGGTCGCCGCGTCGACCAATCGATACGCCTGCGTCTGCTTGTGAATCGGCTGCGCGTCGAGCAGCACGACGCGGACCTCGCCCGGCTCGAAGCGGCAGCGCTCCTGCAGCGCGGCGATCAGTTGCTCGTTGTGCATGTGGCCGTCGCCGAAATTCCAGCCGATCGCGGTGCTGCAGATCCGCTCGCCGTCGGTGAGGACATAGTCGTCCTCGTTCTGTCCCGCCATGGCGCGATGCGCCAGCGTGAACAGCGCCCGGCCGTGAGTGTTGAAGCCGCGGAACGCATATCCCATGTAGAGCGGGATCTGCGCCGCCTCCGGGCTGCCGTAGAACCGTTCCAGCTGGGCCTGCGGCATGCTGGCGATCGCCACGATGCCTCGGCCGATCTTGTCGTTGGCCGATCCCTTGATGCACCACAACGTGGTGTCCCAGTTGCCGGCGTAGTAACGCATCCCGGGCAAAAACGAGATCTTGCGCGGAAACATGTTGCCCAGCAGGACAATTCCCGCAATGACGACAAACAGGATCGCCACCACCACCGGGTGCTTCAGGTCCGCGAGTCCGATGTGGGTGTGCGCGACGAACAACGACAACACCCCGAAGATCATGAATACGTTCCACTCCAGCGGCACGCCCATCGGGATCGAGACGAGGATCCCCAAGTGGAAGCACACCATGACGACGGCGGCCACCGTGACGGGCCAGCCGCCGTGACAAAAGAACAGCGGTAACGGCACGAGCATCTCGATGACCGTGCTCAGGTGCGCCAGCCACCGCGACAGCCGCCCGGGCCGCAGATCATCCGGGAACTTCTCAAAGAAGCGCCGTTTCAGCCAGCGGGGCCGCACCAGTGGGTTGTTGGACATCATCGTGGAGATGACGAACGGAAAGTGTTTGTTGAGCTTGGATGTCGCCGCGCCCACCCAGATCACCAGGAAAACGACCTTGGACCCGACGATCATGTCGGGCGCCGCGAACAGGAACGTCACCGCCATGGTCGCATAGACCTCACCACGCGCCGCCAAAAAGATCACCTTGTCGCGCAGACCGACCACCACCAGAAGCAGCAGGATCAGCACGATCTTCCATTCGGGCAACAGCCCGACCGTCGTACCCAACTCGGGGATCGGTCCGGTGCCGTCCGCGAACAGCGCCGCCAGCGTCACCAGAAGAAACAGCGCGTACAGGGCGACGTCGATCGGCTTACGTTTGGTGCCCTTGGTCAGCGGTACGCGGTCCGGCCACGGTGGCAGCCGAATGGTGCCGAAGCGCATCCAGTACAGAACCGAGCCCATCGGCGGGAAGAACCGGTTGTTCAGCGGCCCGAAGCCGCAACCCAAACCGATCACCTCGAACAGCATCGTGTAGAGGACGACCTTCTCGAACACGATCGGCTCCGACCACCACGACGCGACATGGGTGAACCCGCCGAGACCTCGCGTGGCCGAGGCGAACAGCCACGCGCCAAGGATGTAGAGCAGGATTTTGACGACGTAGAACAGGTGCAGTACGACAGGCGTGCCGAAGCCGACCTCGGCCCAGTGCTTGGCCATCGGGCGGATCTTGTCGCTGCGGCTGCCCTTGTTCCATTCGGCCATGTCGAGCTGCGGTAGCTCCGGCTTCAGAAATCCCATGGTTCCACAGACTAGAACGTGTTCTAGGCCGCTGGCATGCGTTGGGGCCGAACTCTGCCGGCGGGTTTCTCACCGGATACCGACGATTGCCTGGTACGTGCCGGGGACCGGTGCGCCCTCACGTCGACAGCCGGGATTTGACGGGGTGCACCGGACAGTGCGGGGCGCCGTGCATGATGATGGCGCGGATCTGATTCTCGGCTGTGCTGCTTGCGACGAACAACATTTCGTCGCCGGCCTCGAGCACGTCGTCGGGCCGCGGCAAGATGACGTCAGCGCCGCGCAGCACGGTGATCAATGCGGCGTTCTCCGGCAGGGACAGGTCACAAACCCGCTGGCCGACTAGCGGGTTGTCCACCGGCAGTGTCAGTTTCGACAGGTTGACTTGACCATGCGCAAGGCCCATCAACTGGACGAGGTGGCCGACATCGATGGCCCCCTCGACTCCGGCCACCATGGCGCGAGGTGTGGAGACCGCCACGTCGATGCCCCACGCGTCGCTGAACAGCCACTCGTTTCTCAAGTCGTTGACGCGGGCCACGACTCTGGCCACCCCGAACTCGGTCTTGGCCAGCAGCGCCGCCGCGAGGTTCACTTTGTCATCGCCGGTGGCCGCGATGACGACATCGCACAGCTGCAGTCCGGACTCTTGGAGCGAAGCCAGCTCACACGCGTCGGCGAGTAGCCACTCCGCCTCGGGCGCCGTGTGCGGCGCGTAGTGGTCGACGTTGCGCTCGATCAGCAAGACCCGGTGACCGGCCTCGAGTAGCTCGCGCGCGACCGACCGACCGACCGCGCCCGCGCCGGCAATCCCGATACGCACGTCCACTCTCCTGACAGCCGTTCAGCATGTACCCCAGCTAGTCATTAGTGTTACTACTGATTCACTCGCACACAACCCGACTTTGCTGACCGAGCCGCGACCCGAACGGCGATGAAAATGACCTTGCAGCAGCTGTACGTGACGCTGCTGGTCGGGGGCCTCGTGCTGCTGGGCAGCATCATCGCGACCCGGGCGGCCGCCAAAGTGGGGTTGCCCAGCCTGCTGCTGTTCCTGGCGGTCGGCGTCGCCCTCGGCAACGACGGGCTGGGGCTGGAATTCAACGACGTTCAACTCTCCAGCGACCTCGGCACGACGGCACTGGCCGTCATTCTGGTCGAGGGCGGCCTGACGACGCGGTTTGCCGATATACGCAAGCTGCTGGCGCCCGCGGGTGTTCTGGCCACGGTCGGAGTGGGCGTGAGCATGGTGATCACGGCCGCGGGCGCGCACCTGCTGCTCGGCATCAACTGGCAACTCTCATTGCTGCTCGGCGCCATCGTGTCGCCCACCGATGCTGCCGCGGTGTTCTCGGTCCTGCGTATCCTGCCGTTGCCCAGGCGCGTCGCCGGGCTTCTCGAGGCCGAGTCCGGATTCAACGACGCGCCCGCCGCCATCCTCGTGCTCATGTTCAGCACGACACCGCTGACCCTTGCGCCGGGAACCGCCGCGACCAACGTGGTGTACGAGCTGGTTGTCGGCGTTGCGGTCGGATTGTTCGGCGGGCTGCTCGGCGCATTCGCCATGCGCCGAGCGGCGCTACCGGCCTCCGGGCTGTATCCGCTGGCGACGTTTGCGCTGGGCATGGTGGCGTTCGCGGCGGCGGCCAGCGCTCACGCCAGCGGGTTCATCGCCGCGTATCTGTCCGCTGTGGTGCTGGCGAACTCCGGGTTGCCCCATCGCTCGGCCACCCGGTCCTTCGCGGAAGGGCTCGGCTGGCTCGCCCAGATCGGGTTGTTCGTCCTCCTCGGCCTGTTGGTGAGCCCGAGCCAGTTGGGCGGCGAACTGATACCGGCGATCGTCATCGGCGCGGTGCTGCTGTTGCTCGGTCGGCCGCTCTCGGTGCTGATCTCACTCGCCCCGTTTGGGGTGCCGTTGCGCGAGCAGGTGTTCCTCTCGTGGGCCGGCCTGCGTGGCGCGGTCCCGATTGTGCTGGCAACCTTTCCCATCGTCGGAGGTGTTGCGGACAGCTATCGGCTGCTCAATATCGTGTTCATTCTGGTCGTGGTCTTCACCCTGATCCAGGGTCCCGGATTAAGCTTGCTCGCCCACAAGCTCGGGTTGATCTCTGGCGAAGCCACTCGCGAGATCCAGGTGGAGGCGGCTCCCCTGGACGTATTGGAGGCAGAGCTGCTGACGATGACGGTGTCTCCGCCATCCCGGCTGCACAACGTCTCGGTGCTCGAATTGCGGCTGCCGGACCCCAGTGTCATCACCCTGATCATCCGGAAGGGCCGCACGTTCGTGCCCCAGCCCCACACCCGTATCCAGGCCGGCGACGAACTGCTCATCGTCACCACACCCAAAACGCGTGCCCCCACCGAGCGCAGACTCCGTGCCGTAAGTCGCCGCGGCAAACTGGCGCACTGGTTCGACGAGTATGGCGAACCGGACTGATCTGGACGGTGCACCGCGAACGCACATCAATCGGGTCAACCCGGCGCCGCCGGCACCCGGTCGGTGTAGTTTGCTGCTGGGGTGGACTAGGTTGAGGAGCCAGCCATGTCTGAGGTCGATCATTGCGTGGTCGGAGCGGGATTCGCGGGCCTGACGGCCGCGTTGCGGCTCACCCGGGCGGGCCAGTCGGTGGCCTTACTGGAGGCGCGTGACCGGGTCGGTGGCCGCACCTTCACCGAGACCCGCCCGAACGGGACGTGGATCGATCGCGGCGGCGCGTGGATCGGCCCGGGCCAGGACCGGATCTACGCGCTGATGAACGAGTTCGGCGTGCCGGAGTACAAGCAGCACAACGACGGCGACGCCATGATGATCGTCGGCGGCAAGAAGCATCGTTACGGCGGCACCATCCCCTGGACGATGAGCCCGTGGGCCGTCACCAACCTTGGCCTCGGCTTGATGTCGTTCGAGCGAATGTGCAAATCGATCCCGCGCGAAGCCCCTTGGGAGGCAAAGGAAGCCGCCGAGTGGGACCGGATCAGCCTAGGCGCGTGGATCGAGAAGAACACGATGTCGAGGCAAGCCCGCGAGATGCTCGACATGGCCCTGGCCGGTCTGTACACGTCGGCGGGGTCGGAGACGTCGTTGCTGTGGGCGTTGCTGCAGACGGGATCCGCCGGCGGCCCGACCTTCGCCATTTCCGGCAAGGGCGGCTCCCAGGACGCCCGCCCCGTCGGCGGGATGGGCGCCATCTACCGCCAGATCGCCGCCGAGCTCGGCGATGCGGTGCACCTGTCGCAGCCCGTCCGGCAGATCACCCAGGATGCCGAGGGCGTCACCGTCAGCGCGGACGGCATGACGGTGCGGGCGCGGCGGGCGATCGTCGCGATCCCGCTGGCGATCGCCACCTCGATCGTCTACGAGCCGGCGCTGCCGGTGGATCGAGCCTTTCTGCACCAGCGGATGCCGAGCGGCGCCGTCGTCAAGATCTCGGTCGTCTACGACGAGCCCTTCTGGCGCGCCGACGGGTTGTCCGGCCAGTCGGCCGCGCCGGGATCCCCGGCCACCCTGACCATCGACGCCTGCACGGACACCGGAAACCCCGGGGTCATGTGCGTCATCAGCGAGGGACCCGCGGCACGACGACTGGGCAGGCTCGACGAGGCCGAGCGCAAGGCGGTGATCATCGGCGAGCTCGTTGATCGCTTCGGGAGCAAGGCGAACGATCACCGCGAATTCCACGAGCAGAACTGGACGGTGGAGCGCTATTCCGGCGGCGGCATGATCAGCCACGCCCCCACCGGCGTGCTGACCGAGTTCGGTTACACCCTGCGCGAACCCTGCGGCCGCATCCACTGGGCCGGCACCGAGAGCTCGGCCGTCATGTGCGGGTGGGTCGACGGTGCGATTCGCTCGGGCGAGCGCGCCGCGGCCGAAGTGACCGCCGCCGAGACGGCGGCCGTCGCGGCCTCGAGCGTCGACTAATGGGCGCAGCGCCCGCGTTTCGCCCCGGCAACCCGACGTAGGGCCAGTGCGGCGGCTAAGAGCTAACCGGCTTGCTTGGCCGGCGGCCGGTAGAAGATCACCAACTGACCGATGGCCCCGGCCAGGCCGAGCACCACCGAGATCAGCAGACCCTGCCAACCGTCCATCCAGTTCTTCCCGAAGACCACGTAGTCCAGGCTGAACCTCCCGGCGCCCAGCGTGGCCACGACCACCGCGCTGACCGCCAGCACCAGGTTGTATTCCCAGCCCTCTTTGACGATGAAGAAGCCGTTGGCGCGGTGCACCGTCCAGGCCGCGACCAGCATCAACGAGACGAACCCCGCCGCCGGGATCGGGGTGAGCAGCCCGACGGCCAGGCCCAGGCCGGCGGCCATTTCCGTGCTCGCCGCCACGGTGGCATGGAATTTCCCGGGCTTCATGCCGATGCTCTCGAACCAGCGCGCCGTGCCCGGGATGCGGCCGCCGCCGAAGAACTTGTTGTAGCCATGCGCGGCCAA
>NZ_JAICZA010000152.1 GCF_025933915.1 Mycobacterium sp.
GTCGAACCCGCCTCGGCGGCCAGCATCGCGGGTCTGCTCAAGGCCGTCGACGACGGCTGGGTGGCCCGTGGGTCGACGGTGGTGTGCACGGTGACCGGAAACGGGCTGAAGGATCCCGACACGGCGCTGCGGGATATGCCCACCGTGACTGCGCTGCCTGTTGATCCGGTTTTGGTGGTCGAAAAGCTGGGGCTGGCCTAGTGGCGATCGCAAGTGCGGCGAAGCCGGGCGCAGCGGGTCGTCACGTGTTGGGCTGCGTGGCGATCGCAAGTGCGGCGAAGCCGGGCGCAGCGGGTCGTCACGTGTTGGGCTGCGTGGCGATCGCAAGTGCGGCGAAGGGCTGTTGGTGACCTCCATGCTGCCTGCCGGGCTGGCGGCCACCGCCGTGGTGTCGGCGTCCAGCGCTAACCTCGGCCCGGGTTTTGACAGCATCGGTCTGGCATTGAATCTTTGTGACGAAATCACTGTCGAGACAACTTCTTCCGGCCTCGTGGTCACGGTCGAGGGGGAGGGCGCCGGCCAGCTGCCGGTAGGCCCCGACCATTTGGTGGTGCGCGCCCTCGAACGCGGCCTGCAAGCTGTCGGGGCCCGCGCCCCGGGGCTGGTGGTGCGCTGCCGCAACGCCATCCCGCACTCCCGGGGTCTGGGCTCGTCCGCGGCGGCGGTGGTCGGCGGCCTTGCGGTCGCGAATGGCCTTGTCGCACAAACCGATTGGCGACTACTCGACGATACCCAGCTGATTCAGCTGTCGTCGGACTTCGAGGGTCATCCCGACAACGCGGCGGCCGCCGTGCTAGGCGGTGCAATCGTTTCGTGGGTCGACAGCAGCGGTGAACACCCCCAGTACGCGGCGGTGCCGCTGCGGCTTCACCCCGATATCCACCTGTACTGCGCAATCCCCGAGGAACGCTCGCTGACCGCGGAGACTCGCGTGCTGCTGCCCGCGCAGGTCAGCCATGACGACGCACGCTTCAACATCAGCCGCACCGCGTTGCTGGTGGTCGCGCTCACCGAACGGCCGGACCTGCTCATGGTGGCCACCGAAGATGTGTTGCACCAGCCGCAGCGGGCGCCGGCCATGCCCGCCTCGGCGGAATATTTGCGGCTGCTGCGGCGTCATAACGTGGCAGCGACACTTTCCGGGGCCGGTCCATCGCTGATCGCGATGACTACGGCGGCGGAGTTGCCCACCGAAGCGGTGGAGTACGGGGCCACGAACGGATTTGCCCTCGTCAAGATGGCCGCCGGCGAACGAGTTCGCTGGAGCCCGGGAGTCACCGTCGCGCATTGATCAACAGCGTGGCCGGAGGGTTTGCTTGCTTCCGGCAGGGATGGGGGCTATCCTCGGAGCCGTCCAGCAATCGCAGCATCTGCATCTGCATCCATACTGCCTTGCCGCTAGGACGACACCAATTCTTCTTGTGGACGAGGTTCGCCGTTTACTCCGCCGATCCAGGCGATCACCGTTGCAAAGTCGATGATTGGGCGCACTCGGCGATTTGCTGAATGCAACGAACCCCCCGTATGACGTGATCAGCGGGGGAAGAAAGGAAATCCGTGACTGATACGGACCTGTTCACGGCTGGCGAAAACACTGACGCCAATCAACTGTCTAATGCCGTGACCGCAGACACTCCCGACGCGAAGACAAACGCCTCGGCCGGTGCCTTGTCCACCATGGTGCTGCCCGAGCTGCGCGCGCTGGCTAACCAGGTCGGCGTCAAGGGGACGTCGGGTATGCGTAAGAACGAACTGATCGCCGCGATCAAGGAAGTCAGGGGACAGGCCAACGGCGCTCCCGCCAATGGCACGAAGTCCGCTGAGGCCAGCGGTAAGTCGGACACCAAAGACACCGACACCAAAGACAACAAGGACGACAACAGCGCTGAAGCGCCGGCGGCCAAGGAAGGCCAGAACGGTGCAACAACCGAGGCTCCCCGCCGCGAACGGCGCGGCGCGTCCCGCGACGCGGGATCATCCGCCCGCGGCAACGACGAGACCGATCGCGAGCGCGCCGCAGGCGGCCGAGCGGCCGAGGCCGACAGCCGCGACCGAGGCAAGCAGGACAACCAGAACGAAGAGCGCGGCCAAGGCGGCGGCGACCAGGATCAAGGCTCGGGCGGCCAGCAGGGGCGTGGCGGGTCGAACCAGCAGGATGACGACGGCGAAGGACGCGGGGGCCGGCGGGGACGCCGCTTCCGCGACCGCCGGCGCCGGGGCGAGCGTTCCGGAGAGGGCGGCGATACCGAGCTCCGCGAGGACGACGTCATCCAGCCGGTGGCCGGCATTCTCGACGTCCTGGACAACTACGCATTCGTGCGCACCTCCGGCTACTTGGCCGGTCCGCACGACGTCTACGTCTCGATGAACATGGTGCGCAAGAACGGCCTGCGCCGCGGTGACGCGGTGACCGGCGCGGTGCGGGTGCCCAAAGAGGGCGAGCAGCCCAACCAGCGGCAGAAATTCAACCCGTTGGTGCGTCTCGACAGCGTCAACGGTGGACCGGTCGAAGACGCCAAGAAGCGACCCGAATTTTCCAAGATGACGCCGTTGTACCCGAACCAGCGGCTGCGCCTGGAGACCACCCCTGACCTGCTGACCACGCGGGTTATCGATCTCATCATGCCGATCGGTAAGGGCCAGCGCGCGCTCATCGTCTCCCCGCCCAAGGCGGGTAAGACGATGATTCTGCAGGCCATCGCCAACGCGATCACCAAGAACAACCCAGAATGCCACCTGATGGTCGTGCTCGTCGACGAGCGGCCCGAAGAGGTCACCGACATGGCGCGCTCGGTCAAGGGCGAGGTCATCGCGTCGACCTTCGACCGGCCGCCATCGGACCACACCGCGGTCGCCGAGCTGGCGATCGAGCGTGCCAAGCGGCTCGTCGAGCAGGGCCAGGACGTCGTGGTGCTGCTGGACTCGATCACCCGTCTGGGCCGCGCATACAACAACGCGTCACCCGCGTCGGGCCGAATCCTGTCCGGTGGTGTCGACTCGACCGCGCTGTACCCGCCGAAGCGTTTCCTCGGCGCGGCACGCAACATCGAAGAAGGCGGTTCGCTGACCATCATCGCCACGGCGATGGTCGAGACCGGTTCCACCGGTGACACGGTCATCTTCGAGGAGTTCAAGGGCACCGGTAACGCCGAGCTCAAGCTGGACCGCAAGATCTCTGAGCGGCGGGTCTTCCCGGCGGTCGACGTCAACCCGTCCGGTACTCGTAAGGACGAATTGTTGCTCTCGCCCGACGAGTTCGGCATCGTGCACAAGCTGCGCCGCGTGCTGTCGGGTCTGGATTCCCACCAGGCCATCGACCTGCTGATGTCGCAGCTGCGCAAGACGAAGACCAACTACGAGTTTCTGGTCCAGGTGTCCAAGACGACACCCGGGAATATGGATAACGACTAACGTCGCACGCCTCGGCCCGCCGGGAATGTGCGGGCGCAACTCGGTGTTTGGGCAGATGGCGGTTGACCTGGCATAATCGAGCGTCGACTGCCCGGAGCCGCCTTGTGGTTCTGAGCCCACGCCCGACGGCCGGATCCCTGCGGGGGACCAGGGCGACAACGATCGAAGAGGACATCATGAAAACTGACATTCATCCCGCCTACGGGGAGACCACCGTGCTCTGCGGATGCGGCAACACGTTCCAGACGCGTAGCACCAAAGACGGCGGCCACATTACGGTCGAGGTTTGCTCGCAGTGCCACCCGTTCTACACAGGCAAGCAGAAGATCCTGGACAGCGGTGGCCGCGTGGCGCGCTTCGAAAAGCGCTACGGAAAGCGGAAGGCCGGAGCCGAGCAGGCTGAAGCGGCCGACAAATAGCTGCCTTACCGACGCCCGAACTGTGCGTGCAGTCGCACAGGCCGGGCGTCGGTTTGCGTTTGCGGTAGTGACAGGCGACGGCGGGGCAGGAGGTGTGGCATGACAAAGCCGGTACAGACCATTGACGTGCTGCTGGCCGAACACGCCGACCTCGAACAACGGTTGGCCGACCCCGAATTGCACAGCAATCCCGACGAGGCCCGCAAGGCCGGACGCCGGTTCGCCCGGCTGGCCCCGATCGTCGGCACCTACCGCAAGCTGATGGCCACCCGCGACGACCTCGAGGCCGCACGCGAGCTGGCCGCCGACGACGATTCGTTCGCCGCCGAGGCGACCTACCTGGAATCCCGGGTGGCCGAGTTGGACACTCAACTCACCGACATGCTGGCACCGCGTGACCCGCACGACGCCGACGACATCGTGCTCGAGGTCAAATCCGGTGAGGGCGGCGAAGAGTCGGCATTGTTCGCCGCCGACCTGGCCAGGATGTACATCCGGTACGCCGAGCGGCACGGCTGGACCGTCACCGTGCTGGACGAAACCACCTCGGACCTCGGCGGTTACAAGGACGCGACGCTGGCTATTTCTAATAGGGCAAGCGATGGCTCCTCGGCCGACGGGGTCTGGTCGCGGATGAAGTTCGAGGGCGGGGTGCACCGGGTGCAACGAGTCCCGGTGACGGAATCCCAAGGCCGCGTTCATACTTCGGCGGCGGGCGTGCTCGTGTATCCCGAACCGGAAGAAATCGGTGAGGTCCAGATCGACGAGTCGGACCTGCGCATCGATGTCTACCGCTCTTCGGGGAAGGGCGGCCAAGGTGTCAACACCACCGACTCCGCGGTGCGGATCACGCATTTGCCCACCGGAATCGTGGTCACCTGCCAGAACGAGCGTTCGCAGCTGCAGAACAAGGCACGGGCGCTGCAGGTGCTGGCGGCTCGCCTGCAGTCATTGGCCGAAGAACAGGCGTCGGCGGATGCGTCGGCGGACCGGGCCAGCCAGATCCGCACGGTGGACCGCAGCGAGCGCATCCGCACCTACAATTTCCCGGAGAACCGGATCGCGGACCACCGCATCAACTTCAAGTCACACAATCTCGATCAGGTGCTCGATGGCGACTTGGACGCCCTGTTCGACGCGCTGGCCGCCGCCGACAAGCAGAGCCGGCTGCAACAAGCATGACGTCCCGGCGACGATGCAGAGTGAAGCGATGAGGAGGAGCGGGACAATCGAGCTCAGTCTGCGGCGCGCGATCGACGATGCGACGGCCACCCTCGCCGAAGCGGGAATCGATTCGGCGCGTTGGGATGCCGAGCAACTGGCCGCGCACCTGGCGGGCGTCGACCGTGGCCGCCTGGCCCTGCTCGAATCGCCCGGTGAGGAATTTCTCGGACGGTATCGCGCGGCGGTGGGCGTTCGTTCGCGACGCGTGCCGTTGCAGCATCTGCTGGGAACGGCCGCGTTCGGGCCGGTGCTGCTGCACGTCGGTCCCGGCGTGTTCATACCGCGACCCGAAACCGAGGTCATGCTGGAGTGGGCCGCCGCGCAACAACTTGCGCCACGGCCCACGATCGTCGACCTGTGCACCGGGTCCGGTGCTTTGGCGGTGGCGCTGGCCCACCATCGCGCCGCGCTTGGGCAGGAGGCGCGAATCGTCGCCGTCGACATCTCCGATGCCGCGCTCGAGTACGCGCGCCGTAACGCTGAGGGCACGGGGATCGAGGTGGTGCGGGCCGATGTCACGCAGCCGGGCCTGCTGCCGGAACTGGACGGACGGGTCGACTTGGTGGTGGCCAACCCGCCCTATGTTCCCGACGGTGCGGTGCTGGACCCTGAAGTCGCCCAACATGATCCCCGCCAAGCGGTGTTCGGTGGGCCGGACGGTCTGGCGGTGATCGCGCCAATGGTCCGGCTCGCCGGGCGCTGGCTGCGCCCCGGGGGACTGATCGGCATCGAGCATGATGACACCACCTCCCCCGAGACGCTGGAGTTATTCGACCGCACAGGACTTTTCGAGGATGTCCGGGCGCGGCAGGATCTGACCGGCCGGCCACGATTCGTGACAGCCCGCAGGAGGAGCGGCGCCAATGGCTGACATCTTTGACTGCGCCGATCCCGACCAGCGTGCCCTCGGAATCGCCGCGGCGGCAGGAGCTCTCAAGGGTGGCCGGCTGGTGGTCATGCCGACCGACACCGTCTACGGCATCGGCGCCGACGCCTTCAACGGCGCGGCGGTGTCGGCGCTGCTGTCGGCAAAGGGGCGGGGCCGAGACATGCCGGTGGGCGTGCTGGTCGGCTCCTGGCACACCATCGAGGGACTCGTCTACACCATGCCGGACGGTGCCCGCGATCTGATCCGTGCATTCTGGCCGGGCGCGCTCAGCCTCGTGGTGAGACAGGCGCCGTCGTTGCAGTGGGATCTCGGCGATGCCCGCGGCACCGTGATGCTGCGGATGCCGCTGCACCCCGTTGCCATCGAGCTCTTGCGTGACGTCGGTCCCCTGGCGGTGTCCAGCGCCAACATCTCCGGCCGGTCGGCCGCCGTCGATGCCGACGGGGCGCGCAGTCAGCTCGGCGACCTCGTCGACGTCTACCTCGAAGCGGGGCCGTCCGAACAGGGCGCAGCCTCCACGATCGTGGACCTGACCGGTGCCACGCCGCGCATCCTGCGGCCGGGTCCGGTGAGCGTGGCGCGGATCGCCGAAGTGCTCGGTGTAGATCCGGAGAGCTTGACCGCCCAGGCCTGACTGGAGCGGTTGTCGAGGTCCCAGGTTTGTGCAGTACGGTCTCGTTGGTGTCCAGCGATGTGACCAACCTTGCCGGTGGTTTGCTCGCCCTTTCTGACCGTGGCGCCGGTGTTCCGCTACGCGAGCTGGCGTTGGTGGGATTGACCGCGGCGATCATCACCTACTTCGCAACCGGACCGGTACGGGTGCTGGCTACCCGGCTGGGCGCCGTCGCTTATCCGCGCGAGCGCGACGTCCATGTGACGCCGACCCCGCGCATGGGTGGGCTGGCGATGTTTCTCGGCGTCGTCTCGGCCGTCTTCCTGGCCTCTCAGCTTCCGGCGCTCACCCGCGGCTTCGTCTACTCCACCGGCATGCCCGCGGTCCTGGTGGCCGGCGCGGTCATCATGGGGATCGGGCTGATCGATGACCGCTGGGGGCTGGATGCTTTGACCAAGTTCGCCGGCCAGATCACCGCGGCCAGCGTGTTGGTCACCATGGGCGTGGCCTGGAGCGTTCTGTACATCCCCATTGGCGGTGTCGGCACCATCGTGCTCGACCAGGCCTCGTCCATCCTGCTGACACTGGCGCTGACCGTATCGGTGGTCAACGCGATGAACTTCGTCGACGGGCTCGACGGTCTGGCCGCCGGGCTGGGACTCATTACCGCGTTGGCGATCTGCATGTTTTCGGTCGGGCTGCTCCGTGACCACGGCGGCGACGTCCTGTTCTATCCGCCGGCCGTGATTTCGGTGGTGCTCGCCGGGGCGTGTCTGGGATTTCTGCCGCACAACTTTCATCGCGCCAAGATCTTCATGGGCGACTCCGGCTCGATGCTGATCGGCTTGATGCTCGCCGCGGCTTCCACGACGGCGGCCGGCCCCGTCTCGCAGAACGCCTACGGCGCCCGCGATGTGTTTGCCCTGCTGTCACCGTTCCTGCTGGTGGTCGCGGTCATCTTCGTGCCGATGCTCGATTTGCTGCTGGCGATCGTGCGTCGCACCCGCGCGGGCCGCAGCGCGTTCAGCCCCGACAAGATGCACCTGCATCACCGATTGCTGCAGATCGGCCATTCGCACCGCCGCGTGGTCCTGCTGATCTATCTGTGGGTCGGCATCGTCGCGTTCGGCGCGGCGAGCACGATTTTTTTCCGCCCCCGCGACACCGCCGCGGTCATGCTGGGCGCCATCGTGGTCGCCGGCATCGCGACCGCGGTCCCGCTCTTACGTCGGGGCTACTACTACGACGAAGAGTAGTAGTGGGGGCCTGTGCTGTGGTACGGTCCAGGTAGAACCCCAAAAAGCCGCACAGGCGACCGGTCCATCGGAGGCGAATCCGATAGGGCTGGTTCAAGACCGGCCTCGGGAGATACCCCTTGGGTGATTCAACTGTGACGTGCGATACGCTCGGCGGGCCACCGATCAGTCGGTCGAGGGGTTCCCGTTTCACCAACCTGGGATTGAGGTGCTGCAGTGACGACACCAGCGCAGGACGCGCCGTTGGTGTTTCCCTCTGTTGCTTTCCGTCCGGTTCGGCTCTTCGCGATCAGCATTGCCATCACAGCGGTGGCGGTGCTCGCCGCCGGATTGTCCGGTCACCTGATGGTCGGCGTCTTCTTCGGGATCGGACTGCTCCTGGGTTTGCTCAACGCCGTACTGGTGCGTCGCTCCGTTGAGTCGATAACCGCCAAGGATCACCCGCTGAAAAGGTCGATGGCGGTCAACTCGGCGTCACGGCTGGCCATCATCACCGTCACCGGGCTGATCATCGCCTACGTCTTCCGGCCCGCCGGGCTGGGCGTGGTGTTCGGATTGGCGCTTTTCCAGGTCCTATTAGTGGCATCGACGGCGCTGCCGGTGTGGAAGAAGCTGCGCGCCGGCGACTGGGCGGAGTCCGCGGACGGTGCCGACGGCGGCGTCATCGCAGGATCGGAAGGAACGGAAGGAAGGAACACCCCCGATGCCTGAGACGACGTTCCTGGCCGAAGCCGCGATCGAGGTTGGCGACCACAGCCACGCCACCTGGCTCGGCATGACCGTCAACACCGACACGATCCTGTCGACGGGGATCGCCGCGCTGATCGTGCTCGCGCTGGCCTTCTTCCTGCGGGCGAAGATCACCTCGACCGGCGTCCCGAGCGGCGTTCAGTTGTTCTGGGAGGCCATCACGGTCCAGATGCGCGATCAGATCGAGGCCGCGGTCGGAATGCGGATCGCGCCGTTCGTGTTGCCGCTGGCCGTCACGATCTTTGTGTTCATCCTGATCTCCAACTGGCTCTCGGTGCTCCCGCTGCAATACACCGACGCCTCCGGGCACACCACTGAGTTGCTGAAGTCGGCGGCGGCGGACATCAATTACGTTCTGGCACTGGCTCTTTTCGTCTTTGTCTGCTACCACGTGGCCGGTATCTGGCGTCGCGGAGTCGTCGGGCACCCGCTCGCCGTCCTCAAAGGCCACGTCGCGTTCTTGGCGCCGATCAACCTGGTCGAGGAGCTGGCCAAGCCAATCTCGTTGTCACTCCGACTTTTCGGCAACATCTTCGCCGGCGGCATCTTGGTCGCGCTGATCGCGCTGTTCCCGCCCTACATCATGTGGGCGCCCAACGCGATCTGGAAAGCGTTCGACCTGTTCGTGGGAGCGATACAGGCCTTCATTTTCTCGATCCTGACCATCTTGTACTTCAGCCAGGCCATGGAGATCGAGGATCACCATGACTAAAGCCACCATGAATTGTTTTGTCCCACGCACCATTACAGAGGCCTGGTAGACCCCTACCAGATATCAAGGAGGATAAGAATGGCTCTGGACCCCCAAGTCGCTGCCGCTGCACTCATCGGCGGTGGACTCATCATGGGCGGCGGCGCGATCGGTGCCGGTATCGGTGACGGTATCGCCGGTAACGCGCTGGTTTCCGGGATCGCCCGGCAACCCGAGGCGCAAGGCCGGTTGTTTACGCCGTTCTTCATCACCGTCGGTCTGGTTGAGGCGGCCTACTTCATCAACCTGGCCTTCATGGCGCTGTTCGTCTTCGCCACGCCCGTCGGCACCTAGTTCGCTGTGATGGGTGACGCGAGCCTGAGCGTTCTGGCATCCAGCCAGGTGGTGGCAGAGGGAGGCAACAACTTCCTCGTTCCCAACGGCACCTTCTTCTTCGTGCTGGCCATCTTCCTGATCGTGCTGGCCGTCATCGGTACATTCGTCGTGCCGCCGGTCATGAAGGTGTTGCGTGAGCGCGACGCGATGGTCGCCAAGACGGCTTCCGACACCAAGAAGGCGACCGAGCAGTTCGAAGCCGCCCAGGCCGATTACGAAGAAGCCATGACGGAGGCCCGAGTGCAGGCGTCGTCGTTGCGCGACAACGCGCGCGCCGAGGGCCGTAAGGTCGTGGAAGATGCGCGCGCCCGGGCCGAGCAAGAGGTGATGTCGACGTTGCAGCTGGCCGCCCAGCAATTGAAGCGGGAAAGGGACGCCGTGGAACTGGATTTGCGTGCCAACGTGGCGCCTATGTCGGCGACGTTGGCCAGTCGAATCCTGGGTGTCGACGTCGCACCCGCTGCAGCGACCACATCCGCAACCAAGACATCCGGACGGTAATTACGTATGTCGACTTTCATCGGCCAGTTGGTGGGCTTTGCGGCCATCGTGTTCCTGGTGGTGCGTTACGTGGTGCCACCGGTGCGTCGTTTGATGACCGCGCGGCAAGCCACGGTGCGCCAACAATTGAAGGACGCGGCCGCGGCGAGCGATCGGTTGACCGAGTCGACCACCGCCCACAGCAAGGCCGTGGAAGACGCCAAGGCGGAATCGAAACGTGTTGTCGGAGAGGCAGAGTCGGACTCCAAGCGCATCACTGAGCAGCTGGGGACCCAGGCCGGCGTCGAGGCGGAACGCATCAAGACACAGGGCGGCCGCCAGGTCGACCTGCTGCGTACCCAATTGACCCGTCAGCTCCGTCTGGAACTCGGTCACGAAGCGGTGCGCCAGGCCGGCGAGCTGGTGCGTAACTTCGTCGCTGACTCCGCGCAGCAATCGGCCACCGTGGATCGTTTTCTGGACGATCTCGACGCGATGGCGCCCGCAATCGCCGATGTCCAATATCCGTTGATGACCGAGATGCGCTCGTCCAGCCGTCTCGCGCTGACCAACCTGTCGGAGCGGTTCGGCACCATCGCCAAAGACCTTGACAACAAGGGGCTTTCCACCCTATCTGGTGAACTGGTCGCGGTGGCCCAGATGTTGGATCGCGAAATCGTCATCACGCGGTATCTCACGGTGCCCGCTGAGGACGGGGCCCCCAGGGCCCGATTGATCGAGCGGTTGTTCACCGGCAAGGTCGGTGACCCCGCCCTCGACGTTCTGCGCTCAGCCGCCTCGGAGCGGTGGTCGGCCAACTCCGACTTCATCGCCGCCCTCGAGCACGTGTCGCGGCAGGCCTTGCTCGAAGTCGCCGAACGTGAGGACAAGGTCGACGAGGTCGAAGAACAGCTGTTCCGGTTCTCGCGCATTCTGGAGGCGCAACCGCGACTGGCCATCTTGTTGGGTGACTACGCCGTTCCGGTCGAAGGCCGAGTCGGGCTGCTGCGCAAGGTGCTGGACAGCGCGAACGCCAAGGTCAACCCGGTCGTGGCCGCACTGTTGACCCAGACGATCGAACTGCTCAGGGGCAGGCCGGCCGAAGAGGCCATTCA
>NZ_JAICZA010000113.1 GCF_025933915.1 Mycobacterium sp.
CAGATCCGAGCGCAGACCCGCGACATGCATGCCCGCGTCGCTGACGAGACGGAACGCGCAGAACTGTGGCCGCGGCTCGTTGCGCACAACCCGCGGTGGGGCAGATACCAATCGTGGACCGACCGGGTGATTCCGGTGGTGATCTGCGAGCCGGCCTAGCCGTCCGCGGGTTCCCTAGTCGGCCCGGCCTTTTCGTTGGACCGGTCAGTCGGTGCCCGAACCGGTGGCCAGGAGATCGGCGAGGACCTCGGCTGCACTCACCTCGCCACCAGCCTGGCCACACACAGTTGGGGCTCGACAAAAGGCTCGAGGTGAGCCTGCATCGCCGGGCGCGGGGACATCGGCTGGCCTTTTTCGGTGGGTGAATTGTCGAGCATGCCTTGCAGCAACCCCAGGTGCACCCCGCACGCCACCTCGGGATGGGACCTGGCCAGATCCCGGACGGGGCAGGCGTGCATCCGAATGGTCCGCTCCCGCCCAGCCGCCGGACCGCTGTCAGCGGGTGGCGGCGTCGACTCTGCCGCCGCGACGAGTTCAGGGCCGAACCCCAACCGCGTGAAAGCCCGTGCGGTGTCCGCCGCCACTCGGTCGAGCACGTCGCCGGTGTCGGCCTCCGCGTCCTCGAGGGGAACCGCTATCCGGGTGGCCCATTTCCGTCCGGCACGCTGCGCGCGGAGCCCGCGGGTTTCCTCGGTGCGGCCCAACTCCATCGCTAGGATCTCGGCCAGCGTCCGATAGTCCATGCCCGTCTCGACCGCTCGATAGCCGGTGCGGGGCCGACCGCGGCCGGGTCGATTCATCCTGGTGCGCACGATCAACTCCTCGTCGCAGAGGGCGTCCAGGTGAAACCGCACTGTCGTGATATGCAAACCCATTTCCGAAGCAAGCTTTTCGGCATCGACGGCACCCTCGTGTTCGCGCACCAACGCCAGCACACGTTCACGTTGCCGGTTGCGAGGCAGCCGATCTCGTTGTGGCCGCCTCGCTAGCGCGTCGGTTTCGCCGTCCACCTCGCCACCTGCCATCCCACTATTTACCGGATATACGTCCTTTATATTAACAGTTAGCCACCCAACAGGGGCGGTAGGCATGACGGCCGACTCGGCGGCGAAAGCGGGCGCGCGGTCAACCCAAATTCGCCACCGAACTCGCGGCCTTGATCGGGCAACATCGCCCTTCGGGCGAGCAGACGCAAAAGCCCCCGAAAATAGGAATTTTCGGGGGCTTTTGCCCGGGCTTTTGGTCAGCTCGCCAGGAAACCTAACCGACCCCCCGGCTCAGCCAGCTCACCTCGGCGCCGTCGCCGCCGTCGCGATACGCCTCGAGCGCCTCGTCCCAGGCCGTCCCCAGCACGGAATCCAGTTCGGCGGCCAAGGTGTCGGCGCCCTGGGCCATCATCGCCCGCAGCCGCATCTCCCCGACCATGATGTCGCCGTTGGCGCTGATCGCCCCGGTCCACAGACCCAGTTGCGGGGTGTGGCTGAAGCGATGGCCGTCGACTCCGGGGCTGGGGTCCTCGGTGACCTCGAACCGCAGCACGGACCAGGAGCGCAACGCGTTGGCCAACTTGGCGCCGGTGCCCACGGGACCGACCCAGTTGGTGACCGCGCGCAGCTGACCGGGCATCGCCGGCTGGGGCGTCCAGTTCAGGTTCGCCTTGGCGCCCAGGGTCGACGACAACGCCCACTCGACATGCGGGCACACCGCCGCCGGCGAAGCGTGCACGTACACCACGCCAGTCGTCACGTCGGCGAATTGATTCGACGCTCGCATTTCCTGCTCCTTCGGTTCCACGAGGGACGTCTTCCCCAACGACCTGTGGACCCGGCAAGCAGGGCAGCTTGCTGAAATCTTCGATTTTTTGTGTGTCCTGCGTGTCTATTGTGCCCTGTGATACCCGTGTTGCGCTAGTGTGCAGTCCGAATTAGCTGTACGCGGCTATCACGGCGTCGGAAATCGCCGGCCACGGCCGCAGCGCCCACTCCCCGAATTCGCGGTCCGTGAGCACCACCAGCGCCAGCTCGATCTCCGGATCCGCCCAGATGAAACCACCTGCTTGGCCGAAATGGCCGTACGTTCGCGCCGAGTTCCGCGCGCCCGTCCAGTGCGGCGATTTCGTATCCCGGAGCTCAAACCCCAGCCCCCAATCGTTGGGGCGCTGCACCCCGTATCCGGGCAAAACGCCGTCCAGACCCGGAAATTGCACCGTCGTGGCCTCGGCATGCAGCCGCTGCGAGACCGTGGACGGGCGCAGCAAGTCCCCCGCGAATGCGGCCAGGTCCGTCACGGTCGACGTCGCGCCGAACCCGGCGGCCACCGCGCCCCCGTCGAGGCGTGTTGTCGTCATGCCCAGCGGTTCGCACACCGCCTCGGCCAGATAGCGGGCGAAGTCGATGCCGGTCTCGCGTTCCACGGTCTGGCCCAGCACGGTGAAGCCCTGGTTGGAGTAGATGCGCCGGACGCCGGGGGCGGCCAGCACCTTCTCGGAGTGCATCGATAGGCCCGAGGTGTGCGCCAGCAGGTGGCGGATGGTGGAACCGGGCGGGCCGGCGACCGTGTCGAGGTCGACGGCACCTTCCTCGATGGCGACGTGCACGGCGCGGGCCGCGAGCGGCTTGGTCACCGAGGCCAGCTCGAACACCCGACCGGTGTCGCCGTGGCTGGCCAGCACGCCGCCAGAGCCAACCACCGCGGCGGCGGCCGCCCCGACCGGCCAACGGTCCAGGGCGTCGAGGGCCGCCATCACTTCCTGGCGATGTAGTAGTTATTGATCGGGTCCGACTCGATCTCCGCCACGCTCACATCGCCGAACCCGGCATCGCCCAGCATCGACACGGCCAACTGCGTCCCCCAGGCGGTGCCCAGTCCGGCCCCGTCCAGTGCCAGCGACACCGTCATGCAGTGCATCAGCGACGTCGTGTACAGGTAGGTGCTCATCGGGACGCCGACGTTCTCCTCGAGCCGGCTCGACGCCTTGATGTCGGCCATCAGCAGCACGCCGCCGGGCCGCAGCGCCCGGTAGATGTTCTCCAAAACCCGCGCCGGCTGCGCCTGATCGTGGATGGCGTCGAACACGGTGATGACGTCGTATGCATCCGCCTTGTCCAGCTCAGCCAGATTGTGGCTCTCGAAGGCCGCATTGGTCAGGCCTCGCTCGGCGGCTTCCCGGATTCCGGTGGCGATGGCCTGCTCGGAGAAGTCGATGCCGGTGAAGCGGCTGGCCGGAAACGCTTGGGCCATCACGTTGATGGCGTGTCCGCTGCCGCAGCCGAAATCCGCCACGTCGGCTCCGGACCGCAGGCGGTCCACGAGGCCGTCCACCAACGGCAGCACCACGCCGACCAACGCGGTGTCGTACACCACGCCGCTTTGTTCGGCCATCAACGCGTGAAAGCGGGGAAACTCGCTGTACGGCAACCCGCCGCCGGCGCGGAAACACCCGATGATCTTTTGTTCGACCTCGGCGAGCACCGGAACAAGCAGGGTCACCAGGGCCAGGTTGTCCGGTCCGGCCTCGCGCGTCAGCACCTTGGCGCGCTCTGCAGGCAACGAGTAAGTGGCGGTGTCGGGGTCGTACTCGACCACGCGGCCGGTGGTCATGCCGGCAAGCCACTCTCGGACGTAGCGCTCATTCAGTCCGGCGGCCGAGGCGATCTGCTCGCTGGTGGAGGGTTGCAGTCCGGCCATTGTGTCCAGCAGTCCGGTCTGATGCCCGATGCTCAGCAACAGCGTCAGGCTGGCGCCGTCGATGGCGGCGGTCAGTCGTTCGGTGAATTCTTCGGTGGTTTCCAAAGTCGTCACGCCCTGCGACGCTACACCGGCCCGATGGGTGGACAGCCCGACGCGAGATGTATGGCGGCGAGCGCCTAGGTTGGAGCCATGAGTCAGACAGTGCGCGGCGTGATTTCACGCAAGAAGGGCGAGCCCGTCGAACTGGTGGACATCGTCGTCCCGGATCCCGGACCCGGGGAGGTTCTGGTCGACGTCATCGCCTGCGGGGTGTGCCACACCGACCTGACCTACCGCGAGGGCGGCATCAACGACGAGTACCCGTTTTTGCTCGGCCACGAGGCCGCCGGCACGGTCGAGGCCGTCGGCCCCGACGTAACCGCCGTCGCACCCGGCGACTTCGTGATCCTGAACTGGCGCGCGGTGTGCGGGCAGTGCCGGGCCTGCAAACGCGGCCGCCCGCACCTGTGCTTCGACACCTTCAATGCCACCCAGAAGATGACGCTGACCGACGGCACCGAGCTCACCCCCGCGCTGGGCATCGGGGCGTTCGCCGACAAGACGCTGGTGGCCGCGGGCCAGTGCACCAAGGTCAATCCCGAGGCCGACCCGGCGGTCGCCGGGCTGTTGGGCTGCGGCGTGATGGCCGGACTCGGTGCGGCGATCAACACCGGCGCCATCAATCGTGACGACACCGTCGCGGTGATCGGCTGCGGCGGCGTGGGCGATGCCGCGATCGCCGGGGCGGCGCTGGTGGGCGCGCGGCGCATCATCGCCGTGGACACCGACAACACCAAGCTGGACTGGGCCCGCAAGTTCGGCGCCACGCACACCGTCAATGCCCGCGAATTCGACGTGGTCAAGACGATCCAGGACCTCACCGACGGGTTCGGCGCCAACGTGGTGATCGACGCGGTGGGCCGGCCCGAAACGTACAAGCAGGCCTTCTACGCCCGTGACCTCGCCGGAACCGTTGTGCTGGTAGGTGTTCCGACCCCCGACATGACCCTGGACATGCCGCTGGTGGACTTTTTCAGCCACGGTGGCTCGCTGAAGTCGTCGTGGTACGGCGACTGCCTGCCCGAACGCGACTTCCCCACGCTGATCGACCTGTATCTGCAGGGCCGGCTTCCGCTCGAGCAGTTCGTCTCCGAGCGCATCGGGCTCGGCGACGTCGAAGAGGCGTTCCACAAGATGCACGGGGGCAACGTGCTGCGTTCGGTGGTGGTGCTCTGATGGCGGCCTCGGACAAAGCCGTCGAACGCCTGGTCACCCACGGAACGTTCGAACTCGACGGCGGCAGTTGGGAAGTCGACAACAACATCTGGATCGTCGGCGACGACTCCGACGTCGTGGTGTTCGACGCCGCGCACGCCGCCGAGCCCATCTTGGCCGCGGTGGGCAAGCGCAACGTGGTCGCGGTGGTGTGCACCCACGGACACAACGACCACGTCACGGTGGCCCCCGAACTGGGCGTGGCCCTGGACGCACCGGTGCTGCTGCACCCCGCCGACGACGTGTTGTGGCGAATGACTCACCCGGACAAAGACTTCCACACCATCGCCGACGGGGACACGATCGATGTCGCCGGCACCGAGCTGCTGGCGCTGCACACGCCGGGTCACTCCCCCGGCTCGGTGTGCTGGTACGCCCCCGAACTCGGTGTGGTGTTCAGCGGGGACACCCTGTTCTCCGGCGGCCCGGGTGCGACGGGGCGCTCCTATTCGGACTTCCCCACGATCCTGCAGTCGATCTCCGGCCGGCTCGGTACCCTGCCCGGCGACACCGTCGTGCACACCGGCCACGGCGACAGCACCACCATCGGCGACGAGATCGTGCACTACGAGGAGTGGGTGGCCCGCGGCCACTGATTCGCCCGAACCGAACTGGTCGCCACCCCAGCCACTATCGTTGGCCCTATGCAGCCCGAACCACGGATGCCCGAATCGAGCATTGTGGTCCGCCCCGAGCCGACCTACACCGAGGCGTCGCGGCTGCGGGCCGCCGGTTTGGCGAAGGCGATCGCGGGGTTCGAGCGGGCCGCGGAGCACGTCGGGCTGCCCAAGGCCCCACAGCCGATCGTCATCGCGGACTATGGCGCCGCCAACGGTCACAATTCACTCAAGCCGCTGTCGGCGGCCATCGCGGTGCTACGCCGGCGCACCCGCCATGATCACGCAATCCTGGTGGCGCACACCGATGTTCCGCGCAACGACTTCACGGCGCTGTTCGACACGGTCGCCGACGATCCGGAAAGTTACCTGCAGTTCGATGCGTCGACGTTCACGTCGGCGATCGGCCGGTCGTTCTACAACCAGATCGTGCCGTCCAAGACCGTCAACCTGGGCTGGACGTCCTGGGCAACCCAGTGGTTGAGCCGAACGCCCTGCGAGATACCCGATCACGTACACGTGTCGTGCAGCGACGACGACTCGGTGCGCTCGGCATATTCCGATCAGGCCGCGCTGGACTGGCATAACTTCGTCGCGTTCCGCGGTCGGGAACTGGCCCCCGAGGGTCGGTTGGTGGCGTTGACGCTGGCGGCCGACGAGGACGGGACGGCGGGCTTCGCCCCCTTGCTCGACGCCCTTGTCGGGGCGCTCGACGATCAGGTGCGCGACGGCCTGCTGCAGTCAGATGAGCTGCGGCGCATGGCCATTCCCACGTTTGCCCGGACTGAGAAGGATTTTCGCGCTCCGTTCTCGCCCACGGGCCGGTTCGAAGGCCTGATGGTCGAGCACCTCGAGATATTCAACGCCGAGGATCGATTCTGGGCACGTTTCCAGTCGGACCGCGACGCGCAGGCTTTCGGGGCGCAGTGGGCGGCCTTCGGGCGGTCCGCGGTGTTCCCCGCGCTGCTGGATGCGCTCGACGGCGGGCCTCATGACGCACGGGCCGCGCAATTCGCCGAGCAGCTGCAAAGCGGCGTCGCCGAGCGCCTGTCCAGCGCACCCGAGCCGATGCGGATCCCGCAGGCGCTGGTTGTGCTGGTCAAGGGCGACGTATCGCGCTGACAAGAGTTTCGGCACAGCCGCGCAACGGGTAACCCCTTGCAATCGTCGAACCTGCGACTGCGAGGGGGTAGGCACATGAGCGTGCAGGACGATAAGGGGTCCGAGCAAGACGATGGTCAACAACTGACTGAGAAGCCGGAGCCGGACGAGGACGCCAAGAAGAAGGCCGCCGAAATGATGGAGGCCTATAAGGAAAAGCCCACGATCGTGTTGCCCGGCACCGGCGGGAGCGTGTCCGGCACCGCGGTCAACGAGTGGCTGGACGAGGACGGCAGTCCCAAGCACGAAGTGGCCGAGGGCGCGGGTTCGGACGACCAGGCCACGGGCGACGAGGCGCGCGACGAAGACGATTTGAAGGACCAGATCGACAAGGACAAGGCCCTGAACGAGAGGCTCAGGGAAGCCGCGACCGCGGAGAACAAGGGCGAAAAGGATTGAGCTGGACGGGAATTCCCGAATAAGGCTCACTGAGCGGGTAGCGGCCCCAGGAGGCTGATGCCCAGGCCGCCTTGGATCTCCTGAATGATCTCGTTGACCCGGTCGATCCCGGGGATGGGTTCGTTGACGCCGGGGATGGGCGGGACCGCGGCCCTACGCGGGGATACCGGATGTGCGGGTGCCGCAGGCGGGCCCGCCTGCGGGGTCGCCGGCGGCGTGGTGGTCATCGGCGTCTCGGTCTCGGCCGGCGGGTTGGTATCGGAGGTCGACGGCGCCGGGACGTCCGGGGGCCCGGGCTCGGCCGTCGCGTTGTTGGGCGACGGCGACCGCGCGGCCGGGGCCGTGGTCAGGGCGGGCGCCGGCGTCGTCGCCGATTTGTCCTGCGAGCTCAGTCCGATCGCCAGGGCGGCCCCCACCAGCAGCACCGCCGCGGCGGTGAGGAAGACGGCGGCCGCAGGCAGCAGACGCCATCGCGCGAATATTCGCTTGCGCACAGGGGTCGCGGCATCGATCCGCGAGGTCGCCGCCGTATCGGCCGTCGCGCCGACCGGCGTGACGCGCGAGTGATGACCCGTCGCCGACCAGGCCCGTATCGGCGTCCCGCCCGGTGTCGGGTCCGCCGGTGGCACCTGGGCGGTGGCGGTAGCCTCCGAACGCTGATCCGGCCGCACCGCCGCCCGGGCCGTGCCGGTGGCGGGCGCGGCGGGCGCGGACAACGTCGCGCCGGCGTCACCGGCACCGTGCGCGACCCGCAACGCGGCGCCGACCGCCGCCGTGAGCTGGGGCCGCGGCGTGGTGGCGACCGGGACGCGAAAATGCCGCGCCAGCGTGGTGGTGACGGCCGGGAGGTTCGCTCCCCCACCCGTCGAAACCACCGCGACGAGATCGCGGATTCCGTTGCGCACCAACGTTTCATCCAGTCTCGCGAGGAAGCCGGTGAGCGCCGGGCGGATCGCGTCGTCGAGTTCGTGGCGGGTGAGCCGGATTTCGCCCCGCGCCCCGGTCAGTCCGTCGGTCAGCGTGGTCGCGGTGCTCGAGGACAGTTGTTCCTTGGCGACTCGGCACCCGCTTCTCAGCCGGCTCAGCGAGCCGATCGCCGCCGTACCCGTGGGGAATGCGCCGGTGGTCGGCATGTTGGCCACCACGACACCCAGCAGCGCCTGATCGATCAGGTCGCCGGAGAAGTCCCGGTGCCGCACGGTCGGCGCCAACGCCCGGTAGTCGCCGTCGGCGCCCATCAAGGTGATGTTGGTGCCGCCGCCGCCGAAATCGCACACCGCCACGGTCCCGCGCGCCGGGATGCCCGGGTTGGCCCGCACGGCGAGCAGCGCCGCGGCGGCGTCGGGAATCAACAGGATCGGGCGCGCGCGTTGCGACCATTCGGGAATTTCCTCCAGGGCGGCGCCCAGGGCCTCGACCGCGGGCGAATCCCAATGGGCGGGATAGGTGACCGCGACGTCGTCGGGCAGGCGGCCTCCGCCGGTCGCGGCATAGGCCAGCGCCCGCAACCCGTCGGCGAGCAACACCTCGCCGCGGTGCACCGAGCCGTCGGGGGCCACGATCCCGCGCGGGTCGCCGACTCGATTCACGAAGCCGGTGATCACCACGCCCGGCCCTTGCAGCCTGGGGTTTTCGGCGGGGATGCCGATCTCGGCGGGGCGGTCCGGATACAGCGTCAGAACGGGCTTGCGGGTGACGGCGTTATCGGAGGTTGCGGCCGCGAGGTTGGTGGCACCGATCGATAAGCCCAGTGCGGTCCCCGCTCCATTGGCCATATTTCGATCCCCATGTTCGCCAGCACCAATTCGCACCCGGCTAGCCGCCGCTAACGGTCATTGTGCCGCGACAACCTGTACCGCGTGTCGGCGGCAGCTATGTGCGCGCTGTGCGCCGGTCAGCGGATGGTGCCGGCGCCGGCGATGAGCGGCAGGTCGAGCGGGGTGACCCAGCCCGGCCGGAGGTCGTTGACCGCCGGCACGGCATTGAGCGCCCGCAGCCCGGTCGCCAGGCAGCCGGCCGCGGCGGCATCGCGGCCGGAGCCGTCGGTGAAGCGGAACGCGGTCTCCTGGAAGATGCTCGGCGTCCCTTCGATCTCCACCCGGTAGACGTCGTTGTCATGGCCCGACGGCCAGTCCGGTGCGGCGTCGAGGCCGATCCGGTTGACGTGCTCGAGCTGGATGCGGGTCTCACCCTGGTAGACGCCGTTGATGGTGAACCGGACGGCGGCGACGTGCCCGGCCTTGATGACGCCTTTGGCGGTGGTGCGCTCGGTGGGCGTCACCCATTTGTCCCAGGTGGTGGTGATCTCGTCGAGCATGATGCCGGCGGCGTGGGCGATCATCGGGACGGTGGCGCCCCACGCAAAGATCAACACGTTGGAGTCTTCCAGCATCGGGCTGTATTCGGGCTCGCGGCCGATGCCCATCTCGACTTCGTAGTCGCCCTCGTAGTTGGTGTAGTCCAGCAGCTCCGAGGCCCGCACCCGGCGCACCTCCGAGCACAGCCCCATCAGCGTCATGGGGAACAGGTCGTTGGCGAACCCGGGGTCGATGCCGGTGGTGAAGCAGGACGCCTCGCCCAGTTCGCACGCCTCGGTGATGGGCGCGATCCAGTTCGGCGGGTTGAGGTGCATGGTCGGCCAGACCCACGGCGTCATCGCCGTCGAACACACGTCGATGCCGGCCCGCAGGAACCGGGTGATCAGCGCAATGTTCTCCTTGGCGTGCAGGGCCGTCGGGCCGTAATGCACCAGCGCATCAGGTTTCAAAGCGATCAGGGCATCGATGTCGTCGGTCGCGAGAACGCCCACCTTCTCGGCCATCCCGCAGATCTCGCCGACATCGCGGCCAACCTTGTTCGGACTGCTGACACCGACGCCCACCAACTCGAACGACGGATGCTTGACGATCTCGGGGATCACCATCTTGCCCACGAAACCAGTGCCAAACACCACCACACGCTTTGAGCCGTGTTCCGCCATGCTTTGACGCCACCTTTCCGGTCACCAGCCCCCGCTCGGAACTTCACATTAAGCTTCCCTACCGTCGCCCGTGGTGACACGATGCAATTCATGACGAAGCACCTCACCGGACCTTCGCTCCTGTTGGCCGTCGGTTTCGGGTTCGCGAATGCCTGCGGTGTGGCCAACGCCCTACCTCAGATGCCGCACGTCCGCTACGAGGTCAATGGGCCCGCGGTCGCCGAATTCATCTACTACGAGACCGACACCGGGCAGCTGCATCAGGTCAATGCGCCGCTGCCCTGGTCGACGGAGTTCTCCGGGTTCGGCGGGGAGGTGTTCACCATCAGCGCGCAGGGGCCCGGCCCGATCTCCTGCAAGATTTTGGTCGACGGCAACGTGGTGAGCGCGGCCACGGCAACCGTCGGTGCGCCCGCCAGAACGGTCTGCACCCATTGACCGAGCCGTCCCCTCACGAGAAAAGGAGCTCTAGGTGAGCCTCAAGACGGGTCCCAACAGACGCGTGACCACGGGCCTGGCGGCGCGGACGAACGGGGCGCCACCGCCCGACATTCCGCTGGCCGACATCCATCTCGACTCGCTGGACTTCTGGGAGCTAGACGACGACTTCCGCGACGGCGCTTTCGCCACCTTGCGCCGCGAGGCACCGATCTCGTTCTGGCCCGCGATCGAGTACGAGGGGTTCGAACCGGGCACCGGGCACTGGGCGCTGACCAAGCATGACGACGTGTTTTTCGCGAGCCGTCACCCGGACATCTTCAGCTCCAGCCCCAACATCACGATCAACGACAACACGCCCGAGATCAGCGAATATTTCGGCTCGATGATCGTGCTCGACGATCCCCGGCACCAGCGGCTGCGCTCGATCGTCAGCCGTGCGTTCACCCCGAAAGTGGTGGCGCGCATCGAAGCCTCGGTCCGCGAGCGAGCCCGCCGGTTGGTTGCCTCGCTGATCGCCAATCATCCCGACGGGCAAGCCGAGCTGGTCAGCGAGCTCGCCGGCCCGCTGCCGCTGCAGATCATCTGCGACATGATGGGCATCCCCGAGGAGGACCATCAGCGAATCTTCCACTGGACCAACGTGATTCTCGGGTTCGGCGACCCGGACCTGGCCACGGATTTCGGGGAGTTCCTGCAGGTGTCGATGGACATCGGCGCCTATGCCAGCGCGCTGGCCGAGGACCGGCGGTCCAATCACCACGACGATCTGACCACCAGCCTGGTGGAGGCCGAGGTCGACGGGGAACGGCTGACGTCGACGGAGATCGCATCGTTCTTCATTCTGCTGGTGGTGGCCGGCAACGAGACGACGCGCAATGCGATCAGCCACGGCGTGCTCGCGCTGTCGCGCTATCCCGCCGAGCGGGACAAGTGGTGGTCCAACTTCGACCACCTGACGCCGACCGCGGTCGAGGAGGTCGTGCGGTGGGCTTCCCCGGTGGTGTACATGCGACGCACGCTGACCCGGGACTTCAAGCTCGGCGGCACCAAGATGAAGGCCGGCGACAAGGTCACGCTGTGGTACAACTCGGCCAATCGCGACGAGTCGACGTTCGAGGATCCCTGGCTTTTCGACGTCGCGCGCACCCCCAATCCGCATTTCGGCTTCGGCGGCGGCGGCGCCCATTTCTGCCTGGGTGCCAACCTGGCTCGTCGCGAAATCCGGGTTGTCTTCGACGAATTGCGCCGCGAGATACCCGACATCGTCGCGACGGACGAACCCGCGCGGCTGCTGTCGCAGTTCATTCACGGCATCAAGAGCCTGCCGGTCGCCTGGACTCCCCCGCGGTAGTCGTTTACCGGATTCGCCTGTCTCCGAAGGTATATCACCTTCTCGAATCCGATAGCGCCCGCGCTATCAAATCCGGCGGTCACCTATGCCCCCGCCCAGCCCTCTCCCGAAAGGCATATCACCGTCTCGAATCCGATAGCGCGGGCGCTATCAAATCTGAGACGGCAACACAGCCCGCCAAGCCGGAATCCAGCATTACGCTGGCCACGTGAGCATTCCCGCGTTTCCCGCTCCCGAGGTGCTGGCCGCCCGCCAAAAACTCGTGCTCGACCACTTCCACGACGAGGTCCGCCACGCCTGGGACGACGTCCTGGCGACCTTCCCGCATCCGCGCTACGAGCTGATCCCCCAGATGCTCGTGCACGACGGCGACGTGGCGGTGCGCGACTACTACGCCTACACGCGGACCGCGTTTCCCGACCAGGACCACGAAATCATCGCGCTGCGGCACAGCGCCGACGCGGTGATCGTCGAATTCTGGCTGATGGGAACCCACCGCGGCTACCTGGGCAAGGTCCCGCCCACCGGCAGCCGGTTCCGCGTCCGCATGACCGCCTACTTCGTCTTCGACGAGACGGAAACGCTTGTCTGCGAACGTATTTACTTCGACACGCTGACCATGATCAGACAGCTCCTGGGCGGCCTGGACATGAAGAAGCCGGCGAACTGGTTGCTGGCCGCGCGCTGCGTGCGCGGGTTCCTGTCGATGTCGTCGGAAAAACCGGACCCCGCGCTGACCAACACCTCCTAGACTCCACCCTTAAGAGCGAGGGAGGCTGCGATGCGGGTCTTAAGCCTTCGGGCGGCGGGCGTCCTGACCACCGCGGGCGTGCTGGCGTTCTGCGCCACTGCCACCGGGGCCACCGCCGCTCCGTTGCCGTCGGGCTCGCACACCGAGAAGTGGATCGACCTGCAAGCCGGTGAGTGTGTGGCCGACCTGCCGCCAGCCGACGGCAGCCGCGTCGACGTCACCGTAATCGACTGTGCGACAGCGCATTTAGCCGAGGTGTACCTGCGCGCTCCGACGGCCGTCAACGCCGCCATCGCGACCGTCGCCAATCGGGACTGCGCGGCCGGGCTCGCTCCCTACACGGGGCAATCCGTTGACAGCGGCAGGTTTTCGATCACCTATCTCATCGACTCGAATCAAGACCGTACCGGCGCCAACCCCACCCCGAGCACCGTCATCTGCTTGCTGCAGTCCGCCAACGGGCAACCGCTGACCGGGTCCGCGCGCCGCTGAGGCGCTAGGCGATCACGTAGTCGCTGAACGGGAAGGTGCGGGCTTCGCGCATCGAGTTCAGCGTCGTAGTCGGACGCAGCAGCGATGCTTCACCATTGGGACTGAAATAGTACGACCGCGACGTCGCGCAGTTGCCGGCGTAGAACACCGAGTCGTCCAGCAGTTTGGTCATCCGCTCCATGAATCGGTCGTTGGCCTCCTCGGTCACCTCGAAGGTCGTCGCGCCCCGACGCTTGACCTCGCCGAGCAGCCGGTCCATGTGCCGCATCTGGTATTCGATGGTGTGGAAGAAGGAGAGTCCGGAGAAGGCAAACGGACTGGCCAGGCTCAAATAGTTGGGGAAGTAGGGCATCGAGACGCCCTGGTAGGCCTGGAACCTGGTCTCCCGCCACCACTTTCCGAGGTTGCGTCCCTTCCGGCCGACCACCTCGATGGCCGGGAAGTTGGCCTCCCACAGGTCGAATCCGGTCGCGAGCACCAGGGTGTCGATGACGGTCTTACGCCCATCCGCGGTGACGATGCCGTCCGGCTCGAACCGCTCGATCGTGTTCGTCTCGAGGTGCACGTGCGGCTTGGTGAAAGCGCGGTAGAAGCTATTGGAAAAGGTCGGCCGCTTGCAGCCGAGGTCGTAGTCCGGCGTCAACTTGGCGCGCAGTTCCTTGTCCCGGATCCACCGGAATCGGTTCATCTTGGCCAGGTCGGAGGCGGAAATGTTGCCCCGCCCCCGCGACTGCCGAAAATACAGCGCCATGAACACCATGATGATCTCGAGGACGATGTCGCTCACCCACCGCAGGCCCCGCTGCACCGCCGGCACCCGCGCGAACAGGCGTCGCATCCGCGGGGTGATGGGGAAATCAAACTTGGGAATCACGTGGGTCGCGGTGCGCTGGTACACGGTCAGGTCCGCGGCCTGTTTGGCCAGCTCGGGAATGGCCTGCACCGCGGACGCCCCGGTCCCGATGACCGCGATTCGGCGCCCCTGGTAGCTATAGCGGTGGTCCCACGCGGTGGTGTGCACCACCTTGCCTTGGAAGCTCGCGATGCCGGGAATGTCGGGGATGCGCGGCTGGGACAAAAACCCCGTCGCGGTGATCAGGTACCGGGTGGTCAGGGTTTCGCCGCCGGCCAGCGCGACCCGCCACGCCGAGGCTTCCTCATCCCACTGGGCACCCTCGACGGTCGTGTTGAAACGCATGTGGCGGCGTACGTCGTATTTGGCGGCGACACTCGCGGCGTATTGCTTGACCTCGGCACCCGGCGCAAACAACCGTGACCAGTCAGGTTTGGGCTCAAACCAATACGAGTACGTGGTGGAGGGGATGTCGACGGCGATGCCCGGGTAGTGGTTGACATGCCAGGTACCGCCCAGGTCGTCCTCGCGGTCGAGGATGACGAAGTTTTCGAACCCGAGGCGCTTGAGCTGAATTGCGGCACCGATGCCGCCGAAACCTGCACCTACGATGATCGCGTCGAAACGGTCCGTGTTCACAGCCTTGCTCCGTGCTACCTGTTTCCGTACTTAACGAATCATAAGCTTTCCCTAAGATACGTCACTTTAATAGGGCGCCACGCCGGGCGCATCCGAGCTTTGTCAGGATGTGACCTTGGCGACATCTGTGCGCTCGCTCAGCAATATCGGCTCGGGCGGAATCCAATCCACCTGGCGGACTTCTCCTCTTGTGCCCCGACAGGAGATTCCCAGCCCGAGTTCTTCCTGTCGCCCGCGCAGTCGTGTCCCGGCTTTGCAGTGAGTGGAATTCAGCGCGGGTACGATCGAAGTTCACGTCGCCGAAACCCGTTTCGCCCGTTGCCATGTCGCCACACCGGTCTCCGGCTACGATGGACAACATCGAATGACAGCTTAAAGTGTTTTGGTAGGCAACCCGACTGCGCAATGGCTGCATCGGTCCGATGGAGGCGAAGGAGCCGCTATCCACCCCTGGTCGCTGCGCCCCGGTATACAGGAATACAGCACAAAATGATCCGTAAGTTGACAGTTTGGGAGGGGCTTGCATGGGCACGTCTGGCGGCATGAACGCGCGTCACATTTTTCGTTCCCTTGGTCCAGCAGTAGTTGTCGCAGCATCGGGCATGGCCGCGTCGGCCGTGTCCGGTTCGCTCATACCCACCGCCTCGGCCCAATGCCCGGACGTGCAAGTGGTCTTCGCCCGCGGCACCGGCGAAGCCCCGGGCGTGGGCCCCACCGGACAAGCCTTCACCGACGGGCTGCGCCAACGCGTCGGCGACCGCTCCTTTGACGTCTACCCCGTCAACTACCCCGCCACCGAGCAGTGG